>NZ_QSDM01000021.1:0-48223 GCF_003464045.1 Dorea sp. AM58-8 | reverse complement strand
TCAGTCTTATAAAAAGATAATATCAGAAGGAAAACAGATTAGATAGCGAAAGGTCAATGCACTAGTTTCATGATGCATTGGTGCCTTTCGCAGAAAGGTGGTTTATACAAATGACAAATATCAAATATCTTGAGCAGTCTTTACCTGTAGCTCCACTGAAGATTGCTGCACTGGAAAGCTGCAGAGGACTGGGAGAAAAAGTAAACGATCATATTGTTAATTTCCGTAAGGAGGCACGGACAGAGATCCTGAATTCTCCTCTTTTTGCCAATTATCATTCCGACAATTTCCTGATTGACTGCAAATGCCCACGTTTTGGAAGCGGCGAGGCTAAAGGTTATATCGGCGAATCCATCCGTGGTTCTGATCTGTTCTTAATGGTAGATGTGTGCAATTACAATCTGACCTATACGGTTAACGGTTTTCAGAATCACATGTCACCAGACGATCACTATCAGGATCTGAAGCGTATCATCTCAGCAGCTCAGGGAAAAGCTCATCGTGTCTCTGTTATTATGCCGTTCCTGTATGAAAGCCGCCAGCACAAGCGTACCAAGCGTGAATCACTGGACTGTGCACTGGCTATGCAGGAACTGGTAGATATGGGCGTAGAGAATATCATTACCTTTGATGCTCACGATCCCCGTGTACAGAATTCAATTCCGTTGATCGGCTTTGATAATTTTTCACCACAGTATCAGTTCATGAAGGCTCTGCTCCGCGCAGTACCTGATCTGATCATTGACAAAGACCATCTGATGATCGTAAGTCCGGATGAAGGAGCTATGCACCGTGCCGTATATCTGTCCAACGTACTTGGGGTAGACATGGGCATGTTCTATAAACGCCGTGATTACTCTACTATCGTAAATGGCAAGAATCCGATCGTTGCTCATGAGTTCCTTGGTTCTGACCTGAAAGGTAAAGATCTGATCGTTATTGACGATATGATCTCTTCCGGCGACAGTATGCTGGACGTAGCCAAACAGTTAAAAGCGCGAGGCGCAGGACGCGTGTTCGTATGCACTACTTTCGGACTCTTTACAGACGGATTCGCTCACTTTGACGAATATTATGAAAAAGGATATATCAATAAAGTTGTAACCACCAACCTGACCTATCTCCCACCGGAGGTAAATGACAAACCTTACTTCGCTATCGCTGACATGAGCAAATTCATCGCACTGATCATTGAGTCACTGAATCACGACAAATCCATCAGTAATGTACTGAATCCTACAGACAAGATTCACGCACTGTTGGAAAAACGTAAAAATCAATAATTTCAAGAACTAACGCCCGGTCGGTTATTCACCGATCGGGCGTTTTATCATGCATAATCGTCTACACTCAGACATCATATCCTGCTATTTATTAAAATCTGTATACACTTTTCCATTCTCAAGTATAATGTCACGAGCTTCCGCCATTTCCGATACTGTCACAAGCTGATATCCATTCTCAATCAACTTTGGTATCAACTGCAAAGCCGCATCTACTGTTGAACTGTGAATATCATGCATCAATATGACATCTCCATCATCCGCTGTATTCAATACACAGTCAATCGTGCTCTGTGTATCCTTGGTCTTCCAGTCAAGCGTATCAATGTTCCACAGAATCATCGGCATACCGACTGCCGCTTTCACCTGATCATTGACTGCTCCATATGGTGGTCTGAGAACCGTAGCCGGCTGACCACATGCCTGTTTCAGAAGCTCATTGGTCTTTGCCACCTGCGATGCTCCACCATCTGCTTCTCCGGTAAGCTGCGGATGATCATAAGAATGATTACCGATCTCACAGCCAATCTCCTTCATTCTCTCCACATCATCAGCATATTCGCTCACGTGAATGCCCTGCATAAAGAATGTCGCATGCGCATCGTATTTCTCCAGCATATCCAGAAGCTCATGCGTCCGTTCTCCCGGGCCATCGTCAAAAGTTAATGCCATCATTGGCTTATCCGGATCGATCTTCATTTCCTTAGACTGTAATTTGCCATCCTTTCCGAATACACATTTATCAGAACCTACCCGTTGCTTTCCGGTAAGCATGATGCCGTCTGCATCAAAATAATAAGTATCGTCTCCCAGTTTCATCCAACCCGTCATCGCTGAGCCATTCTCTGTAAGATAATATGTATGATCTCCATCTTTCTTCCATTCGGAAGATTCCATTGCTCCTTTTTTTGTGAAGAAGTACTTTTTACCGTTAATCTCCTGCCATCCGCTGACTTTTTTCCCATCACTGCCGAAATAATAAGTTTTCCCTTTGGATACTACAAAATCATTCTCTACATAACTTCCATCGTATTTCTGAAACTTGTTGCCTTTCCATTTACCGATTTTATTCTTAACTGTCAGATATCCTTTTGTAACAACTATATTCGCTTTTCCGTCCCAGTCAGACTCTAACTTCTTAGACAATTCCTTAGAAAGAATCAGCTTAATCGGGAATTTTCCTTCCTTTGTTCCGTCTGCATCACACTCAATGGAATAATCTTTTCCGCTGTTCAGTTCCTTCAACAGATCCTTTACTGTATAACCTTTATCTTTATCCAGAACCTTCTTTTCCTTCTTTTCCTCACAGCTTGCTGATGCGGTTAATGTCGGTACTTTTTCATCCTGCATGATCGACTGATTATCTGCCTGTAAAGTGATCTGTGCAATACGACTTTTCCCTACTGCCCGAACCACCTGAAATGCTACTATTATCATCAAAAATAGGCTTCCTGCGGCCATGATTCTTCGTATCTGTCTTCTGCGTTGTATTTGTTTTAACCGTCTCTTTCTATTAGAGAGTCTGTCATTATTCATCCGTAAACCCCTCATTCTTCTTCTGTACACACACTACTGAAAGTATAACACCCTCTCTCGTGTACACAAGAAAGGGGTGTCGTTTTTTCAAGAATTAAGAATTACAGTATTACTTTCTTAACTAATTCATAATAATCGTAACAATTCTGTAAAACCGTCATTTATTATAATTACATACTAATTCAAAATACGTACACGAAGGATACCATCAATTGCCTCCAGATCTTTCTTCACAGATTCCGGAATGTCAGAATCCACATCGATCATGGTATATGCATAACTGCCTTTACTCTTATTAGACATGTCTGCGATATTCATATTATCCTTTGCCAGAATTCCTGTGATCTGACCGATCATATTCGGAATATTGTGGTGAAGAAGTGTAATTCTCTTGTTATCTCCCGGGTATCCCATATCGCAGTTTGGATAATTGACAGAGTTTTTAATATTACCATATTCCAGATAATTACGCATCTCTTTGACTGCCATCTTCGCACAATTTTCTTCTGCCTCTGCTGTAGAAGCTCCCAGATGCGGAATGACAATAGCTCCCTTTACACCTGCGATCTCTGGTGTCGGGAAATCAGTCACGTAATGCTTAATCTTACCGGATACCAATCCATCTACCACAGCTTCACTGTTCACCAGCACATCTCTGGCAAAGTTCAGTACAACCACGCCATCTTTCATCAAACCGATAGCATCTGCATCGATCATGCCCTTTGTACTGTCAAGTGCCGGTACATGAATCGTAATATAATCACATTCACTGTAAATCTCATCCACAGTTCTTGCATGATGGATTCCTCTGGAGATCTTCCATGCAGACTCCACTGACAGATATGGATCATAACCATACACATCCATTCCCAGATGCTGTGCTGCGTTGGCTACCAGTACACCGATGGCTCCAAGACCGATTACACCAAGTTTCTTTCCTTCCAGCTCGCAACCCGCAAAAGCTTTCTTTGCTTTTTCGGCATCTTTGGCAATATTACCGTCTTCTTCATTTTCCTGTACCCAGTTAATACCACCCAAAATGTCTCTGGATGCCAGGAGCATGCCTGCAATAACCAATTCCTTTACACCATTCGCATTGGCTCCCGGTGTATTAAACACTACGATTCCCTCTTCTGCGCAACGATCCAGTGGAATATTATTCACACCGGCTCCTGCTCGCGCAATCACCTTCAGGTTCTTGCCAAATTCCAGTTCGTGAAGTGCTGCACTTCTTACCAGAATTCCATCCGCATCCTTAGCATCACTGACTGGTACAAAATCTTCACTGAGATTCGCCAGTCCACATTCTGCAATTGCATTAAAACAATAATATTTGTACATTACAGATTTGCCTCCTCAAATTTCTTCATAAATGTCACCAGTGCTTCAACACCTTCATATGGCATCGCATTGTAGATACTTGCACGCATACCACCTACGGTTCTGTGACCTTTCAGGTTCTCCAGACCGGCCTCTTTCGCTTCTTTTACGAATTTAGCATCCAGTTCTTTATCCCCTGTCACAAATGGTACATTCATCAGTGAGCGATCTTTCTTTTCAACCGTTCCTTTGAACAGACGACTTTCGTCCAGATAATCATAGAGAAGTTTTGCTTTCTTCTCATTGCGTTCTTTCATTGCTTCCAGACCGCCCTGTTTTTTCAGCCACTTAAACACCTTGCCACAGATATAAATGCCATAAGCCGGCGGTGTATTATAGAGTGATCCGGCATCTGCATGTGTTTTATATTTTAACATAGTCGGTGTACCTTCCAGTACATCATCAAAGATCAGATCCTCTCGGATGATCACGATTACAACACCTGCAGGTCCGATATTCTTCTGCACGCCACCATAAATAATGCCATATTTGCTTACATCTACCGGCTCTGACAGGAAGCAGGAAGATACATCAGATACCAGGATCTTACCCTTGGTGTTTGGAAGCTCTTTGTATTTCGTTCCGTATATTGTGTTATTTTCGCAGATATACACATAGTCCGCATTCTCTGAGATTGGCAGATCAGAGCAATCCGGAATATAGGAAAATGTCTTATCCTCGGAAGTCGCAATCTTATTCGCCTTACCATACTTCTGAGCTTCCTGCCATGCTTTTTTCGCCCACTGTCCGGTTACGATATAATCTGCTTCTCCGTGTTTCATAAGATTCATAGGAATCATCGCAAACTGCTGAGATGCTCCTCCCTGCAGGAACAGTACTTTGTAGTTATCTGGAATATTCATAAGTTCTCTCAGATCTGCCTCAGCAGTATCGATAATCTCCTGGAAGGCCTGCGAGCGGTGACTCATTTCCATTACCGACATTCCTGTTCCGTTGTAATCCATCATCTCTGCTGCTGCTTCGCTCAGAACCTCTTCCGGCAATACTGCCGGGCCTGCTGAAAAATTGTACACTCTGCTCATCTTTGCATCCTCCGTTTTACTTATTATTTAAATCGTGTTCATCGAACGCTTCACTGATTGCGGCTCCTGGTGCAACCATTGGCCACACCTTCTCGTCCGAATCAATCTGACAATCGATAACCACAGGTTTACCAAGTTGTAGTGCCTTTGCAAATATCTCCTGAAATTCTTCTCTGGAAGTTGCACGGAATCCTGCAGCTCCCATCGCTTCTGCCAGTTTTACAAAGTCAACTGCATCATTCAGTACCGTAGCTGAATATCTCTGTCCATAGAACAGATCCTGCCACTGACGTACCATACCAAGTACATGGTTATTCACAACCACCTGAATGATTGGGATATTATGTCTGACCGCTGTTGCGATCTCATTCATATTCATACGGAAACATCCGTCTCCTGCCACATTGACAACCACTTTATCCGGGCGTCCCATCTTGGCACCAAGTGATGCTCCAAGACCGTAACCCATGGTTCCCAGTCCACCGGATGTCAGCAATGTACGCGGCTCTGTATATTTATAGAACTGCGCTGCCCACATCTGGTTCTGACCTACCTCTGTGACGATGATTGCTTTACCTTCTGTCTGACGGTAGATTTCCTCTACCACATATGGACCTGTCAATCCTTCCGGATGGTAAGTAAGCGGATATTTTTCTTTATAATCACGGATCTTCGTAATCCATTCTGCATGGTCCTGCTGCTCCAGTTCTTTATTAATCTGACTGAGTACCACTTTCAGATCTCCGATCACGCCTTCATCGATCAATACGTTTTTATTCATTTCAGCCGCATCTACATCAAACTGAAGGATCTTGGCATGGCTTGCAAATTTCTTAGCATTGCCTGTAACACGATCGCTGAATCTCGCTCCCAGTACGATCAGGAGGTCGCATTCACTGACGCCGTAGTTGGAAGTCTTCGTGCCATGCATGCCAAGCATACCTGTGTACAGATCATCCGTACCAGGAAATGCTCCTTTTCCCATCAGGGAATCGGTAACCGGTGCATCCACTTTCTTAACGAACTCATACAATTCTTTGGAAGCTCCGGATAATACTGCGCCTCCGCCTACAAATATGTATGGCTTCCTGGAGTCACGAATCATAGCCAGCGCATGATCCAGATCTTCTCTGCAGATATCTTCTGACGGCTGTACTGATGTAATCTTCTCAGGTACATATTCTGTCTTGTTTGCTGTCACATCCTTCGGGATATCAATCAATACCGGACCTGGACGTCCTGTCTGTGCGATCACGAATGCTTTACGTATTGTATCTGCCAGATCATTGACATCCTTTACGATATAATTGTGTTTGGTAATCGGCATTGTAATACCGGCAATATCAATCTCCTGAAAACTGTCCTTTCCAAGAAGTGCTACACCCACATTACAGGTAATTGCCACTACCGGAATAGAATCCATATAAGCGGTTGCGATACCGGTAACCAGGTTGGTCGCTCCCGGTCCACTGGTTGCAAAGCATACTCCCACTTTGCCGGTAGCTCTTGCATATCCATCTGCCGCATGTGCTGCTCCCTGTTCATGGGATGTCAGGATATGAGTGATCTCATCACTGTGTTTATATAATTCATCATATACATTCAAAATCGCTCCGCCCGGATAACCGAACACAGTGTCTACACCCTGTTCTTTCAGGCATTCGATTACGATTTCTGCTCCTGTCAACTGCATATTTAATCCTCTCTGTATATCACTATTTATTCTTAGGTACTTCCAGTACTGCGCCACGATTGCCTGATGTAACCATCGCAGCATATCTTGCAAGATATCCTGTTGTTACTTTAGGTTCTCTAGGTGTCCAGTTCTTTCTTCTCTCTTCCAATACTTCATCCGATACATCAAGCTGAAGCGTAAGCTCCGGAATATTGATCTTAATAATATCTCCTTCTTCTACCAGCGCGATTGGTCCGCCTACAGCAGCCTCCGGCGATACGTGACCGATAGAAGCTCCTCTGGATGCTCCGCTGAATCGTCCGTCTGTGATCAGTGCCACACTTGAGCCAAGTCCCATACCTGCAATGGCTGAAGTTGGATTCAGCATCTCACGCATACCAGGACCTCCCTTTGGTCCTTCGTAACGGATTACAACCACATCACCTGCTACGATCTTACCGCCCTTGATTGCTGCGATTGCATCTTCTTCACATTCAAATACTCTTGCAGGACCTTCGTGTACCAGCATCTCGTCTACAACTGCGGAACGCTTTACAACACTTCCGTCTGGTGCAAGATTACCCTTAAGAACCGCAAGTCCACCGGTCTTAGAATACGGATTCTCAACCGGACGGATAACTTCTGGATTCAGGTTCGCTGCATGCTCAATATTCTCTCCTACCGTCTTACCTGTAACTGTCATACAGTCCTTATGGATCAGTCCAAGCTTATCCAGTTCTTTCATAACTGCATAGACACCACCAGCTTCATTCAGATCTTCCATATAGGTTGGGCCTGCCGGTGCAAGGTGGCAGAGATTCGGAGTCTTCTCGCTGATTCCATTTGCGAAATCAATCTCAAAGTCCATACCGATCTCATGTGCGATTGCCGGAAGATGCAGCATACTGTTGGTAGAGCATCCCAGTGCCATATCTACTGTCAGCGCATTCAGGATTGCATCCTTTGTCATAATATCTCTTGGGCGAATATTCTTCTCCCACATTTCCATAACTTTCATACCTGCATGTTTTGCAAGACGAATTCTCTCAGAATATACTGCAGGAATTGTACCATTTCCGCGAAGTCCCATTCCAAGTACCTCTGTCAGACAGTTCATGCTGTTAGCTGTGTACATACCGGAACATGATCCACAGGTAGGACAGGTCTTGTTCTCAAATTCAAGCAGACCTTCATCAGAAAGTGTGCCTGCCGCATTAGCTCCTACTGCCTCAAACATGCTGGAAAGACTGGTCTTTTTACCCTGTACACGTCCGGCAAGCATCGGTCCGCCACTGACAAATACAGTCGGCACGTTCACTCTTGCCGCTGCCATCAAAAGTCCCGGTACATTCTTATCGCAGTTCGGTACCATAACCAGAGCATCAAATTGATGAGCCATAGCCATAGCCTCTGTAGAGTCCGCAATCAGATCTCTTGTTACCAGAGAGTATTTCATACCAATGTGTCCCATAGCAATTCCGTCACAGACAGCAATCGCCGGAAATACAATTGGTGTTCCTCCTGCCATTGCTACGCCCTGCTTTACAGCGTTCACGATCTTATCCAGATTCATATGCCCCGGAACAATCTCATTATAAGAGCTTACGATACCGACCAATGGTCTCTCCATCTCTTCTTTTGTCAGTCCTAATGCGTTAAAAAGTGAGCGATGCGGTGCCTGCTGTTTTCCCTTTGTAACTGTATCACTTCTCATTTTATCTTCCTCCTGTAACCTGTTATTTGATATATCCTGCAATCAGATCGCCCATTTCCACAGTGCCGATCTGCTTTTTACCTTCTGACATAATATCAATCGTACGATATCCGTCTTTCAATACCTGAGATACCGCCTGTTCGATCGCATCTGCTTCCTTATCCAGATCAAAACTGAAACGAAGCATCATTGCTGCTGAAAGAATGGTAGCAATCGGATTTGCAATGCCTTTGCCTGCAATATCCGGTGCAGAACCGCCGCTTGGCTCATAGAGACCAAACTTCGTTTCATTCAGGCTCGCGCTTGCCAGCATTCCGATTGAACCGGTCACCATACTTGCTTCATCAGAAAGAATATCTCCGAACATATTCTCTGTCAGGATAACATCAAACTGTTTCGGATCACGTACCAGCTGCATTGCACAGTTATCTACCAGCATATGCTCCAACGTAACTTCCGGGTAATCCTCAGCTACTTCTTCAACAACCTTTCTCCATAATCTGGAAGAATCCAGCACGTTTGCCTTGTCTACGCTTGTTACTTTCTTTCTACGCTTCATCGCAATATCGAAACCTCTTTTTGCAATGCGGCGGATCTCATTTTCATTATATGTAAGGGAATCATATGCCTTCAGTACTCCGTCTTCTTCTACTGTCTTACGCTCACCGAAGTACAATCCACCAGTCAGTTCACGCATGATCATCATATCAAAGCCGCCTTCTGTGATCTCTTCTTTTAATGGGCAGGCTCCTTTCAGTTCATCATACAACACTGCCGGTCTCAGATTGGCAAAAAGATTCAATGCTTTTCTGATCTTAAGAAGTCCTGCTTCCGGACGCTTTGATGGCTCCAGTTTATACCATGGTGATGTCTTAGCATCTCCTCCGATAGATCCCATCAACACTGCATCGCATGCTTTTGCTGTCTCTACTGTCTCGTCCGTCAGTGGAATTCCGTGTACATCAATAGATGCTCCCCCCATCAGAAGCTGTTCATACTCACAGGTATGACCATATACCTCTCCTACTTTATCCAGGACTTTCATAGCCTCTGTTACTATCTCCGGACCGATTCCGTCCCCTTTAATCACACCAATTTTCAGGTTCATATGATCCTTCCTTTCATCCCAACATCTACAGTTATGTCTGTTTTATCTTTTATATTATCGTATTTTTCTATTGCTTTCAACCCTTCATGGTTTAAAAGCGCAAAAAAATGGAGTGTCCTCTGTTTTAAACAGAGAACACCCCATTCCTTTTACTCTTATTCAGCGTCCGGCTTCTCAACCTGAACGATTGCTGATTTCTGCATTGGGATACGACAGTTCTTGTTGCTTCCGAATTCTACGATCACATCATCGTCTGTGATATCAATGATCACACCATAAAATCCGCTTGTTGTAAGAACAGTATCTCCAACTTCCAGTTCTGAAAGCAGCTGTGCAAGTCTCTTCTGCTCCTTTTTCTGTGGTCTCATAAGGAACCACCAGAACACACCGATAATAACTGCATAGATAAGAATCAGTCCAAGTGGCTGTTAGCCAATCCTGATGCTAATGTAAACATAATCTATTCCTCCTGCCATCTTAATAAAAAAACACTATTGCTATCATACACAATTTTCTGCTATTCATCAAGGTTTTTTTCTATTTCTTTATAAGCTCTTTATAATCTTCCGCTATTATACATAAATTAATCTTCCGGCGTTTTAAATCCCCTCAGTGTCTCTTCTTTATATTCCTTATAACGTCCTGCATCAATCGCATCTCTGATCTCTTCCATAAGGTGATTATAGAAATACAGATTATGAAGTACGCAAAGACGCATTCCCAGCATCTCTTTTGCCTTCAGAAGATGACGGATATATGCTCTGGAATACATCTGACAAGCCGGACAGCCGCAGCCATCCTCAATCGGTCTGTCATCCAGCTCAAATCTGGCATTAAACAGATTCAGCTTACCATGTTTGGTATATACATGTCCATGCCGTCCATTACGGCTCGGATATACGCAGTCGAAGAAGTCTACGCCACGATCTACCGCTTCCAGAATATTGGCCGGTGTTCCAACACCCATCAGATAGGTCGGTTTGTTCTCTGGCAGATGCGGCACCACCTCATCCAGAATTCGGTACATATCTTCATGAGATTCTCCAACTGCCAGACCTCCAACTGCATAACCGTCCAGATCCAATTTAGAAATCTCATCAGCATGGGCAACACGAATATCTTCGTAAATACCGCCCTGATTGATACCAAATAACATCTGATGCTTATTGATTGTATCCGGCAGACTATTCAGGCGATCCATCTCTGCCTTACAACGCTTCAGCCATCTGGTGGTACGGTCTACCGACTTCTGCATATAATCACGGTCTGCAACACTGGATGGGCATTCATCAAATGCCATTGCAATCGTAGATGCAAGATTAGACTGGATCTGCATACTCTCTTCCGGTCCCATGAATATCTTATGACCATCAATGTGTGACTGGAAATATACACCTTCTTCTTTTATCTTACGAAGTCCTGCCAGTGAAAACACCTGGAATCCACCAGAATCTGTAAGAATCGGCTTGTCCCACACCATGAATTTGTGCAGACCTCCCATTTTCTTCACTACCTGATCACCAGGTCTTACATGCAGATGATAAGTATTAGAAAGTTCTACCTGTGTACCGATCTGCTGCAAATCAGCCGTAGATACCGCACCTTTGATAGCCGCCGCCGTACCTACATTCATAAACACCGGTGTCTCTATATCACCGTGTACGGTATGCAGACGCCCACGCTTGGCCCTGCCGTCTTTTTTCAATAATTCGTACATACTTTTATTCCTTTCATTCTCTTATTGCGCGATACATAGAATACGCGCCCCGGTTCTCACCGAAACGCGTTTCACTGGTTCTGATTAATAATGACAGATTATAGGTGTTCCCGCCTGAATAAGATTATACAATTCACCAGCTGATGCCGGAGGCATATTCACACATCCATGAGAACCATATGTCTGATAACGCACGCCTCCAAAAGCAGACTGCCATGACGCATCATGAAATCCAATACCACCATTAAATGGCATCCAGTAATCTACCGGTGACTCATACTCATAGGTTCCGTCTTCCAGCTTCTTTCCTCGTAACACCTGATTCTGCTGCTTGTAATACAGAGAATACATTCCCTGTGGTGTTGCATTACCTTTATTCGGATTACCGGTCACGATATCACACTGCATAGCAATCTGACCATTCTGGATAAAATACATATGCTGTGCTGTCAGATCCACCTCTGCATACGTAGTACCCCAATCATTAGCATCATGTGTTGCTGCACGGCTGGAATAATTTGGTTCTCTGGTCACGGTCTCTGCATTCTGGATATTGGTGATCAATGCATTGTACTCTGCATCCTGATCGATCTTCCAGCCATAACCACCACCTTCTACCTGTACGACATTACCTGTCGCAGTAGTAAAATTTCTTGTCTTGCCAACTGTATCATACTTTGCAGCAAGATCTGCTATGTACTGCTTAACCGCATCCTGATTAAAGGCTACCTGCATATTATCATCTACTGTAATCCACTGAGAGATTACCGAACTGTCCACGACCTCTGTGTTCGGAGAAAAGTCCAGTGTAATATTCGCTCCCAGTTCGCTGTTCATCTTCTCGCATGCCTTCGCGACTTCCGGTGAATCTTTCGTATATTTTGGCAGAATATAGCAGTCTTCCTTCATCAGATCAACCTCTGACTGAAACCCATTGATCGCTTTTGTAACGGTCTCTGCAAATTTATCCTTGTCGATTGCCGTTCCGATCTGCTCTGCGGCTACTTCAAACTTCTCACCTGTAAATTCCGGCTTTGCAGATACAGACGGTATCTGATTCTCTTCTGCCATGCAATCCAGATTCTCAGTTACTTTATCAAGCTTATCTTTATCATATTTCACGCCTACAGACGATTCAATATTCTGTTGCTTCCAGAGTCCTGTAATCCAAAGCAATGGGTTCTGCTTCTTGATCAGCTTTTCAACAGAATCATCAGCAACATACTCAATATCAATATCACTTCCGCTAATCGTCTCTGTATCGCCATCAGATTCTTTCATCCTTAATGCATATCCTTTGACTTCTTCCTTCATATGAGCCTGTACCTGCTCCGCACTGCTCAGTGAAAAGCCCACTCCGTTTACCTTCGTATTTGGAAAAAAATGGAAACTAAAATAAACTGACACTGCACCATATAACGCTATCAAGACCAGGAGCACAATTAAAATAATGCGTCTTCTGCGCTTCTTTTTACGATGCTTTTCAATAAGTTCATCACCCTCAATGATCTTATCATCCTCTTCATCCGGAAGATCGTCATCCAAATCGTCTATTTCATCATAATCCAGATCATCGCCCTGATCCGAATCTGCCTGATCATCATCCAGTTCTAATTCCGACTCTTCGTACTCCTCTTCAACATCAGAATCATCTACTTCTTCATCATTCAGAAGTCCTGACAACAGTTCTTCATCATCGATAATCTCGATATCATCCCCGGCGATAGAAGAAAAGTTGTTCTTTTTATTCTTCTTTTTCTTATCTCGCATGTATCATATACTCCTCACAATTATAAATACAAACCCAATTATAATACGGTAATTTCCAAAAGTACAGTAGAATTTACCATTTTTAGCATGGTTCTTCCGTCATAATACGAATGATTTCCCGGTTTGTTTCTTTCATTCCTTCTTTCCCCAGACGACCAATATTTTTCAATGT
Source organism: Dorea sp. AM58-8 (assembly GCF_003464045.1). Classification (NCBI taxonomy): domain Bacteria; kingdom Bacillati; phylum Bacillota; class Clostridia; order Lachnospirales; family Lachnospiraceae; genus Dorea; species Dorea sp. AM58-8. The sequence continues at coordinate 34,825 of NZ_QSDM01000021.1, read as the reverse complement.
TGCTTCCACGCCTTTTGTAACCAGTCCGTCACCTCCATAGAATTGCTGTCCGTTTTTATACATATAATATCCAAGGATCCCTGCGTCCACAGAAGAAGCTATTTTGGCAGCGCACGACGCTTTTGCTCCATCACATACCATTCCAGATACGATTGCCACAGCATTTACTACCGTATGAATAATCTCTCTATATCCTCCGCCACACAAATACGCAATTCCTGCTCCCGCGCCTACACCAGCGCTGACAGCCCCACAATAAGCAGATAATCTTCCAATCGGTGTCTTCTGATGTATCGTAGTCAGATTCGCTAATACTAATGCACGATACATCTGCTCTTCACTTACCTTCAAGTCTCTTGCATATACAATAACCGGAACAGATGTTGTTATTCCCTGATTACCACTTCCAGAATTAATCACAACCGGTAATTCACATCCGTTCATTCTTGCATCGGAAGCTGCCGCTGCCATAGCCTTTGCACGAGTCTGCACATTATTTTCTCCCATGCCAAGCAATACTGAACCGATATTTGCACCATAATCACCACGGATTCCTTCTTCTGCAATCTCCATATTACAGACAATCTGTGGATGAATGATTGCTCTCACGTCTTCAATATCTACAGTCTGAGAAAAATCCCATATATCTTCCATAGATAATAATGACCGGTCCGTCAGTCCTTCTTCTGTCTCTTCATTAATTTCTTTCTGTTCCAGTATATTATGATCTTTCTCCACTAACACAACATTTGTATGATAATTCGCAATCCGGATCTTACTGTACGATGTTCCTTTATATGCCTTAATGATCAGATCAAATGTAATCCCGCTGTTCAGTGGCTTTACCGTAATCGGCGTCTGTTCCAGATATCGTTTCATTTCCTGAATCTGCTCTTCTGACACCTCAGCAATTACTTCAAGTTCTTTTTCTGCACTCCCTGCAATAATACCTGCTGTCACAGCTGCCGGAATCCCCTTTAACTGCTGAGTATTAGGCACAATCACTGACTTCACATTTTTAATCAGACTTCCACTCGCTTCCACTTCGATTCGTTCTGGGATTGCTTCAAGAGTATCTCTTGCAATCGCCGCAGCATATGCAAGTGCAATCGGCTCCGTACATCCCATAGCCGGAATCAATTCCTCTCGAAGAATCTGGATAAACGCCTGGTATTTTGTATCTGTTTTCTTCATATTACCCTCCCTTTACTCCTGCACCAGCAGATAATTTTCTTTATTTTACCACATTTCTATTCATACGCAACACTCCCGCACCCCTTTTCATTCTACTTTTCGTTCCACAAATTGTCTTTTTTATATTCCTGCGCTATAATAGCAGAAAACACGTTTTCATAAAGGAGATTATACACACTATGGCAGGTTCATCATATGGAACAATCTTTCGAATTACGACATGGGGAGAATCTCATGGTGCAGGCGTCGGCGTTGTGATCGACGGCTGTCCGGCAGGTCTCCCCCTGTCAGAAGAAGATATTCAGAAATATTTAAACAGACGCAAACCGGGACAGAGTAAATTCACTACCCAGCGCAAAGAAAGTGATCAGGCGGAGATCTTATCCGGTGTCTTTGAAGGACGCACTACCGGAACTCCGATCTCCATTCTGGTACGCAATCAGGATCAGAAATCCCGTGACTATAGTAATATCATGAACACTTACCGTCCGGGACATGCCGATTACACCTTCGATGCCAAATATGGCTTTCGTGATTACCGTGGCGGCGGACGTTCTTCTGGGCGCGAGACCATCGGTCGTGTAGCTGCCGGTGCTGTTGCATGTAAGATTCTGGAATCTCTTGGCATCCAGGTTATGGCTTACACCAAGTCCATCGGACCGATCAGCATTCCGGAACAGGACTATGACTATAGTGTAATCACAGATAATACGTTATATATGCCAAATAATCAGTACGCTGAAAAAGCTTCTGCTTATCTTGAGGAATGCATCCGATCACAGGATTCCTCCGGCGGTATCATCGAATGCCGGGTAGACCATATGCCAGCAGGAATCGGCGAGACAGTTTTTGAAAAGCTAGATGCCAACCTCGCCAAAGCCATGATGTCTATCGGTGCTGTCAAGGGCTTCGAGATCGGTGATGGCTTCCGGGCAGCCAAAGCTTCCGGGAGCCAGAATAACGATGCATTTTCTTCTAATTCAGATGGCATATATAAAGAAACCAATCATTCTGGTGGTGTGCTGGGCGGTATGAGCGATGGCAGTACAATTGTTCTCCGTGCAGCCATTAAGCCTACACCATCCATTTCACAACCACAGGATACCGTAGACAAGGATGGTAAGCCTCTGTCACTCACGATCCACGGACGCCACGACCCGGTCATCGTACCGCGTGCCGTAGTTGTCATAGAATCCATGACCGCAATTACATTAGTTGATATGCTGTTCCAGAATATGGCAGCAAGAATGGATAAGATCGCGGAATTTTATAGTAAGACTCGATAATTTGCTTAACTCATATGCAAAATAAAGGACAGTATGCAAACATATCTGCCAGCAGGCTTTATCCTTTGCAATCTGTCCTTTTTGTAATGGCATTATACATTGGTATATTCTGTATTTTTACAACTGGAAGCATCCTCCGCCTACAAATTCCCTTAACAGCGAATTGGCCGGCACTCTTTCACTGCCAATTCCCACAAAATAATCCAGAAATTTCAGCAATCGCTTCACTTCCGGATATTCCGGGCAGTCATGCTCGATTCCAAACAGCAGAGGTTCTACATATTCTTTCAATACCGCCAGTTCATAGATCAGCGATGAGTTAAACATTACATCTGCCTCTTCCTGATATGGGAAAATATTATTCTCTTCACCCCGGCGTACTGACTGCCACATAGCAATCGTATTCTTCGCCGATGTGCCTCTGGTTCTGGCATCCCGTACGATCCGGCGAATCAGTCTGCCGTCAGTAGTCGGAATTCGATTATGCTCATCAATATTCAGCTGTGTCAACGCACTGATATAAATCTTGAATTTATTCTCATCCGGCAGTCCTGCCGTCATTTTGGGATTCAGACAGTGAATGCCTTCAATTACCAGCACATCATTTACCCCCATCTTCTTTGGCTTAGAGATGTATTCCTTGTGTCCTGTCTTAAAATTGAAGGTCGGAAGCACTACTTCTTCTCCATTCAGCAGACGGAGCATACAGTCATGGAACAGCTTGACATCTACCGTCTGAAGACTCTCAAAATCATACTTTCCATCCGCATCTATCGGTGTATCTTCTCGTTCTACAAAGAAATTATCTACAGAAATCGGATGCGGTACCATGCCATTTACCTTAAGCTGTACGGACAGACGATGGGAAAATGTCGTCTTACCGGAAGATGACGGTCCTGCGATCAGGATAAATTTAACCTTCGGATCGGTCGCAATCCGCGCCGCAATATCCGTAATCTTCTTTTCCTGTAATGCTTCCTGCACCAAGATCATTTCTCCCGGTCCATCTTTTACGATCACATCATTCAATGCACCAACCGTCTCAATATTCTGCATATCTCCCCAGTGTACAGATTCTTTCTGAACATGGAACAGCTTCTCGGCCGGGCGGAATGGACGCACCACTTTTGGTGCCTGTTTTGTCGGCATCTGAATAACAAATCCCGCCTCATATGGATACAATTCAAACCATTTTAGATATCCGGCACTCGGCACCATATATCCGTAAAAGTAATCTTCAAACTCATTGATACTATAAAGATTTACTTTTGATACTCTCCGATACGCAAACAGTCTCTCTTTATCTTCCATACCATATTGGCGGAACAATGCAACTGCATCATCGGTATCGACCGTCCGTTTGTTGATTGGAATATCCCGCCGGATCATTTCCTGCATCCGTACTTTAACTTTCTCTAAGAACTCAATATTTACCACAGCGCCTTCCACTGTGCAGTACAGCCCATCACTGACTGAGAAATGTATCCTCACTTTCGTCTCAGGAGCGTGATCACACACATCATAGATTGCTTTTACCAGTAACAGATTCATACTACGCTTGTATGTTGCATATCCAATCTGATCCCCTGTTGTGACAAATTGCATCTCGCAATCTGTCTTCAATGTTTTTCTCAATTCCTGAAGCTTCTTATTAACAAATACCAACACAATGTCATTTTCATAATCCTGCTGATGAGCTAACGCAATCTCCCGATACGTTGTACCTTTCTCGTACTGATATACCTTTTCACCAATCTGAACACTGACCATTTCCTGTGCCATATCCATCGCTCCTTTCTGCCTTATACGATCTGAAACGGATTACATACAGGTGCTTCCACTACATCGATCGCCTGACATTTCTCCCGGAGAAATGCTGCCACATCCGGTACAAATATTTTCTCAATCCCATAGTGACCACCATCTATGATCATAAGCCCCTGTGCAACCGCATCAATTCCGGTGTGATGGTCAATATCTCCTGTAATCAGTACATCTGCATGCGCCGCAAATGCTGCCGATACCATACTCTTGCCGGCTCCCGGAGAGATTGCCACACGACGGATCTCTGCAGACGGATCTCCGAATACTTTTACTGCTTCCAGTTCATATTTCGCTTTCACCAGTTCGCAACATTCCTGTAGACAGATCGGATCTTCCAAATCTGCTACACGGCCGATCCCCTGCGGGCTGCCGTCTAACGGACTCTGGCAGGTCACATCCAGTACTTCTGCATTTTTAAGTCCCAGTACTTCACCCGAAAGCTCTGCCATTCCCATCACATCATAATTGGTATGCATCGCATAATATGCTATATCATTCTGAATCAGGCGCAATACTCTTCTGCCGATAAAATCATCTTCTGTTATTCGTTTCATCCCAGAAAATATCATCGGATGATGCGTCACAAGCATATCTGCCTGTGCTTCGATTGCTTCCTCGATCACTTCATCCGTTGCATCCACTGCCACATAAATGTGATGTACTTCTTTTTTCCTTCTTCCCACAAGGAGTCCCACATTATCCCAGTCCATCGCACAGCTTCCAGGGTAACGTGCCTCCAATGTTTCTATAATTTCCTGACATAACATCTGTATCACCTCATTTTGCTGCTCTATTTCTCTATATTTCATAAGAAGCAATTGCATGCTCAATCCGTTCCAGTTCGTCTTGAAGCTCTTTCCGTCTGCTCTCTGCTCCTTTTCCAGTCTGATCTCCCAACCTATCAGCGATCCCCTTTTTTAAGCTATGTTCTCTCTGAAGAAACTGATATAATACTGGATTCTTTTTCTTCAGGAGTAAGCGCCCATAATATAACTCCTCCTGTGAATATGGCGCTTCTTCTCCATGCACCAGTTTCATCATCGGATAGTATTTGCCATCCTCTTCTACCATATCCTCTTCCACGCTCCGATAACCATGCCGATTCAGATATTCTCTGACCTTGTGAATCTCTGATTGTGGCTGCAGGATAAATTCTTTCAGATCTGCTGTAATCTCTGGTGAATTCTCCAGAATCCTTATCACCAGACCGCCCCCCATTCCGGCTGCGATCATCGTGTCTGCTTCTCCCACATGCAATGCCTGCAGTCCATCTGATTTTCTGGTAAATATCACATTCTCCAGTCTCTTTGACCGGATATGCCCTCTGGCTCTCTCCAGCGGACCTCATTTACATCCATTGCGATCACCTTTGCTGCTCGTCCGGACTGGATCAGCCAAATTGGTACGTAGCCATGATCTGTTCCGATATCAGCAACAGAGGCGCCCTCTGTCACAAGACCGGCAACAGCTTTCAGTCTTTTTGATAGTTCCATAGGCGCCTCTTTCTTATTCAAGATAATCTCTCAGTTTTCTGCTGCGGCTCGGATGACGAAGCTTACGAAGTGCCTTCGCCTCAATCTGACGAATACGCTCTCTGGTAACGTCAAATTCCTTACCAACTTCTTCCAGAGTTCGTGCACGACCATCATTCATACCGAAACGAAGACGGAGTACCTTCTGTTCTCTCTCTGTCAGAGTATCCAACACTTCATCCAGCTGCTCTTTCAGCAATGTCGCTGCTGCTGCCTCTGCCGGTACCGGAACATTGTCATCCTGAATAAAATCACCCAGGTGGCTGTCTTCCTCTTCACCGATTGGCGTCTCCAGAGACACCGGTTCCTGTGAAATCTTCAAAATCTCACGTACACGTTCTACCGGCATGTCCAACTCTTCCGCAATCTCTTCCGGGGTAGGTTCACGGCCTAATTCCTGAAGTAACTGTCTGGATACACGAATCAGTTTGTTAATTGTCTCAACCATATGCACCGGAATACGGATCGTTCTTGCCTGATCCGCGATTGCTCTTGTAATGGCCTGACGAATCCACCATGTTGCATAAGTACTGAACTTGAATCCCTTCTGATAATCAAATTTTTCAACCGCCTTAATCAGTCCCAGGTTACCTTCCTGGATCAGATCCAGAAACAGCATACCTCGTCCCACATAACGCTTTGCAATGCTGACTACCAGACGAAGATTCGCCTCAGCCAGACGCTTCTTAGCTTCTTCATCGCCTTCTGCCATACGCTTTGCCAGCTCAACCTCTTCCTCCGCAGACAAAAGTGGTACTTTACCAATCTCTTTCAGATACATACGTACCGGATCTTCGATACTGATTCCATCCGGAACAGACAGGTCGATCTTTTCCATATCTACTTCGTCTTCATCTGACAATATAACTTCCATATCATCATCGTCATCTGTATCCGAATTGATTCGGAGCACATCAATCCCCTTCGCTTCCAGATATTCAAATACCTGCTCCATCTGTTCTGGGCTAAGCTCCATATCTGAGAAAAAGTCATTGATCTCCTGAATCTCAAGGACACTCTTTTTCTTTTTTCCAAGAGCTACCAGTTCTTTCAGCTTTTCCTCAAATTTTACAATGTTCTCTTCCATGTAATGTCCATCCTCTCACTGCTTGTTTATATTTTATCCTTAAATTATGGAAATATGCAGTCCCTTTGCATCCTGAAGTGCCGCTTATCCTCCATCAGTTTCTGGAGTCCCGCAATGTCTGTCGGCTCCAGTCTCCTCGCCATCTCATCCAGACTGTTCTGCTTAACACGACGCACGGTCTCATTCAATGCTTTTTCCTGCTCTTCCCTAGTGGTTAATTCTCTAATCTTTGTATGGAACAATTCTGCCACTTTGCGGTGTTCCTCTTCATCTGAAAAATGATTCATGATCTGTGCCGGATTCACTAAGCCTTCATCCATCTGCTGATACAGAAGTTCTGCTACCGTCCGATAAAGTGGCTCGGTAAAATCATCTGACCGGATCACTCTCCGGATCTGCTGTAAGACATTCGCATCATCGATCATCCATGTCAGAAGGATTCTCTGCGACTTCAAAATACCGTCGTCCGCCTCTTTTTCACGGTTTCTCGTGGTTCTCGGCTTCTCCACAGGCTTTGCAAGTCCTGTCTGTACTGCCGTCCGCACCACCAGCTTCCTTAACTCGTCCACATTAACCCGGTATGCCTTTGCAACTGCTTCTATATAATTACTGCGTTCGATCTCTTCATCGAATACCGCCAGTCTCTTCGCCGCCTCGTGCATAAATCCGGTCTTTCCTTCCGGTGTATTCAGATCATAATCCCGCTCCAGCATCTCCAGTCCAAACATAAATGCATTGCGTGCTTTCTGAATCCGTTCCTCAAATGCTTCCGTCCCCAGATTCTTGATAAATTCATCCGGATCCTTGTATGGATCCATGCGGATTACTTTTGCCGTAATCCCCACATTCCGCAAAATCGGCATTGCTCTCAGAGCTGCCTTTGTTCCTGCTTCATCACTGTCATAAGTCAGATATACTTCATTCACATACCGCTTGATCAGTGATGCATGTCCCGGCGTAAGTGCCGTTCCCAGTGATGCGACTGCATTGGTAAAGCCTGCCTGATGCAGGGCAATCACATCCATATAACCCTCACATAGTATGAAATACGGTTTTCTGGAACTTCTTGCCCGGTGAAGTCCATAGAGATTCCGACTCTTATCAAAAATCGGTGTCTCCGGTGAATTCAGATATTTGGGCTTACCATCTCCCATCACACGTCCGCCAAATCCAATCACTCGATTGTTGGCATCCATGATCGGAAACATAACACGATTCCAGAACTTGTCATACGGTCCGTGACGCTCGTCCATGGAAATGAGTCCTGCCTGCATCAGTACCTCATCCGTATAGCCCTTGGTTTTCAGATACCGATACAGATCGTCACTGTATTTGTTAGAATAGCCCAGTCCAAATGCCACAATCGTCTCGTCACTCAGTTCCCGCTTCTTCAGATATGTATATGCCGTTCTGCCCTGTTCTGTCTTAAGCTGCGCGTAAAAATACTTGGCCGCCAACTTATTGATCTCAAGTAATGTACTCTTCAGGTCAGCCCGTTCTCTGGCCTCCTTAGAATACTCGATCTCCGGCAGGTCTACTCCTGCCCGGTCTGCCAGTACCTTTACTGCTTCCGGAAATGAATAATTCTCATATTCCATCAGAAATGTAAATACATTTCCTCCAGCTCCACACCCGAAACAGTAGTACATCTGTTTCTGTCTGCTAACCGAAAAAGACGGGGACTTCTCATTATGAAATGGACATAGTCCAAAATAAGAACTTCCCTTTTCTGAAGCTTCACATAGCCGGACAGCACATCCACGATATCATTCTTCTGTCGTACTTCCTCTATTAATTCTTCGGGATAATACATAAATCTGCTGCATCCTCTTTTCTAGTCTTTGGGAATACTCAAAATACTCCCTATTTATATAAATTCGACAGAACTTTCTGATTTCCTTTAATTTTTCCAACATTTCGGAATAAAATATTCCTCAAATGTATGAACTGCGTAGGAATCTGTCATACCTGCGATATAATCACACGCTATCTGTTCTCTTGACGCGGCGCCATTTTCCAGCATATTCAAAAACTGCTCCGGCATGAGTTCCGGTTTTTCCATATAAATATGATAAAGATTCGTAATCATATGCATCACCTTCGCCTCTTCTCCCTTTGCCACCGGATTCAGGTATACATGTTCAAACAGATACTGTCTCAGCCCACGCATGGCTTTCCACACCTCATCCGACATATGGATCTCCGGGCGATCCATACTCTGCGTAATCACATCATGCACCATGCGATTCAGCCTGGCTTTGCTGGAATGTCCCAATATGTCGGTATATTCTGAAGGCAGATCCTCCTCTTTTAAAATGCCACCTCGTACAGCATCATCAATATCATGATTGATATAGGCAATCTTGTCCGATAACTGCACCAGTTTCCCTTCCAATGTTGCCGGACGTCCGCTGGACTTGTGATTACGGATTCCATCCCTCACTTCCCAGGTGAGATTCAGCCCCTTCCCCTGTTTTTCCAACACTTCGACTACGCGTACACTCTGCTCATTGTGCTTGAACCCTAATTCACATACTTCATTCAAAGCCCGCTCTCCGGCATGTCCAAACGGCGTATGACCAAGATCATGTCCAAGTGCAATCGCTTCTACCAGATCTTCATTCAATCTGAGTGCCTTGGCAATCGTTCTTGCATTCTGTGACACCTCCAGCGTATGGGTAAGTCTCGTCCGATAATGATCTCCCATAGGCTGTAAAAACACCTGTGTCTTCTGCCTCAGCCTGCGAAATGCCTTGCTGTGAAGAATCCGGTCACGGTCCCTTTGAAACACCGGACGGATATCACATTCTTCTTCCTCACGGTTCCGTCCTCTGGACTCTCTGCTGAAACTCGCATAGGGACTTAATATCTCTATTTCACGCAATTCAAGCTGTTCACGAATCATCATGCCGGTTACCTCCTCTCCGCACCTTGTGCTCCCGCAATCTACACCCGCTATTCGGATATCACACTGCTTCGCAGTGCTTTTATCCTCTTTCCTTTCTTACGATGCCTTGCAGATTGCTCCGCACTTCGTGCTCCCGCAATCTACACCCGCCATTCGGATATCGCACTGCTTCGCAGTGCTTTTATCCTCATATCGGGGCGGTTTCCAAGGTCATACAGACATGTGTGCAAGCACCCATCTGTATGACTTTGGAAACCTGGCATCTTATATATATCATATTACATATCTTTATGAAAAATGTCAAAAAAGAGTCAGAGACTTTAAAATCCCCGACTCCCCTATTTTCAAGAATGCCTCGCATTCTTGCTGCGAGGTGCGCGTCATGCAATTGCATGACATACTTCTACTGCGCACCTCTGCAATCCTGCCGGAGGCTATATCAGATGGGGAATTGACTCCCATCTGATATATTTTTACTGTTCGTTTTCAAAATCAACGATTCTCTGAACCTTGTCCACAGATCTGCAGTTTGGATCCCATTCTACAGACAGGTACTCTTTTACCAGTTCTTTTGCAAGCTGAATTCCAATAACCTGTGATCCCATAGTGATAATATTGGCATGGTTAGAAAGCTCCGCACGCTGTGCCTGATACACATCATGAATACATGCTGCGTAAGCACCTTTTACTTTGTTAGCTGCAATTGATACTCCGATTCCGGTTCCGCATACTACAATACCTCTGTCGTATTTACCACCGGCAACTGCCTGTGCAACTTCAATAGCTGTGTTCGCATAAATCGGATCATCACTTCCGAAATCTGCCACTTCATGTCCCAGTCCTTTTACATAGTCCATTAACTGAAGTTTAAATTCTGTTGCGTTAGGGTCACATCCAAATGCGATTTTCATAAGTTTCGTCCTCCTTATATGTCTTTGCCTTACTCTGGCATTATAAATATGTTTTCATTTCTTTCAGTGATTCGTAAATGCAGGTCGGTTCTACATCCGATTCTGCCACCGTCTGCATATCTGCCTCTCCGGTCAGTACCAGGAAGCCTTTCGCTCCATTATTAACACCGGTTGCCACATCTGTGTAAAGTCTGTCACCAACAAATGCCATCTCAGATGGCTGATATCCGGTAATCTCGGCTACCATATCGACCGTTTCTTTCCAAGGCTTGCCAAGGAATCTCGCTTCACTCCGGTAGAATCTGTGATCAGACTGCACATTGCGCCACAATCCGGCATAAATCCATACTCGGTCGGGCAGTTTGTATCCATATGTGTTGCAATAAATGGCACACCATTTCTTACATAGTGACAAATTCTGTCCAGTTTGTGGTAAGTCAGTGTCGTATCAAAACTCTGTACAGCCACGTCCGGGTCTTCTTCCACTAACTGGATTCCCTTTTCTTTCCAGTTCTCTTCCAGAACCGGTGTACCATTCAGATACACTCTTGCTCCCGGATAATTTACTTTCAGGAACTCTGCACACACATCACCTGCTGTGATGACCTTGTTTTCATCCACATCCAATCCCATCTTATGAAGCTTCTCGACATATACGGATGGCACCTTAGATGCATTATTGGTAAAAAACACAAAGTCCATATCATCGGACGCTTCTACCTGACGGATAAAATCCAGCGATCCCTCGATCAGCTGATCTCCCAGATAGACGGTTCCATCCATATCCAGTACAAATAATTTTACACCTTTTAAGGCTTCTTCTTTACTCAGCATACTACACCTCTTAACCATAGATCTCTTCTGTAATCTTGTCTGCAATCTGTTCCAGTCTTCCCTTATCCTTTGCAAACTGCAGTACGGAATATCTTGGTCTGACCGTATATCCCTTCATCAGACTTTCGTGGAATAACTCTCTGCTGATGCCGATCTCCTTCGGGCTGATCGGTGCTCCTCCTTTGGCAAGCAATGCCTCAATCTCTTCATGAGGCGGACACAGTTCTCCGGTTCCTTCCGGAAGAATGTCTGCCAATTCTTCATAAAATCTTGCGATTACAGGAGTTGCCACACCAACCTGAATACCATGATGGTTCGGGTTCAAACCTCTCGCAATATAATCCATTTCCCAGAAGTGTGACAGCATATGCTCTGCTCCGGATGCCGGACGAGAAATATTAACCAGTGCCATTGCCACTCCCGTCAGTGTCAGTGCTTCCAGAAGTGCTCCAAGTGATTCTGCATCTCTGCTCTTTAAGCCTTCTGCTTTGTCAAAGCACTTATCTAACGCTCTTTTCACCAATGTCACACAGGTATCGCAACGGTAATCTCCATTTGCCTTTACAGACAGATCCCAGTCTGTGATTGCCGTAATCTTACCAACCACATCACCATAACCAGCCTGGATCAGATCCTGTGGTGCAGTCTGAAGAATGTCTGTATCTCCGATCAATCCATAAGTCAGATGTGCAACCGGGGAATACTTATATCCATGAGATACGATTGGTGCTCCGTCTGCCACGTATCCGTCCATAGATGGCGCTGTTGCCACAATAATATAAGGAAGTCCGGTACGGGATGTCACAAATTTGACCGAATCATTGATAACACCGGATCCTACTGCAATCATCAGCTTTGTATCCAGATCCTGCTCCTGCAGAATACGTCCAAGCGTCTTCTCATCCGGGATCAGAATATCGTCTCCGGTATCAAACATCAGCTCTTTGATGTTGAAACCATTGTCTTTCAGAAGCTGTACTGCCTTTCTTCCTGCCACTTCATATGTATGATTATCATACACTACCAGAATCTTGCCATCCTTAAATGGTTCCGCCATCTTTGGAAGATCCTCGATTGCTCCCTTGCGGATAGACATATCGTGGACACTGAAATTATGATGGCGTCCACAGGAACAGTCAAACTCTGTCTGCGGCATCTCATTGATCGTCATGTTCAGAATCTCATTCATCTTATTCTTCCTCCTCATCAGATAACAGTGCTCTGGCGCACTCCGTATCTGTTATTAACACATTGATATATTTTCCATTGATCGCACCCTGAATTGCCGACAACTTCTCTTTTCCTCCGGCAATACCAACGGAACAAGGCACTTTACATAGCCGGTGAATATCCATGCCGATCACAGCATTATCCGATGCATACGACCCGGTATGGCCTTCGATATCATAGAACTGCATACACAGCTCTCCGGCAGCCTTTCTCGACACTAGCGACTCTATCTCATTTTCCTTATAATAACCTGTCGCCTTGATCGCAGAATGTTCATTCGGATAACCGATTCCCACCAGTGCCACATCAATCCGGTTCATCAGCTTCACTGCATCCTGCACGCTCTCTTCCTTCATCAGCTCATCCCGCACCAGTGTACTGGATACTCTCGCCGGTGCGTGCAATGGGATAAATGTTCCATCTCCCAACCTTGACATCTTCTCCGCCAGACTGTTGGCATGAAGTTCCATCCGAAGTCTTCCCATGCCGCCTACTAATGGCACGTAAGTTACCCGCTCTGCCGGAGCCTTCTGTAATGCCGATACCATGTGGTGAAGGGTAGATCCCATCGATACACCTACAATACTGTCATCCTTGATCACATACTGCAAATATCTGGCTGTCGAACTTCCAAGCGCACTCTCCAGTGCATCTTTGTCATCACTGCCATCTACCACCAGTACTTGTCTAAGGCCGTACTTTTCTTCCAGTTTTTTCTCCAGTTCCCAGTAAGCTATGGTATCCAGATCCGGAATTTCAATGCGGACAAGTCCCTGTTCTCTTGCCGAATCCAAAAGCCTTGCAATCGTCGGTCTGGAAAGTCCCAGTTCCTGCCCGATCTCCTGTCTGCTGGCATTCTGATTATAATACAGATCACATACCTTGATCATCAGACGTGGATCATCTACTTTTTTTCTCATGTCTCCATCTCCTACAATCACATTATAGTAGCAGAATCATCATGTGTCAACATTATATTTTTACATTTTGAATTTTATATCAATATTTTACCGTTTCAAATCCATATTTATCAATTTTATTTTTTAATTTGCAAAAGTGTTATGTAGGAGAACATTGTTTATACGGCAAAATCACTCATCCGGTACGTGGCACGCAAACTTGATTTCTGCATTGCGGCTTATGCACAAATCGTCGGAAGTGCCAAAAGGCACATTCCGAGATTGTATGCGGTCGTCAAGGTCCTCAGCAAGCTAGGCCTTTGACTCGTCGCAATACAAAAAAGGCAACCTGATTACTCAGATTGCCTTTATGCGGAAGATGGGACTTGAACCCACACGATCGCATTGATCACAAGATCCTTAGTCTTGCTCGTCTGCCAGTTCCGACACTTCCGCTGAACATTGAATATTATATCGAATGAATAGATAAATGTCAATACCTAAATGAATAAATCTTGTTTCGTCTTGTAAATATAACAAAAGGCAACCTGATTACTCAGATTGCCCTATGCGGAAGATGGGACTTGAACCCACACGATCGCATTGATCACAAGATCCTTAGTCTTGCTCGTCTGCCAGTTCCGACACTTCCGCATGACTTATTCCGTCCGAAGATTATAATAGCACATCCCCGAACGGTTGTCAATGTTTTTTAAACTTTTTAAAAAGTTTAAATTATTTATTACAATTAAGCTAATTTGCTCTTTGCAACTTCTGCTACTGCAGCGAATCCAGCCGGATCATTAACAGCCATCTCTGCAAGCATCTTTCTGTTCATGTCAACATTAGCCAGCTTCAGTCCATACATGAACTTGCTGTATGACAGACCATTCATTCTTGCTGCTGCATTGATACGAGCGATCCACAGCTGACGCATCTGACGTTTGCGCTGCTTTCTTCCTGCATATGAAGAAGTAAGTGCTCTCATTACAGACTGCTTAGCAACTCTGTACTGCTTAGAACGTGCTCCTCTGTATCCCTTTGCCAGTTTCAGGGTTCTATTATGTTTCTTCTTAGCGTTCAATCCGCCTTTAATTCTTGCCATGTCTTATATCCTCCTTCAACAATTACCAGATCTTAGAGATATGGTAATACTTTCTTCATGTTCTTTACATTTGTTGCATCAGTAATTGTAGACTGTCTGAGATTTCTTTTTCTCTTTGTAGACTTCTTGGTTAAGATATGGCTCTTGTAAGCTTTATTTCTTTTTAATTTTCCTGTACCTGTCTTTTTGAATCGCTTAGCAGCGGCTCTATTTGTTTTAATTTTTGGCATGATAAAATCCTCCTTAATGTATTTTTTATTTTTAACGTTTTACGGTTAAAACCATGCTCATATTACGTCCTCGAGTTTGGCCGGCTTCTCAACCTGTGCAACATCCTTCAGCATATCTGCAAAATCATCCAAAATGTGCTTGCTCTGCTGAACATGAGCCATCTCTCTTCCGCGGAAACGCAAAGTTACCTTAACCTTATTGCCTTTCAGAATGAACTTCTTGGCATTATTTACCTTTGTATTCAGATCGTTAGCATCGATGTTCGGTGACATGCGTACTTCCTTAACTTCCACCGTCTTCTGCTTCTTCTTGGCCTCTTTCTCTCTGCGGCTCTGTTCGTATTTGTACTTGCCGTAGTCGATAATCTTACATACCGGCGGCTGTGCCTTAGGAGCAATCTTAACCAAATCCAGCTCTGCCTCTCTTGCAAGCTTCATAGCATCTCTTGAAGACATCACTCCAAGCTGCTCTCCATCTGCGCTTACTACACGTACCTCTCTGTCCCTGATCTGCTCGTTAATCATTAAATCGCTAATTGTCGTACACCTCCATGATAGATTGTCTGATACATCTCTGCATCTGTTATCTGTTAATACAAAATGAGTGAACAGTCACTGACTATCCACTCATCTATCCACATAAAAATCCTTTCAAACAAAAGATTAATATTATGCAATATATTGAACCAATAGTCACCCGATTGTGCTATGGTGAGAGCGGATACTCTACTTTCTTTTCTTCACACAAAAATTAATATACCACGCTTCTACTCTTGTGTCAATACTTTTTTATCGTTTATTTCCCATGCAGAATGTAGCTACTACACCCGGACCGGTATGACTGCCGATAACCGTTCCAATATTATGGATAAATACATTCTCAATGCCCATTTTCTCACGAACCAGCTTCGCCACATACTCTGCATCTTCCAGGCAATCACCGTGGGTGATCATAATGATCTCATTGTCCCATCCCTCAGAACGCTCCACCGCCATGTCAACGATCTTATGCAGGGATTTCTTACGGCCACGCTCTTTACCGATTACCTGCAACGCACCATTATCATCCATATGAATGATCGGTTTTACTTTTACCATAGTTCCAAGCACTGCTGCCGTCTTGGATACGCGCCCTCCTCTGTGCAGATGGAACAGATCATCCACTGTTACATTATGACAAACATGCAGTTTATTCTCTTCTGCCCACTGTGCCACTTCTTCAATTGTCTTTCCTGCTTCTTTCTGCTTTAATGCATAATATAGAAGCATCGCCTCTCCCATACATGCACACAGCGTATCTACTACTATAACCTTCGCCTCCGGATACTCTTCTTGCAATTCTTCCGCAGCAATCTTCATACTGTTACAGGTGCCACTGAGTGCTGACGAAAATGCCAGATGTAACACATCCTTTCCTTCTTTTACATATGGCTCCAGCATCTCTTTTGCTTCCTCCGGATTGATCTGAGAGGTCACTGACATCTTGCCCTCTCTCAGCTTCTGGAAAAATTCTTTGTCTGACAGGCCATACATATCTGTATACTCCTGTCCATCTATTGTATATTTCAATGGAATCACCGGCACATTGCGTTCTTCCAGCCATTCTTTCCCCGTATCAACGGTACTGTTTACTGTAATGATATAATCTCGCATGGTCTACCTCCTCGTCCCCTCTGTCATTCATGACCTAATCATATAAGATTTTACTCCATCTGTCCACAAATTCAAGAGATTCCCACGCCAAAATTTCACATCATTTTTTTACTAATTTCGGCTAATATGCAGATAACTGTGTCCGGTCAGCGTCTTATTAAAACAAATGCTTCCGACCACCACCAGCACACCTAGCACGAATCCTGCCCAGTTCAAAAGCGCAGTCAAAATCAATAGCTGCAGACGCATAAATTTCAGTGCATAACCAAGTTCAAAATTTGGCTGTGTATAATTTGCCACAGAGACGAACGCCATTGCGAGCATAATCTCACTGTTAAACCACCCGGACGATACTGAAAATTCTCCCAATACGAGACCTGCGATTACACTCAACGGCGTACTTAGCATATTCGGCGTATTCATTGCAGCTAGCCGCAGGCCGTCGATAGCCAGTTCCAGAATCAAAAGCTGCCAGATAAGCGGTACATTCACCATATCCCGCACCGCAACAAATTCAAATGTCTCTGGCAGCCACCGCGGATTCTGCATAAAAAGCAGATACACAGGTGTCAGAAATACCGTCATAAACGCAATTAAACCTCTGGAAATCTTAAGATACACGCCTGTTAAAGTCGGAAAATAATAATCATTTGCTTCCTCCACAATATCGAAGATTGATGTTGGAAGAATCATTGCCGATGGAGAATTATCCACCATAATTACAATCTTTCCCTCTAGCAGACATACCGCTGCTGTATCCGGACGTTCTGTATATTTAAACTTAGGAAATGGATTATACCACTTACGTTTCATCAGACATTCTGCGAGACTCTGCTGATTCATTCTCAGAGCATCAATCCGTATCTGACTGATTTTACGCAATAGTTTCTTCAACAGTTCCGGATCTACTCGATCCTCCATATAACAGACTGCCACATCTGTCCCCGTACTTTCTCCCACCTGCATCATTTTCATGATCAGATGTGGATCCCGGATTCTACGCCTCATAAGTGCAGTATTGAACACAATCGTCTCTACAAATCCGTCTCTGGATCCGCGAAGTGCTTTGTCCTTATCCGGCTCATCCACGCTCCTTGCCGGATACGTACGGCAATCTATGATAAAACAGCCTTCGTATCCATCAATAAACAGCGCTGTTGTTCCGGATAAAATATTATGAAATATCTGGTCAAACCCCACCAGAATATCCACTTCCACATATGGGATATGACTTTTTGAAAATGCCGTTGCACTCTTTGGCATATCTTCTTCCGTAATTGACATCATAGAATCCATAATCTTCAACATTGATTCGTCTTTCGTAAATCCATCCACAAAGAAAAATGCTGCCTCCCGGCCTCCGATCATCATATTTCTCTGAACAATATCAAAGCTCTCCTGCACCGGAAGAATCTCATTCACATAGGCTGTATTTTCCTTCAGCGACGCAGTGGCATTTCTGTATTCAGGCATATCCACTCCTCCATTTCTGTCATTCAGACATATATCAGAAATAGCATGCCCACGTGCAAAAAAAATATGCAGAGCCTCTGCCCTGCATATCCGTTCTTATCTCATTCTTATTACGCTTTCTGATCCGGCATCTATGCCTTGGTCGTGCTGCCAAATCCGCCGTTGCGCACTGTCTGCACGTTGTCGTCCACCGTGATGCCATATTCCACGAAGATTCCCTGCATGAATCCATTACCGGCTTTCAACTCTACCGTTTTGTCTTCATTCGAATCATTGGTAATCTTAGCAAATATATGACCTTCATTATCCGAATAGTAATAATCACTGTCAATAATACCTACCGTATTGTTAAGCTGCAGACGATATTTGAATCCAAGTCCGCTTCTCGGATAACACTTGAGCACCCACTCTTCTTCCATGTGTACCCGGATACCGGTCGGAATCTTTACCGTCTCTCCCGGTGCAATGGTAAAATCAACCGGGGCATAGAAATCATACCCGGCAGATCCGCTGGTTGCACGCTTTGGGAGTTCGATTCCGTCATAGATTTTCTGAATCTTCTCTGTACTACTCTCTTCAAATGTATCTTTCCAAGCTGCTTCGAACTGTGCGAAGCTCACCTTTTCAAACTTTGCAATTCTCTTTGCCATCTGTCACATTCCCCTTTAATTTCCGCATTCGATGCTGATCTCATTGAATAATTTGAGAACGTCATCCACAGACATACTATACTTTTCCTCGCCCTTCTTGTCAAGGATAGCCTCTCCCTGATGCATCATCAACAGGCGGTCGCCATATTCCATAGCATATCGGAGATTGTGTGTAACCATGATGGTCGTCAGTTTCTTTTCTTTTACAATTTTATCGGTAAGCTGCATGATCAGTTCTGCTGTCTTCGGATCAAGCGCTGCCGTATGCTCATCCAGGATTAGAAATTCAATCGGAGTCATTGTGGACATAAGCAGTGCCATTGCCTGACGCTGTCCGCCCGACAGCACGCCGACTTTCACATCCATCTTGTCTTCCAGCCCGAGTCCAAGCTGGCTGAGCTGTTCTCTGTAGTAATTGATCCTTGCTTTATTCGTTCCTCTGCCAAATCCGTAGCTCTTACCTTTATTATCTGCAAGGGACATATTTTCCAGAATGGTCATCGACGGGCAGGTACCCACTGCCGGATTCTGATATACACGACCAATGCGACGGTTTCTCTGATATTCCTTTTCTTTGGAAATATCCTTTCCACCAATGCAGATCTGTCCACCTTCTGCCGGAATACTTCCGCAGATAATATTGAGCATAGACGTCTTACCGGAACCGTTACTTCCTACTACAGAGACAAATTCTCCATCTTCGATTGTCAGGTTAAAGTCCTGAAACAGACACATCTCATTGACTGTGCCCGGATTGTAATATTTGTGGATATGCTTAAGCTCCAGCATCCGTCTTCACCTTCTTTCTGCGTTCCATACCAAGCACCAGGATTGCCAGGAATAATACTGCCGTAATCAGTTTCATTGCCTGTGGCTCGAAATTGCGGAGTGCGATTGCCACACATGCCTTATATACCACAGAACCGATCAGCACTGCCGAGGTTGCCTTTAATAAGGTAAGCTTCTTAAACAGGCTGGTGCCAATGATAACGCTCGCAAGTCCGATAACGATAGCACCGGTGCCCATTGAGATTTCAAATACGCGCTCTTCCTGGCAGAACACGCTGCCTGCCAGTGACACCAGACCGTTTGCAATTGCAAGTCCCACAATCTTTACATTCCCCTGATCCTTTGCAAGAGATGTAACCAGCGTCGGATTATCACCGACTGCACGAAGCAGATAACCGGATTTGGTCTCCAGATACAGATCCAGCAGAATTTTGCTGATCACTACCAGAACGATTACAATGATCAATGTAGTGTATGCCTGAATACCTTCCGGGATTATATTGCTCAATGTATCATTTTTAAATATTGTCTGCTGTGAGAATAACGGAACATTCGCCGTTCCTGCCACATACAAATTGATCGTCCACAGTGCTGTCATCATAATAATACCAGATAACAGATCGCGGACACGGCATTTCACATGGATCAGTCCAGTGCAGATACCAGCTACTGCTCCTGCCGCAAATGCCAGCAGAAGTGTCAGGTAAGGGTTCATCCCTCCTGTCAGAAAATGCGCTGTGATTGCACCGCCCAGCGGAAAGCTTCCATCTACGGTCAAATCCGGAAAATCCAGAATCTTATAGGTGATATATACTCCAAGAGCCAGTATCCCGTAAATCAGCCCCTGCTCTAAAATTGATATTACAAAATCCATGAAAAATGCCTCCGTTAACTTATTCAGAAATGGTATCGAAGCTTTCTACTGCTGAATCTGCAAGGTCAGATGGAACTTCGATTCCAAGATTCTCTGCTACTTTTGTATTTACATAGAAACCTGGCTCAGAAATAATCTCATAAGGAATCTCTGATGCTTTTTTCTCGCCCTTCAGAATCTGTGCAGCGATCTTACCTGTCTGTTTGCCAAGTTGGATATAATCAATACCCTCTGCGGCCAGGCAACCGATCTTCACCTGTTCAATCTCACTTCCGAATACCGGAATACCTTTTTCATTCGCCTTTTCCAGAATAGTAGGAAGAGATGCTACTACGGTGTTATCTGTAAGATTGGTAATGCAGTCAACTTTGGTCAGCAGATCGTCTGTTGCAAGTGCGATCTCTGATGTCTGGCTGATTCCCTTTGTCTCCAATGTAAATCCATATTTATCTACTAATGATTCATATGTTGCAATGGCTGATACGGAGTTTGCTTCGCTGGTTGTATACAGGATACCGATTGTCTTAGCATCCGGCATCATTTCCCGGATCATTTTCAGCTGTTCCTCAACCGGGAGTGTATCAGAAGTTCCTGTTACATTACCTACCGGATTACCATCCTTGTCCGCAAGCTCTGCTGCAATCGGATCAGTAACTGCTGTATACACAACCGGAATATCTTTATCCATTGCTGCATTATATGCGCTCTGTGCACTCGGTGTTGCAATTGCACAGATCAAATCCATATTATCAGATACAAAAGAATCCGCGATCTGAGCATTGGTAGCAGTATCTGCCATTGCATTCTTAACTTCTACCTTCAGATTATCTCCTTCCTTGATGCCTTCCTCTTCCAGTCCTTCCAGGAAACCTTCCCGGCAGTTATCCAGTGATCCGTGCTCTGCAAACTGCTGAATACCAATCTTGTAGCTTGCTTCCTTGTTGTCTCCGTTTGAAGCTGAGGACTCCTTGCTGCCACATCCTGCTGCCATAGCCATCACCATTGCTGCTGTCATCATAATTGCGATTGTTTTCTTTTTCATAATACTGTTCTCCTTTTCTCTGCTATAAGTTTCATGTTAGGAGAGATAATCAGTGAACTTCGTCCAAATAATAAAGAAAACCGCCCCAAACAAAATGTTTGAGGCGGTAATAATTATCATCATTATCGCGGTACCACTCAACTTGACTAGCGTCCACTCTTCTCATGTACTAACATACATCCCTGATTGATAACGGGTTCGGTTCCCGACAGGCCATAATTTCTTTCGATTTCCGGCTGCCCTCGAAGTCCATTCAGCTATCCGTTCCGTATGGCAATCTCACCACCTGCCACTCTCTTTAACTTCACGCTGATAACTTACTCCTCTTTCTCAACGGTTTTACTATTTACAAGTGCTATTGTACGACAGTGTAACAGAGTATGTCAAGAAAATCTTTTGATTTTTTCAAATTTTACAGACAAATGTATCGATTCTCCCCTATTTTTCCAATATTACACCTTCGGAGGCTCCACAATGTCACCATACATATTTGCTGCCAGTCCATAACCGCCACACACTTCCATCAGATGTCCGGTGATCCAGGATGCTTCATCCGATGCCAGAAATACGATTGCATTCGCCTGATCCTGTGGTGTGCCAAGCCGTCTGATCAGTGTATGCTTCAGCCACGCTTCCTTAAATTCTTTCGGCATAGCTTTCTCGGTCGCTTTCGACACGGTAAATCCCGGCAGAACTGCATTGCACCGAATTCCCTGTCTTCCGTACTGAACCGCAATCTGCTGCGTCAGCATATTTACCGCCGCTTTTGCGACTCCATAGTAGGTACGAGACACATCCGGCTGAACTCCTGTGGATGACGATACATTAACGATCGAGCCTCCGCCTCCTGCGATCATCAGCGGAATTACCACTCTGGCACACTCTGCACTGACGCCCAGGATAGATTCCATCAATCCCATACAAGTCTCATGACTGGTCTCAGTCACCGTAAGATTATCCTTTGCCGCAGAGGCCCCACCAATCGCATTATTAATAAAAATATCGATTCTGCCGGCATCCCCATATGCTTCCTTGATAGAAGATTCAATAGTTTCCAGCTTATCACATTCAAAATAAAGGACTCCTCTTACCTTTCCCGGATATTTTTCTTCTGTCGCTTCCGCAAGTTTTTTCCCTCGTTTCAGATTACGAACTAACATATAGACATCTGCACCCTCTTCCAGCAGTTTGTACATCGTTGCTTTACCGATGCCGCTAGTACAACCTGTAACCAATGCTATTTTCCCTTCACATTTCATAATACTCTGTTCTCCTTTATTTTTCGTCCAACCTGAGGATTCAACACACACCTGCATGCCTCATTCTTCTGAAGCTGCACACGCGAACAGGTTCCGCATCCAATGCAATGCTTAATCTCATCTTCTCTTTCTTCTTCAATCAGTTTTACAAAATCCGGCTGTACCAGTAATTCTCTTCCCACAAAAATGAACTCGCACTGATGCGATTCAAGTGCATTCTCTGCTGCCCGCGGATGCTGTACCTGTCCGCCGCCGATCGTTTTTATCACAGGAGCCTTCCCCGTCATTTTACGAATCCCCTGCTTCAGAATCCGGCACAGACCTGCTGTCTGGCATTCTGTTTCTGAACCCTTCATGGTATTCTCTTTCTCACTGCTCCACACGCCTGCAAGAACTTCAAGCGCATCCACGCCCGCATCCTGCAGTCTTTTCGCATAATAAATGCCATCCTTCACGGTGATTCCGGCATCTTTTCCGCTTTCTGTAGCACTGAACTTCACCACGATTGGGAAATCATTCCCACAAAGTTCACGGATTCTCTGTATGATGTTCAGATGAAACCGAATTCGGTTCTCTCTGCTGCCACCATACTCATCCGTCCGCACATTTGCCACGGAAGACAAAAACTGCTGTCCAAGATAATATCCTGTGCTGTGAATTTCCACGCCATCAAATCCTGACTTTTTCGCCCGAAGTGCTGCCTGCGCATACTTTTCTTCAATGTTATGAATCTCTTCAACAGTAAGCTCTCTCGGTGTCTCATTCGACAACTCCATCATCGTAGAATACGGCATTGCCACTGCACTCGGTGCAACCGGCTGCATACCCGTTATCCTACGAAATGCTCCACGCCCGGCATGACTGATCTGCAGGAAACATTTTGCTCCCTCTGCATGAATTGCATCCGACACCCTCTGCATCCCCGGAATATATTTGTCATCATCAAGAATGAGCGGATTTCCTGTATTTTTCCCCAGTGGTGCATCAATACAAGTAACTTCCACAACGATAAGTCCGACACCGCCTCTGGCTCTGGCAACATAATGTTCAATCACTGCGTCATTGACAAAGCCATCGTCCGACTGATTCATCCCCATAGCACTCATGACGATTCTGTTTTTCAATTCTACTTTTCCAATGCTGCCTGGTGACAAGAGCATGGGGTATTTCTTATTCATGATTCTAGCACTCCTCTTGCAAATCATTCTATCCTTAATTCATAATCTTCCGGACTGTCAATATTTATCGTGCAAAATCGATATTGTCTTTTACCACAGAAAGCATTTTTTCCGATCATATATCCTTCTACAGTGCACTGAGAATGTCGTCTGCATATTTTCTTCAGTTCTGAATAAAGCATTTTTGACTCCGAATTTTCATACCATATTGTACTGATCTCTGTCGGAAATATAGCTTCTCCATGATAAATACCGCCCAAAGCTACTATTACGGAAACACTATTCAGCATCTGATCTATAAAAAAGATATTTTCATCTTGTAGCATATCATTTTTCCGTTTTTGCGGAATTACATGCTCAGGACATACAAGCCATTGATTACCCAGATGCTTTCCATGAATATTTACACCAAAAAACTCCTCTTTCGTTATATCCAGTACTTCCGTCAGTTTATTTGACCGACCGCATTTAAAATAATGAACCTTTATACTCTTTTGAAATTCCGAAAAGATCACCGACAAATCTTCCTTAGTTGCAAATATTCTGAAACTTCTTGACGCCACATCCACACCTCCTGCAAGCTCCAACTCATCACTCTCTACTTGTCCATATTCCGCTTAATCTCTTTCTTATGCATGTAATGTATTCCGATATGACCAATTCCAAGAATAATTGCTGAGCAAATCACAATTACATTTTCTGAATAAATTCCTAATAGCACTACCGCCATGACCGGAAGCGTCGCCCCTGCCAATGGAAATCCCACAAAAGAACTATAATAATCTTTCATCGTCTTGGAGCTCTTGAAATATTTCATCCAATAGCATTCATATAAAATCATCAAAGTTAATGCCATCATCCAAATTATAATTTTCCATTCAAAGTACAATCCGTCAACAAGTACCATTACTTTGGGATTAAGTGCCGGAAAAATCACAAGTGACGTACTTACTATGACCTGCCCAATACGTTCAAACATCAGCAATACTTTATTTTCTTTTTTTGCACTTTCAACGTATCCGATTGGTTTCCCCTTACGCGTCCACATGATATTGGGAACAAACAACATCAGCAGAAATACGACACCAGTAATACAAAATCCGAAATCATACGGCTCGTCCATTTGCTCAAAGGCAATTGTCTTTACTCTGACTGCACTCATTCTATCACCATATTTTTCCTTAAGCTTTACCACCATTACGTCAGAATTGTGAAAATCTGTATGATAGCTTCCATAGATTCCCATGATTTTGCCACCACCACATCGTTCATAAGCATTTATAAAATTGGATATCATATACGATTCTCTCCGAGTAGAATCATTGGATTCATAATATGTAATTCCCTGCTGTATATTTTCATTAGCTAACGAATACTTCTCAGAATCAGTAAGCCCGTTTTCTTCCAGATATCTAAGATATCTCACCCCGGTAGTATTGTACAGATGCCCCACATCGGTTCCATAGAATATCGTCTCCGGACAATATTCTTTTATCTCATGAAAAAACTCATAAAAATATTCATTATCTCCTGCCGAGCCTTTAATCTCTTCAAAAAACTTATCAATTAGTTCATCCGAGTCTTCTTTCATCCACTCATTCAAAAACTCAGCGCTAAAATATGGCAATTCTATAAACAGATTGCGACATCCTTCATCATAGAATTTCTTCCACTCTTGAAATTCAATGTCATAAAATTCTTTATAACCGTGCATCTCTCCATAAAGA
Organism: Dorea sp. AM58-8; assembly: GCF_003464045.1. NCBI lineage: Bacteria > Bacillati > Bacillota > Clostridia > Lachnospirales > Lachnospiraceae > Dorea > Dorea sp. AM58-8. Next base: position 9,140 of record NZ_QSDM01000021.1, on the reverse strand, counting down.
TTTATCGTAGTATTCTCATTAGGAAGTACATCCCTGGAGCGATCGAATTGATTTAGAAGCCACGCCACCATAACCACTATCAATACCGTTCCAAAAGCTAATATTGTTTTAATCCGTGCTTTTTTATCCCTCACATCAAACTCCTTTTATTAATCTTAAATTCCTAAGCTAACTTTTTCTTTCTCAAACATTTCTATCAGCTTTTCTCCCATCACAACAATTTCATGTTTCCAAGGATGACCGAACAGCCCATATTTCCATTCCTTATCAACAAAGGAAATTTTCTGTATCATTCGAAATAACATTCAATACTCTTCCACTCCAATCCATTTGTTTTAAAAACAAACTTATTTCACAGTTCATATCTTACCAACAGTATAACACAAAAAAGGCAATAAATGACTCCTCTCCATCGTTAGATAGATAAGTGTATTTACTGCCTTTTTCATATTGGGAAAAATTTATTAATACTTTAATCCATTATTACAAACAACACGGATTGGTGTAATTGCTACCTTTACCGCTCCAGACCCATCATGACTGTTTGAAAATAACAGATATGGACTAATGTGCTCTCCGGCAATAATATACTCCTGTGGCATATGCGCTAACATCCATACTTTCTTACCACCCTGCAGTGATCCTGCTGTCTCATAGCGCACTCCATATCCAAGCAGATCATCCGTAAATGCAAATGCTTCTTCATTCTGTACGATACGATAACGGTCACCTACTACTCCTAACACCTGATTATCCGTATTGCGGACATTGGCTTTATAACCGTCCACCATATCTCCTGCACCTGTAATCAACGGTTCCTGTACTACCTTCCAGTCCAGACCAGCAAGCTTCAACGCTTCTCTGCTATTTGGTGCTTCCATTACCTGAGTTCCCAATCCGTGCCATGGTTCTTTCCTTAAATAAAACATAGTTTCCACTTCTGCAGACATAATAATTTTCCTCCCCTATTCATTTTCCTTATCTTTATTTTCTTTGAAACTAAAATAACTATCGTCTCCAACGATGATGTGATCCAATAACGGAATTCCTAATAATCTTCCAGCATCATTTATTTTTGCAGTAATCTTATAATCCTCTTCACTGGGACTTGGATTACCCGATGGATGATTATGTACCATCACAACTCCCGCTGCATTCGATATGATTGCATATTTGAACAAATCTCTCGGCTCAATCACAGCTTGATTTACCGTTCCGATCGCTACGACTTCTACAGCAACCGGCTTGGTTCTGGCATCCATAGCAATTGCCAGAATATACTCCCTGTCCTGATTTTTAAGGATTTGCCGTGATAACTCTACTACCTTGGCAGAATCATTTAGTTCTTTCTTCCCATACGGCAACTCCTTTTCTTTCACTGCGTACAGCCGAACCAACTGTACAAATTCTTTCGTTTCTGATTCCATAACAAGTACCTCCTTTTTTTGCACATTAAAATAGCCAGAACCCATTACAGGCTCTGGCTCAGTTATTCACTATAATAATATGCAATTGAAAAAAGCTACTTTTTCAGAAATCATTGTCTTGAAAATGTACAAATTAACAGCATTGGTATCTGTTGACATTTCTGATTTGATAATGGTTAGATTATTTTTCCGCTTTCTGCCGTTCTTCTGTCAATCCAAGTACCTTAAATGTCTCTGGATCAACTAAAACACCATAATCTTCTTTTGCCTGATCCACAGTAATATATTCATTCTTAACATCCATAGCTACCTTGTCAGCCGGGCGCTTAAACGGATCTCCGTAGCCACCACCAGTTGCTGTAACCATGCGAACGACATCATTGGTATTCATAACGCGTCGGGCAGCGATTCCCATTGGTTCACTTATAGTTCCATCTGCATCAATGAACTGGAAATAATTTACAGAACCATCTTTTCCACCTGCTGCTCCCCATACTGGCCATTTATTTCGACCACTTTTTCTTTTCAATACGTCATTCTTTAATTTGTAAGCAAAAGCTTTTTCACTGTAGCTGATCCGTTCTCTGTGAAGATTGGAATCTACCATGCTTAAAATGAAATCATCTTCACTTAATACCCGGATGATCACCGGTACTTTACGGTATCCAAGTTTCTCCGCAGCATGTTTTCTTCTGTGGCCGGATATGATCTCATAGTAGCCATCCGGATAGATCATCTGCCCCATACCAAGCTGCGGTGCATCATAGTCCAATGACATGACCGGTTCTGTTTCAGACTCTTCCTATACAAGTACCATTAACTGATATGGATTGTATATGTAGATAGTGTCTGTATTTTTGTCGTACAGAGTTGGTATTTCATTTTCCTCAATTTCTGTCCCGGTAATTGTTCCGGTAAAGGAATCTGGCACTGTCCAGATCTGTTTGGAGCTCATCTGAATGTCATTCACCAAACAGTACTGAACATCTGATCCGTATTTCAGTTCTGTACCTTCGCTCTTTACTACTTCTCCATCCTTATCGCCGGTATATACATACACCTATGATATTTTTTCTAAAATTTTCTTATCAGTTTCAGCATTATACATATTTATAACCATGAATATAATGTGCAATTAACGAAAATATTTATCCGTTTTTTTGTTCCAAGTGCATCACTTTTAGCAATTGAACAAAAAATCGCTGTATCCAAGGTTCCTGGACTACAGCGATTTTTAAATCTATTGCTAATTATCGTAATCTATTTATTTCGTACACTTTTCCCGATGCCGAGATTTTTTCACTACCACATTGACGATACCTGTCAAGCCTAGTAACGAACCGACCAAAAGGACAATCCAAAGGGTAAGATTATTTTGATCCCCTGTTTGAGGATTTGTGGATGTGGTTCCAGTCGGTTTATCACTTGGATTATTACCCGGTGTAGGTGCAGTTGGTTGACCGCCTGATGGATTGCTATTTTTATTATTCGTAAAGGAAGCGACCACTGTAGTATCCTTTACAATAATGCCGCTGGCATTTTCGGCGGTAGTTGTATATCCATTTTGGTTTGCTTCTGCTTCCGTTACTTCATAATGGACATCTGCCGGAAGTCCTGTGGCTGTCCTTTTCTCATTGTGCTTCAAAGTCAAGAGAGCCGTACCATCCGTAAAGCTCATATCTCCATAGGTTCCATTTATAGGTGTATCCATCTTCACAGTAAAATGAAATTCTTTTGAAGTGTCGCCTGCATTTCCGGTAACCGTTTTGCTTACTGTGAGGTTGCCACTACCTGCGAGAGGCTGCCACTGTGCATATACTGTCATGCTTTCAGTTACATCAGTCTCGGCGGTAAATATATCTCCGGTGCCATCTGCCTTCGTGTTCCAGCCTGTAAACTTGTATCCGCTGCGAGTAGGCTCAACAGTAGGAAGATCGAAATGGTTTACAACACCCTCTATTTTTTCCTGCAGCATAACACGTGGAGAGGCCTCTGTATCGCCCCCGTTTTTATCGAAGACCATACGAATTCCGCTGGCCACCTGCCACATATAATAGTCATCTGTGCCGTCAGCATCGGCCATACGTTTAAGAAACCAGCCGCTTTGCAGAGCATCCTCATTACCCAGCAGGAACACCTCCTGAGCAGGAGCGTCAGTATTTTTCTTTGAGAGAATATAGTTGTCTCCAAGCGCAGGTTTTTTCAATGTATTCCAGTCTGCCGGATCAACTGTGTTGACCGTAGTTGTACCGGTGGAAAGTCCCTTTATTTGTACCGGAATTGTACCGGTATCGTAATTTGCACCGGGCGCGATTGTCGGCAGCCGCAGTTCGCCGTTGGTGGCGGTGTAATCATTCTGCAAATAAGCCGATCCCATCAGCGCCATTACGCCATTGTTGGTTACCGCACCACTCAGGTTGCTTGTGCCGTGATTGATCAGGTGGCCGTTGGAGCCAATCTGCGTTGTGCCGTTGACAAAAATATCGTTGTAATCGTCGGTCTGGCTGTGCAGCTGCTCCCAGGTGCCATTGACAACCGTGTTTCCCCAGATCCAAACCTGTTTTTGATCCGTTGTTAAGGTGCTTCCTTCTTCTACCAGTAATCCGGCATTATTCGTCATGGTGTGAACTTTCACATTGGAATTGTCTGTAATATTAACCTGTGACATTCCTTTCACGAACGGAATAACAGTCTCACAAGCCTGAACATTGGCAACCGGAAATTCGGTCGAATAAGAACTTGCCTGTGTTCCGCGGATACCGGTGCGGATTTTCGGCTTTCCGGTGACATTGATGGAAGACCCGGCCGGTACAGTTGTCTGATCGGTAGCCATCACAAGGCCCACATCGCCGCCGTTTACCGTTACGGTCACAGGGCCGTTGGCGGTAGCTGGGATACCTCTTTCCCACAGGCCGAAAAGATAGCCTTCATCATATTCAGTATCATACTCGCTGTTTTTCAGCTCAACATCGGTTGCATTTACTGTAACAGAGCCCTGGACAACGGAATCACTTGCACCGAAAATATTCTGCACATGAGATCCGTGGGCATTGATCGTAATATTGCCGCCTACGTTACCGCGCAAGGCTCCGTAGATTTCCGGCAGATCATACGAGTCGGGCGTAGTTCCTTTGTCCCATGCCCATACATTTTCGTAGGTGTCGATCGTAATGTTGCCGCCTACCGTATAATTACCTACAGCACCGGGCATAGTTGCAAAGCTATGACCTGCGCCAATAATCGGCCAGTTGCTACCTAACCGCAGAACCCGATCGGTATTCTCATAAGCAGGATTACCTGCAATGATATGCAAATTACCGCGAATGATGGATTTATCGACCGGTTCCTCCGTACCGACAATGCCCGCTACACGGCCTGCACGAACATCCAGCGTGACATCTCCCTTCATTTCGCAGCCGTATGTGCCTTCAATTGCAGGAGCCGCGGTATCGATACTATTTTTGTTGTCATAAATCAGCGTAGCATTGCCGCCGACATAGACATCGGGCACATTCCTGCCGTTGCCACTGCTGCCATCGCCTTTCATACAGCCGGGGTTCAGATGGTTGCCACTCTGCATTTTAATATTACCTGTGATTTCCAGATAGGTGTCACCCTCAACCGATCCCTGATATGAGCCACCAATCACATCGTGCAGACCGCTGGCAGAGGATGGATTGATATAACCTGTTGCTGCAATAACAACATATGTACTGTTTACCGTAGTTTTGTAGCCGCCTCCGTAAAGTGTTTCGCTCAAATGAATCTGACCATTTTCTGTGAAGATCGTTCGATATCCATTACAGAACAGTCTGCTGCCGGTCACATTAACATTATCAAAGGTGCTGTCTCCGCTGAGAATACCATAAAAAGGAAATTTGAGTTTCTTCATTTCCCCGTCTTCGCTCTTTACGGTAATATGCTTGCCATTCACACCAAAGGATGTAGTAGAGCTTCCTCCGGAAGCACTTGGTGCATTTACATCTGCTTTTAGCACAATGGTTGCTTCAGTCTCAGTGCTTGCTTGGATTTTATTTAACGCATCTATGAGTTCACTGTCGCTGGATACTTCATAGTTTGTCTCCGCAATCGGTGCGATTGCATCTTCTTCTGATAACGCCTCTTCACTTACTTCGCTGACCGTTTCAGATGAGTCTTCTGTTTTTGCATGTTGTTCATCCTCAGTGTCGAAGGACGCGTCTGCTTCGCCGGGCTTGCCGCCGCTTTCAACGCCTTCTTCCTGAGAACTCAACTCTGTCGTATCGTCAGACACTTCACATATCGTTTCAGTAGATGGTTTATTCGTTTCTTCCGATTTCGCAAATGCGGTGGTCTGCATCATGGTTAAAACCATCATAGTAGCCATGATGCCTGCCATAATTCGTTTTTTCATTTTATCACCTGTTTCATAATGTTATCATACCCTGCAGATACAGCTGCCAGAGGTGTATTCTCATTTATTTCATAAATCGCTTCCAAAAGGGGATTGCTCCACCTGACCCTTAGGAGGCGAGTGCTCTATCCAGCTGAGCTATGACGACACATGCCGCAAGCCCTTGATTTTACTGAGTTTCTGAGATTTTTCCCAACGGCTATATTATGATTGTAACATTCCTATATCTGAAAATCAAGTGACGATGATCCTATTATTGCCTATTCGAAAGTCTCTACTTCCACCCACTCATTCTCCGTATCTCCATCCCAGATCATCATATGGATTTTGGATTCGATACCGTCTTTTGCATATACAAATGGCAGACTACTTTTCAACATCCATCGACTATTTGGTAGGATATACCGCCATTTCTCACAAGATAGAACCTGTAACCGATTCAATGCTAAACGAATCCGAATCTGCAGTGTTAGATAAATACCGGATGCTACCAGCACATAAAAAAGAAATCATAAATATTATTATCAATAGTTATCTAGAAGATTAATTAAGGGAATCAGCTTTTGTTCTGATTCCCTTGTTTTTAAATCATATTACAATATTACATCCTACTCATATCATCCAACAAATAGTCATCCTGTACGATTTCTGCCTGTCTACATGGATAATTTGAAAATAAAAAAACAGTACAATCAAACCTCAATAACCTTGCTCGTCCAATTGCCTGTTCCAATTCACTTTCCAAAAAATAAAATTGTAATTCCTGCATCAATTTATTTTCAAACGTCATCATCTGAAAGCTATAATATTCATTTCTTACTTTCCTAACACTCATATTAGCACTTACATCACACTCTGGTGCTTCTGTGTTGCCGGATAAATTCTTCTTTCCAATATTCGCATTTATACTTACATCATATCCCAAATATTTTCCGATTAATTCATATATAAATGGCACGTTATGTGGTGTACCTACCACGCATATATTTTTCCCTTTCAATTCATTATAGCCTTCCGTTTTTCCCAAATAGATACTTTTGGTCGGATCTAGCATTTTAAATGTAATAATATTATCATCGTCAAGCTTCGTAATATTGTAAATACTTCTTTTTACCAGATCTACTCCAACATTTTTTATAAAACTTCTGCTCATTGAATATGCTGTATATTGCTTAAGTGTACCTCGATATTGAATTAAAGGAACTTCTTTTAATTCTATATATCTATTTCTAAAATAATTCCTATAAATATTTTCATTTAACGTAGCTGAAATAATAGTCATAGGAACTTTTGGAAATGGTATGTTCGTGAAATAGTCTATGCGCTCTGCTTCTAAATTCACATGAAATGTACTGCTTTTCAAAAACTCCTGTATTGGTCCACTTATATCAGATTCATCAGAACACATTTGTTCCAAATCTGCCTGAAACATTTCATGCAAGCCTGTAACATCAACTGTTCCATTAGGCATTTGCATTATTGTTTGTATTCTTCCTTTATTACTGGCTGTTATATACTTGCTTTTTATAAATTTTCCTAATTCATCAAAGCTAACTGACCCCGTATTTTTAAATATTGTCATTAAAATATCTTCATCTACTACTATCTCATATCGTGACAAAATTGTTTCCGGTAATCGTAATAACATTGCATGAGTGGTTACAACCATCTTATCACCAATTAAATGCTTATTTGTATCCAAACATTCCTGCAGTTGCTCTTTCTGATAATCGTATAAATCTTTATTATTCAACAGATACTCTCGGATTAGAGTTTTAACCTTTGCCCCCAGACCTTTCTTATAAAGTCCATACACTTGCTCTGATAATTCGTCTAAACCAATCTCATCTAACATATTACTCACACTGATTGTCTTATATACTTCCAGATTTCTATCTATCAATTCATCATATACTTCATTCTGCAATTTTATAGTTGGTAGCGCAATCATTAACGGTTTACTATTAGGATCTTTTTGAGAAGCAAGCTGACAATATGCATAAGTCTTACCTAATGCAGTTTGTGCTTTTATCAGATTGATATCCTTACCGGCATCATTAATTGAGTCCGAAATATATCGTTGCAATAAATATTCTCCTTCACCAAGTGTAATATAATCTTTTTTATGCTCAATCACTGTTATTTTTCTTTCTATTTTCTCACACATATTTTTACATCTGCATTGATCTACATATGGACAATTCCCATTTTTACAACTCTGTGGTTTATAATTATTATATTTAATAGTTTTCCAAGCAGATTCCCATTTTCCTATATGCTCATGTATGCCATCAAAAAATAATTGTTTTCCACCTTTTATATATATAAAATTTGTAGCTAATAAAAACTTTAAATCATGGCTTAATTCTACTTCATAAAAATCTTTTACTAGAGGACAGCATTCAATAATATCTTTTACTGTTTTTCGTTCAATCAATCGTATCTTTTTTTTCGGCGTATACTCCTTAGGTGGTTGTGTGTATATATCTTCTTCCATATAATAAAAAAGTGAGTAATTTTGGTGCACGCCCAGTATATATATACGACTTGCACTTATTTTACTCACATCCACCCAGAGAGTATACGCAAAATTCCCTTATCAGTTTTTATTCCAAGATCTTTTCCTATTCTTCTCATGGTTCTTTGATAATTATGTCTGTCTTCTCTCATTTTATAAGCCTGTAATGAAACAGCTACATCTCTTACATTAATACTTGCATCTTCATTTACATACAGATTACCTTTTCCACCAAAAAATATTCTTGATGCATCTACACACGCTTTATCAGACTCTGGATATATATATCTAAGCATTTTTAATAATATATTTGCCCCTTTCCACTCTTTAAATATACAATCATTAATATATACTGCTCTAAATTTAGGATGTTCTTCTGTATAGCTAAATGTCTTATATACAAATGCTGGATACAATTCTAACTCCTCTGCACGTTCCATAAACTCTTCAAAGGTAATCCCTTCATCAAAATCTAATCCATATACCTGTTGTCCAGCAAAGTTTTCATTTTTGCGTGCTCCGTTCATTAATCCAGGCATAAATGTCTGTCCATTGTTTCCAACCATATCAATAAAATCTCTGATTTCACATTCTGTAATTTTATTTGTAATTGATTTATTAATCTCAATAATATCTCTTTGTTGTGGTTTTCTACTATACCGTTTCTGGTCTAAGTGAATTTTTATTTTCATTTGTATAAACCACCTTTCTGCGAAAGGCACCAATGCATCATGAAACTAGTGCATTGACCTTTCGCTATCTAATCTGTTTTCCTTCTGATATTATCTTTTTATAAGACTGA
>NZ_QSDM01000020.1:0-50310 GCF_003464045.1 Dorea sp. AM58-8 | reverse complement strand
TCTTCAAAGTTTTGATTTGGATTATTTTTAAAAAATAGTGATATAGAATTAGGGCAGTTAAATGAGGGTGGGATTGAGTTGTCAGGAGGTCAATGGCAAAAACTAGCAATATGTAGGGGATTGGTAAGAGAAGCAAAAGTGCTGATTATGGATGAACCAACAGCTAGCCTTGATGCAAAAAGTGAAAATAAACTATATGAAAATTTGATAAAGCTTTGTCATAATGATAAAACTTTAATTTTGATTTCTCATAGAATGAGTGCATGTAGACTATGTGATAGAATTTTAACTTTTTCAGAAGGAAAAGTAATAGAAGATGGAACATTTGATGAGCTTATAGAACGAAAAGGAAAATTTTATGAATTATACATGGCTCAAAAGGAATATTACTAAATTAGAATAAGATATATGAAAATATAGTTGCAATATTTTATTCTATGTGATATTCTGTAAATGGAAAGACTATCGCAGTAGTCTGTATGCGTGATGAATTTAGTGAAAGGAGATTTTAACTATGAAGAAAAAAAATATTATTATTGGATCAATATGTCTAGTTGCAGTAATAATGGGAGCTTGTGGCACACAGGACAAAAAGAATATGCAAGATAATATACAGGCTATGGAAAACAGTAGTCATAAAAGTGCAGATACAACAGATGCGTTTGATTCTAAGAAATATGAAAAATATGAAAAATATGGTTTAAAGTATAATAATGAGGAAAAGAGATTTTATTATGAAGGAAAGTTAGTGAGAAAATTTTCAGATAAAAAAGATGCATCTGGAAATACGGAAGGTTTTTCTTTTTCTGACGGAGAAATTGATATTGAAGCACAGCGAAGTAAAACTTATAAATTAGAGGGATTAAAAGTGCTAACCAAAGAAGAATTTGACAAAAATACAGAGAAATTAAAGGAAACTATTATTCTCAATGGAGTTCAGTCTTTTGAAGCAGGTGATGATAAAGTAAAAGATGATACACTAGAAGATTATTCTTTGTATGGAGTCATATATGATTCGGAAAGAGAACTTTGGCGATATGAGGATAAAGATATTTACATTTTTTATGATCAGGATGGATATAAACTGATCCAAGGAGATGTAAATATTAAAAATAGTGTTTCCTTGAAAGTTGAAAGGAATCAGGATGGAAAAATTGAAAAACTCGTAAAATTAAATGAAAATGAGGTGGCTTCTTATACAAAAGAAATTATCCAGTAACACTAAAAGGCACTAAAATAAATTATTTATATGCCTTTTATAAATGATACTATTTAATTGTTTGACTTTCCAAAGCGGCTTGAAGTGTAGCTTGTACTATTTGTAATGAACGCTTATCACAAGTATACAGTTGGCGTATTATTGAGTCGAATTCCGTTATAGAAGAATTTTTTTCAGGATAAAAAATATTATCAGGATTTATTCCAAGTTCTCTGATAAGCTTATATAGGATAGAGTAACTCGGTTTTTTGTGTTCATTTTCTATACGATATAAATAACGCTCGCTAATACCTAACTTTTCAGCCAAGCATTCAATAGTAATAGATTTATTTTCACGAGCAGCCTTTACAACATCGCCTAAAGTATCAGATATTTCATGCACTGATAGTTCACCGCCTCTTTTATAAATATAAACTATTTCTTTAAATAATATAATGGCATAAAGATACAGATATATACGAACTGTCAGTTCTTTTGCGAGGAGCAGTGGAAATATAGATACCCCCCTTTTGACGATGTTTGGTCAAGAGGGGGTATTATGTATACAGCGATTTTGGGGATGTATATAACAATTGAAAGAGAAAAGTACATTTGTTGTACAATTGTTCTAGGTTTATTTTGGAGAAAAACTGAACTATCAGTACATGAGTATTATGAATAAAAGTATATTTAAAAAAGCAAGATTATTTGTTTTTTTGAATATGCTTTTTATTTTTTATTGCATTGTTTTTATTTAAAAAATTTTTATATAGAACAGCCGAACATTCTATATGACTCATTCGGGATAAGAACGAAAAGAGAAAAGAACTTTGCTCTTATCTTTAAATAGGAAGGAGGTGAACTCTATGGGGCAATCTTCTTCCTATGACGAACAAACAATTCGGCATCAATTTGATCGTAAATGTAAATTGGCATTGAAGGGGGAGAAAATAGATTATGACAGACATCTTTCTTATCGACGGGAACACGAAGTCTTATTTTGTGAATTGCCGGAAGCCGATTTTGGGAAAATATCTATGACAGATGAGTATGATGTAGAAAACTATTCTCTGATAGACATACAGTTTGATGTAAAGATAAAAGATGAACTGTTGGCAAAAGCAATAGAAACATTGACAGATAGAAAAAAAGAGGTTATTTTCTTAGCTTATTTTCAGGGAATGTCAGATGCTGCAATTGCAAGAAAGCTAAATCTTGTAAGAAGTACAGTATGTGAGCATAGAATACGATCTTTAGAATTATTGAAAAATACGATGGAGGAATACAGATATGGAAATAACAGATAAAAACACAGAAAAAATAAAATTAGTACCATTCGCTGTGATTCAAAAAGCAGTAGAAGGAGATATTGTATCAATTAACAAGGTGTTAAAACATTATGAAGGATATATATCTTGTCTGGCTGTTCGGAGAATGTATGATAAATATGGAAATGAGTATTATTGTATAGATGAAAATCTTCGTAGTAGTCTAGAAGCAAAGTTGATCAAAACAATTTTGGGATTTAAATTGGTACGTAAAAAGTAATTTAAAACAACCATTATAGCACCTTGATAATAGAACAGAATTCTTGTAGGACATAGAAAGTGGTGGAGCCGGCAATCAGTACGCCATGACTATTAAAATATTCAACTTTGCGACATCATGCTATAAAGTTGAATAGTACGAGCGAGTAATATTGAGGTGCGAACAAAAATGGGATTTTGTGCGAAGATGCTACTTTTGATAATGATACTTCTGGAGAAGGCTGCTCCGGTCTGAAAAGATGGTGAAAATCCAATGAACTGTTTCCCGACAGTACCTACAGGATGTATATATAAAATAAGAAGAAAGGAAGTTTTAAAATGAAATATGAAAAGACTTTATTAACAGTAGATGAATTTTGTCATTATGTGGGAATTGGAAAGACCAAAGCGAGAGAATTGATTTCCAATCCATGCTGCAAATACGTTGTTAGGATAGGACGAAGGGTATTTATACATAAAGAGTTGTTTGATAATGAATTAAAAAGAAATGCTAAATTTCAACTAACAATGTGAAGCTACAGAAAAATATTTAAAATACATCTTGAACATGTGTCATAATTATGCTACAATAAAAGCGAAAGGAGATGAAAAGATGCCAAGAATAATTCCGATTAGGGAATTAAGAGATACAAATGCTATTTCAGAAATATGCCATAGTTCAGAAGAACCTGTGTTTATAACTAAGAATGGGTATGGAGATATGGTTATTATGAGCTTAGAAACCTTTGAAAAAAACTCTGGAATGAGTGATTTTTATGGAAATATAAAGTTTAATAAAGGTAAATATTCTGATTTAAAGAAAAAAGAGGGCATCTGATTTCTGGGTGTATTTTAAGTATTGCCGGTAATTCACGTTTTAAAATTGTGGGTGCAATTATGAAAGGACAGTAATTATGGGTAAAGACTTAAAAGGCAAGGAGTTAGGACGGGGATTGTCACAAAGACAGATGGGCGCTATATGGGTAGAGCGCAGGTGGAAGGAAAGCCAATTGTGTTATATGGCTGGAAAGTAAAAGAGCTAAAAAGGGAATTGGCAAGAGCTGTTGATGATCTAAAAAGAAGTAATTTGTTACCAGAAGAAGATGGAACAGGAATTACACTGAGTGAATGGTTTGAAGAATGGTATAGCAAATATAAAGCGCCAACATTGAAAGATGGAGGTTCTCCAGCGTATAAAAGAAAGTTTTTAAACTATTATGGAGTGCGCATAGGTTCAAAATATTTAGCAGATATACGACAGCTTCATGTACAAACGGCAATAGCTGACATGGTAGAATCTGGAAGAAGTTCAAAATCTATTAGAGAAGCAACAGGGATTTTACAGAACTGCATCGAGGCTGCAATAGCAAATGGGCTTATGAGGATAAATCCGGTAGTTGGAACTATTGTACCTAAATGTGAAAAAGTAGAAAGAAGAGTATTGACGGTTGAAGAACAAAGAATTTTTCTAGACTATCTTGCTCAAAATAAAAGTTGGTATGAGGAACTGTACAAATTTATGTTACTTACAGGACTTCGGATTGGTGAAGTTGGTGGCTTGCAATGGGAAGATATTGATTTTTCAAACAGATTTATTTATGTGAAAAGAACATTGTCTTATCAATATGAAGATGGTAAAAAAACAATGAGATTAACATCTCCTAAAACTGAAAATTCAGTAAGAAAAGTTCCTTTTTTTGGAGAAACACAAAAGATACTTGAGCAACAATTTGAAAAAGTGAAAAGAAGAAAAAAGGATTTGGGAGATCGTTGGAGAAAACCAGAGGAAATGGGAAACTTGGTATTTCTGACGTCAATGGGCTCTCCAATAGGAAGATATAACATTGAAAGTGATATGCGTTATATCACTCAACAGATCAATGATATATTTCGTACAGAAGCATTATACTCTGGTGGAATTCCAAAAAATTTTGAAAAGATTCACCCTCATGCACTTAGACATACATTTGCAACAAGATGTTTTGAAAAGGGTATGACACCTAGGACAGTGCAGGAGATTATGGGACATGCTAATTATAATACAACAGTATCGTACACACATGTCTTAGATGATATTAAATTAAAAGAAGCGGAGCGTCTTGGGGATTTCTTAGAAAATGGGGACAATAATCAGGCGCTTGAGTACAACGATGTGATTGGAATATTATAGTGATAACCGTCTACTCAAAAAGTTAGGGCGGAATATCTTTGGAAATAGTTTGAAGACAGATTGAAAAAATGAAGAAAGCTCGAGTTTTAGCAGGAAAGAGAGATTTAGAAAATAACTGTTAAAGTAAAACTTCGCAAAGCAGATGAACGCATAATCTTACAGTTCGCATAAGAATTTGAACCGTATTATTATCATGTAAATCAACGAAAAACCTTGAATTTCCTATGAAAATGGGATGATTCAAGGTTTTTTTGCGTGTTGGGGAATAAATTTTGACTTATCGTAAATTATCGCTATTTATGCATGGAATTGGGTAAAAGTTGGGGAGTGAGTTGGGGAATTTCAATTCCCCAACTGTCGTATGAAACTTCGCCTCATTCTTCTGAAATAAGTAGCGAAGATTGCCTGTTTTATTTTGTTGGGGAGTAGTGTAACTCCCCAACTTTTGGTGTGTGGTAGTGTGAGGTTTTTCAACTTTTCATAAGTTGTTATGGAAATATCTTCCGATTGATGAATTAATAAATGTGAGATATAATTAAGAAAATTATATATAAAATCAGATAGGAATTGGGACTGTATGAAGGTTTTTAAAGAAACAGGATATATGGAGCAATCTGCACATTTTGGTTGGCAGAACAAAGATTCAGCATTGTATGGACTGAGAGAAGGATATAAAAATAGTGCAGATACTTTGGTAGAATATGTATTAGAACATGGAGAAAATCCTAAGATATTGGATACATATGTATTTCCAATTTTGTTTTCATATAGACATTGTATTGAAATATCATTAAAACACATTTATCGAAGAGCTCTAGGAAAAATGCCACCTGGAGGCCATAATTTGTTGATTTTGTGGGAAAATGTTAAGAATGAAATTATAGACCAAATGATATGCTCGGAAGAGTTTTTAGAGCATGTCAAAGGATACAAAGAAAATTATATTCATTATTCTCTTGAAGGCATAAAATTAACAGAAATAAAAGCAATGTTAAAGGAGATGCAAGAGGCTAATCAACGAATTGAAGAAGTAAATCCAAGTAATAAACAAATTGATCAAAATGCAGAAGTATGGCGATATTTAATCAGTACAGATGAAAACTTATTCTTTTCATGTGGACATTCTATTGACTATCTTGTATTGAAAGAAAGTATGAATCATATTTATGAGATTTTAGATTATTTGTATTATATTGTAGATGAATATTTATCATCATAAAAAGGAGGCATATAAGACGGATGAAAGAAATATTTAGTTATAATGTAGATGTGAATAAGACTGCATATATGAATTGGCGAACGAAGTATCATGAGCAAATACATAATATGATTGTTATTGCAGATGGTTTTATGAAGTCTGCAATATTACTTGCAGAAACAGCACTTGACGATAATCAGGATAAGAAAGCAGATATTATCGTCTATCCGATGTTATTTAATGCAAATCATGCTATAGAATTATATTTGAAAGCAATTACTTGGACATTGAATATTGTATTGGACAAAACAGAAAGAATTGAAGGTAGCCATAATATTCAACAGATACTTCAAGTTGTAAAAAGTAGGGTGACAGAATTTGAAACATCTCGTGAAAAGCGAGAGCAGTTTCGAAAAATGATTAGTAATCTAGAGGAATACATAAATGAACTTTTTTCAAAGATATCTTCAGAAGATACAAAGTGTAAAAAGGATAATATGGATTTTTCAAGATATCCGTTTGATCAAAAGTATGTACCTCATTTTTATATTTCAGAATTTGATAATGTTGTTGTAGATTTAGAAAATTTTGTTGAGCGTTTTAAGGATATTGGTAAAAATTTAAATTTACTTTCGACATATTATTTATATGAAATTTTAGAAGCAGGAGAATAAATTATAAATATACATAGCCGATTGATTCAAATTAAGAGTCAGTCGGCTTTTTTCATGTCCATTTTTATACATAGCCAGTTCCGTAAAATGGATTGGCTATTAAATTTTTCGAGGAAGGAGGAAACTATATGACCAAGTGTAAAGTAATCGCCCTTGCAAATCAGAAGGGAGGAACAGCCAAGACCACAACTACATTAAATTTAGGAATTGGTCTTGCACATCAGGGGCGAAAAGTATTATTGGTCGATGCTGATCCGCAGGGGGATTTAACAACTGCATTGGGTTGGACAAATGCAGACAGTCTTCCTATTACATTGGAAACACAAATGAAGAAGATATTACAAGACGAACCGTTTGTGTATAATGAAGGCATTTTACACCATGAAGAAGGAGTAGATATTATTCCAACCAACATCGAGCTATCGGGCATGGAAATCTCACTGGTAAATGCCATGAGCAGAGAGCAAACTTTAAAGTTGTATCTGGCAGATTTGAAAAAGGATTATGATTATATCTTGATTGATTGTATGCCTAGCTTGGGAATGTTGACTATCAATGCGTTGGCTGCCGCAGACAGTGTAATTGTTCCAGTGCAGGCTCATTATCTTCCACTAAAAGGTATGACACAGTTAATGAAAACAATCGGTAAGGTGCAAAGACAGCTAAATCCTAATCTGAAGATTGATGGAGTATTGCTGACACTTGCAGATATGAGGACAAAACTTGCAAGGACAACAGAGGATAGCCTTAGAGAAAATTACGGGAAACATATCCGAATTTTTAAAACGATTATTCCAGTGGCTATTACAGCGGCAGAAAGCAGTGCAGCAGGACAGAGCATTTATGAGTATGACAAGAATGGAACTGTTGCAAAGGCGTATGCAGAATTTACGAGGGAGGTGATTCAGTGTGGCGAAAAGCAGAGAAATAAACATGAATCTTCCCTCAGCAGATGATCTTTTTACCACGCAGGAAGAAAGAGATCATAAGAATCAGGAATATGTAAAAAATATTTCTCTTTTGGATATTACTGATTTTCCCAATCACCCATTTAAGGTAAGAATGGACGCTAAGATGGTGGAAACTATCGAAAGTGTTCGTGAGCATGGAGTATTACTTCCTGCACTTGTCAGAGAGAATCCAACAGGCGGATATGAAATGATTTCCGGACACCGCAGAAAAATGGCGAGTGAACTGGCAGGGTTTGAGAATATGCCTTGTATAGTAAGGAATCTCAGTGATGATGAAGCAGTTATTGTCATGGTTGACAGCAATCTTCAAAGAGAGGAGATATTACCGTCAGAGAAAGCATTTGCTTACAAAATGAAATTAGAGGCAATGAATAGACAAGGCAAGAGAACAGATTTAACTTCGACACCACTGGTGTCAAAGTTCCGGACAAATGAAATTTTGGCACAAGAAGCAGGGGAAAGTCGAGAAACAATCCGCCGCTATATCCGCCTTACGGAGCTTATCCCGGAAATCCTTGAAATGGTCGATGACAAAAAGATTTCTATGCGTCCGGCGGTAGAATTGTCTTATTTGACGAAGGAGGAACAGGAGATATTGTACGATACCATGGAGTCGGAGGCTTGTACCCCAAGTCATGCACAGGCAATTAAAATCCGTAAATTTTCAGCAGAAGGCAGGTTAAATGAAGATGTTTTGCTGTCGATTATGGCAGAGCAAAAGCCAAATCAGGTAGAGCAATGGAAAATCCCCAAGAACCGACTGAAAAAATATTTTCCATCGGGAACTTCACAGCAGAAAATGGAAGAAACCATTATCAAAGCACTGGAATTATATCGGAAACGGGAAAAAAGCAGGGAACGATAGGCATTTGGACACCAAGGGAGAAGTCTATCTGTTGGTGGTCAATAAGAAATCAGCCTTTTTCTGTTTTCCCCTCCCCACACCCTACCCCTTTGGTTTACCAGCAGATTACCAGCCGAAAAGACAATAAGGAGCCGGGAACATCTTCTCTTTCGGCAGGTCAGAGATTCTCATACCCTGCATGACAGCAGGGAGCAAACAACATAAAGCAACAGCAGGCGTTCCAAACGGACGTCTTTTTTTGATTGAAAAGAAAGGAATTGTAGAAAATGAAGAAGATATGGAAACGAGTGTGTACAGGGATTCTTGCCCTGACCACGATTTTAACTGCAGTACCGATCACATCGGTTCAAGCAGCGGAAACACAGTATTGGACAGAATCCGCAGAGAGAGTTGGACATGTAGAACATTTGATGAATGACGGAACAATTAAAAGCACTTTCAACGAAGGACACATGAAAGTAGAAGGTGAAACCGCCTATTGTGTAGATATTAACACTGGATTCAAGAATGGGTATAAAACCAGACATGATGCAAGTGCCAGCATGAGTGCAGATCAGATTGAAGATGTGGCATTGTCGCTTGAGTATATGAAACAGTATTCAGGCAGTCACAGTAACCTGAGTACAAATCAGGCATATCTCTTAGAACAGTGTCTTGTGTGGCAGCGTTTAAGTGAGCATTTGGGTTGGCAGTGTGATAATGTCCGAGCTGCATATTCTGAGATTTCACAGGATATTCAGAATGAAGTGTATGCAGGAGCGAGAGCATTTGTACAGGCGAACAAAGGTCGCTATAAATGTGGTGGATATATCTATACTGGCGAAGGACAGGATCTTGGACAGTTTTGGGCAGAACTGAATGTCGGAAATGCAAAAGTAAAAAAGACAACCGCAAATGAGATTGTCACAAATGGGAATGCGATGTATTCCATTGCAGGGGCAACCTTTGGCATATCCTCAGACCAGAATTGCAGTAATCAGATTGGAACACTTACGACAAATGAGAATGGAGATACAAATGAGGTTGAAGTGACTGCAGGGACTGTTTATATCAAAGAGCTTTCTGCACCGAAGGGATATAAGCTGGATACGACAGTACGCAGTCTGAAAGTTGAAGCCGGAAAAACAGTTACATTAAATGTTTCAGATGTTCCGAAAGTAACAGAGACGCTGGTAGACCTGTTCAAGATTGATATGGAGACAGGAAAAGCAACTGCACAGGGGAATGCAGCACTGGCAGGAGCAGAGTTTACCTGGCATTATTATGACGGACTTTATACAAAAGATAACTTACCAGAGAAAGCAACACGTACCTGGGTTACAAAAACGGTGGCAGAAAAGAGCAGTGACGGAAGTATTCATTATGTGACAAAACTGTCAGATGCTTACAAAGTATCCGGAGATGCATTTTACACTCAGAATGAAAAAAGTGTATTACCACTTGGAACACTGACTGTTGAAGAAACCAAAGCACCAGACGGATATTTACTTGATGGAGCTTATATGCAGGCAGGAGACAGTACAGAACAGATAAAAGGAATGTATCTGACACAGATCACAGAGGACGGAGAACTTGCAGTTCTTTCCGGAAGCAACCAGTATTCCGTATCTGACCAGGTAATCCGAGGTGGTGTGAAGATTCAAAAACGTGATTTAGAGACAAAAGATACCAAAGCACAGGGAAGTGCCACATTAAAAGATGCAGCATTTGCAATTATTTCTCTGAACGAGAATCCGGTTCTGGTAGAAGGAAAACTGTACAAGAAGAACGAGACAGTTAAGACGATTCAGACAGGAATTGACGGTATTGCAACAACATCAGCAGATTTACTTCTATATGGTAAATACAAACTGGAGGAAACAAAAGCACCGGAAGGTTATCTGACAGACGGTGCAAAAGCGATTGAATTTTCCATTACAGAAAATGGAAAAATCGTAGATTTAACAGACGAAAGCCATTCCATTTACAACCAGATTAAACGTGGAGATTTAGAAGGAGTAAAGATTGGAGCAGGTACACACAAGAGACTTGCGAATGTTCCTTTTAAGATTACGAGTAAAACAACCGGAGAGAGTCATATTGTAGTGACAGATAAAAATGGTCAGTTTTCAACTGATTCCGATTGGGCGTCTCATAAGAAAAATATGAATGCAGGGAAATCCAGTGAGGATGGTATCTGGTTCGGAAGTTCAGAGCCGGACGATAGCAAAGGTGCATTACTTTATGACACTTATGAGATTGAGGAGTTATCTTGTGAATCCAACAAAGGTATGAAGCTGATCCCTGCATTTGAAGTTGTTGTCAGCAGAAATAAAGTAACAATCCATCTTGGAACGCTGACAGATGAGTATGAGAAAGAGATTACCATTCATACAACCGCAACAGACAAGAAAACGGGCGAAAAGGTAATTGTTGCAGGAAAGAAAGTAACGATTGTGGATACGGTTACTTTGGACGGTCTGGAAAGTGGAAGAAAGTACCAGTTAAAAGGCTGGCAGATGCTGAAAGAGGAAAATGCAGAACTGCTCATTGATGGAAAGCGTGTGGAGAGTGATTACACTTTTGTTGCTGACAAGGAAAAAATGAAAGTAGAAATTTTTTATACGTTTGATGCATCAGAACTTAGTGGACAGAATCTGGTTACATTTGAAGAATTATATGACCTGAAGAATCCAGAAGAACCTGTAAAAGTTGCAGAGCATAAGGACATTGACGATGAAGGTCAGACAGTCCTGATTACAGAGCGAAAGATTTTGATTTATACCACAGCAACTGATAAGAACGGTAAGAAAGAAATCGAAGCCGGAAAAGATCTGACGATCGTGGATACGGTTACTTTAGAAGAACTGGAAATTGGTACGAACTATAAGCTGTCTGGTTGGCAGATGGTTAAGGCAGAAAATGCAAAGCTGATTATTGATGGCAAAGAAGTTACCAATGATTATGAATTTACAGCGGACAAGGAAAACATGAAAGTGCAGATCGAGTTTACTTTCGACGGCAGCACTCTTGGAGGAAAGCAACTTGTAACCTTTGAAGAACTGTATGATATGACAAATCCGGAAGAACCGAAAAAGGTAACAGAGCATAAGGATATCAACGATGAAGGTCAGATTGTAACCATCAAAGAAGTACCAGAAACATCAACCCCAGAGACACCGGGTACTACTACAAAGACCAGCAATCCTCCAAAAACGGGTGATACTGCGAATGCAGCTTTATGGATAGCCATTCTGATATTATCAGCAGCCGGAATTACAGGAATTCGTATCTGGAATAAAAAGAAACAGATTAAGAGATTAGGAATTGAAGAAAAGAAAGAAGAGAAGGAGTAAAACAGAGGGCGGCGATAAGCTGCCCTTTGATGCTGAAATGGGAAAGAATCAGAAAGCAATAAAAGTATTACAGCGTTTATTTGATGCCGGATACGGAACGGAAAAAGAGATTGTCAATATGACGATGGATGAGATGCTTGCTTTGCCGGGAGTGAATGTAGCAAATCTGTGCATTATCAGTGAGTTGCAGAAAAGCATTAAGGCAAACAAAGTGATAAGCTATTTGTCAGGAAATACAGAAGCAAAGGAAGAAATGAAAGGAGCAGATTATGGTGGAACAACCTAAATATTTGGAAATGACATTATCACAATTGAAATCATATGTGGAATCTTCAGAGAGTAATGTTCTTCTGGTTGTAGAATTTCCAAAAGGAGATCAGAACAATGGGGAATGAATTGGAAGTTGTAAATATCCGTCTGGTAAAAGAACCATCTCTTTATAGTGAGCAGACATTGGACAGTCCACAGGCTGTTGTAGAATTGATGGCGAAGGAGTTATCCCAATATGACAGAGAAGTATTTTGCATCCTGAATATGAAAAATAATGGACAGATAATCAATATGAATCTGGTCAGTGTTGGAACAATCAATGCCTCGCTGGTAATTCCAAGGGAAGTTTTTAAGAGCAGTATTCTGGCAAATGCTTCTGCAATCATTGGACTTCATAATCATCCCAGTGGTAATGTGAAACCATCAAAAGAGGATATGATTGTTACGAGAAAGCTGCAGAAGTGTGGACAACTATTGGGAATAGAATTGCTGGATCATATCATTGTCGGTGGAACTAATGGAAAGATGCTCAGTTTCCGAGAAGAAAAGATGTTGAATATGACAGGAAGGATGGATTGGGAGAGATAGAAGAAAAAAGAATTAGAAGTTTTTATTTATTGTAATATTTCATGTAGCGGCATTAGTAAAATAATGTCGCTACAAAAACTGACTTATACATTGATATTATATGCATAACTCAAAATAAAATTGTTAAAAATAGAAAAAGAAACAATATATAACGAAAAAATCTCTAAATAAGAAAAATCACATTGACTGAGAGAAGAGTAAAACATATAATAAAGGTGGAGGTGTATAAGAATGTTAGTAAAAGTAAGTGTTGAAAATTTTAAATCTTTTGATAAAGCAGCAGAGCTGACAATGATTTCCTCAAATAAAATACGAACAAATGCAAATCACAGGTTAAAGATAAAAAGTACCCAGTTATTAAAATATGCAGTAGTTTATGGAGCAAATGCATCTGGAAAGACCAATTTGGCATTGTTCTTTAAATTTTTTAAAGATAGTGTCTGCAATGGTATTCCGATAGAAGCTACACAGATGTTTTGTAAGAATCGGCAGGAGAATAAGGAACGAGAAAGTAGTTTTGAAATTCAGATTACTGTAGGTGACAAATTTTATGCCTATGGTTTTTCTGCAGTTTTAAGCAGACGAAAAGTAACCGGAGAATGGTTATATGAATTATATCAGAACGGTTCAGCAAAATGTCTCTTTGAACGAGAAGGAAGTAAACGTCCGGCGTTAAATGATGGTATTACGCTGACAAACACAGAAAAAAATAAATTTGAAACCTATGCAGATGATTTTGAAGGAAATGAAACATCTTTGTTCCTGACAGAAATGAATCGTGGAAAAAAATATAGCACACGATCTAAATTATTGTTCTTCCGGGATGTATATGACTGGATTCAGAATCATATTTCAATCATTACACCGGATACGCCATTAATTGATCTGGAATATTATTATGATGATAATTCGCTGAAGCTGATTAACAAATTAATCAAAACATTTGATACGGGTATCAGCCAGGTGAAAATAGAAGAAATTACATTGGATGAGTTATCAAATGCATTGCCAAAATCAGTATTTGATAAGATGATGCAGCATGTAAAAAAAAGAATGGAAGAGCAGGAGGAACCATCATTCAGAATGACGATGAGGTCGAAGGAAACTTTCTTTAATATCGAAGTTGAAGGACATTCTGAACCGAAGGTCACAACAATCCGGTTGCATCATAATAAGTCATTTTATGAGTTCGGTTTTGATGAAGAGTCTGATGGAACAAGAAGATTATTCGATTTGATGGATATGCTGTTGAATAAACGAGAAGATGTTCTTTATGTTGTGGATGAATTGGAGAGAAGCTTACATCCGAAGCTGACAGAACGATTTTTGCAATTGTTTATGCAGCTACATGATGAGCAGCGTATGCAGCTATTGTTCACTACACATGAATCATCCATTATGGATCAGGCTATTTTTAGAAGGGATGAAATCTGGTTTGTAGAACGTAACGCAGAAAATGCAAGCTCTATTTATTCCTTAGATCGTTTCAAGGAGAGGTATGATAAAGTGTTGAGCAAGGCATATCTGGAAGGAAGATATGGTGCGATACCAGTATTTTCAACATTCGACTTTAGAGAGGAGGAGTAGCCTTGGCTCCAGTAAGAAGTTATACGAATTGGAATAGCAGAACTACAGATGAAGAAGAACAGATCGAGCCTTATCGTAAGTACTTTTTCATATGTGAGGGTGCAAATACTGAAACATGGTATTTCAAAAAGTTAATTGATATCCGAAAAGAGTTAAATATTCATCCATTGATCGATATCCGGTTACTTGAAAAAACAGAGGGAGACAGGGACATTTCATTTCCAAGACGTTTGATTGAATTTGCAGAAAATCAGAAAGAAAATTCAGAAATAGCATTTGATAAAGAACGGGATAAGATGATTGTTGTATTTGATGGAGATATTTTTGAAGAGAAAGTACTTGATTATGACGAATTGGTAGCAGAAGGTGAAAAGAATAATATATTAGCGGTTAGTAATCCGGCATTTGAATTATTTCTGTTGTTACATTATGAAAATTCATACGAAGATGATATTGAGCCAAATGCTGAACAGATTATCCAGAATGAAAAAGATGGACATCAGACATTTATCTATAAGTTGTTACTTGCCAGAACAGGAATCAATCCGAAGAAAAATGCTGCGATTGGAGAACTGGCGAAAAATATAGAGATTGCTATTGAACAGGAAAAGAAAATCAATGAGGATATTCATCAGTGTAAGGGACAGATTACGTGTAATATAGGTCGGATTATTGATGAGATTCGGAAGGATGATGGAAGATAAGTTGTTAGATGAAAAATAGGGGTGGAAAGATACAGTATGAAAGCAGATAATATAAAAAATATAATCAGTGACATAGATCATCTACCGTATAGAGCAATTTTATTTGATGGAACATGGGGAATTGGAAAATCTTATGCGGTAAATGAGGCATTAGAAGCAAATCCCAATGTTTGTAAAATATCAATGTTTGGTTTGAAAGACACTAGGCAAATATATCATGAAGCTTTATTTCAATTGGCTTTAAAGAATAATATTGGTGGGAAAATAGGTGAAATAGCTAATAATATTTTAGATGGCGCATCAAAAATCTGGGATAAAGTTGGTCAGGCAAAGGAAGCAGTACAAAGTATAGTCAATGAAAGAGAAATGTTTCTATTATTGTCAAAAGAGTTTACTTCTGTTCATATTATTGTAATAGATGACTTGGAAAGAATGAGTGATGACATAAATTTGGAAGATATATTTGGAATTATAGAAGAACTCAAGCAATGTAATTATGTAAAAGTTATTGTGATTGCGAATACAGATGAAATACAATCGGACAAAAAAGTTGTATTTGAAAAGTATAATGAAAAGGTCATTGAAAGAATATATCATATTACAGAACGTGCAGAGAAAGTGACATGGAGTAAAATGAATATCCATGCAGACTTTGTTGAAAAATTCTTGGAAATCCATAAAGTCAAAAATTTACGGACGCTCGAAAAGGCGCAACGTTTTTTTGAAGATGTAAAATTGTTTTGTAATAGTGACATGAGTGAGCAATTTAAAGAAGAATTAAAGTTAATATGCTTTGCTGTTGTTGTGGAGAGTGTAGAAAACTTGTACTATAAAGAAATTGATTCTGATAATACTGATTCTGTAGAAAAAATGACAAATACGATTGGAAATGTGCTTCAGCATAGAATTGGCAGATATCTTTATGGAATAAAGTGTAGTACAAATTTGGTAGAAATGATACTGAAATATTATGAGGAAGGGGTACTAAATGTAGAACAATTGGAGGCTGAATACAAGTTATTTCTTAATTCAGGAGATAAGCCTAACTATTATAAGTCAGATGAGGAAATAAGGAGTGTATTACCTATTTTAAGAGAGAAAATGCTTGAAGCAAAGAGTTTGGCAGAATTAAATGAATTTGCAGATGCGTATGTTGTTTGGAGTGATGTTTTAGAGGAAAATAATGAAAGTGTTTTATCAGAATATAGAAATATTTTAGAAGAAATGCTGGAAAAAACTGTCTTAGATGGGAAAGAGGAAATGCTATCGTATTCATATGATTTGTTTCACATGTCATCGGAAAAGACAAAAAGAATATATCAAGAAGAAAATAAAGAAATGATGAAATTTTTAATAGAGACATATGTGGGATATTTGAAAAAAACAACTCATGGGAAAAAGGCTTATGAGTATTCATATAAACTTAGAAATAATTTTGATAGTAGTTATTATCATGATATTATCATATCAGAGATAGACAATTTGTATAATAAAATTTCTTTTCCAGTAGACAATGTGGATGAGGATAAATATCATACGTGTTATAATATTATGTATGTTTTGTATCATTCAGATGCTGAAAAATTCTTGCAGTATTGTGAAAAAATAAAAGAAGATTGTGATAATATGTCAAGACATAGGATAGAAGTTTTGGTCGAAGAAATAGTAAAAAAATAGAAATAAAATCTACATAGCCAGATGGTTCCAACTCAAGGAATCGCCTGGCTATTTTCATGCCCGGATATTATCCCCAATAATATCAATCTAAGGCAGGAAAGGAGATAAAAATTATGCCATATATACCACCATCAGTTGTGCAGGAGGTCAAGCGGATGGACTTGCTCACATACCTGAAAAATTATGAGCCATACGAATTAGTTCACTTTTCCGGTAACACCTACACTACCAGAACACACGATAGTTTGAAAATATCAAATGGGAAATGGATAAGAATTATTCTTTTTCCATTTTTGCAGAGAAATCCAATGATACGGTGCATCTGTTTGAGTCAGCCATTGATTTGTTATCTTATGCGACGTTGCAGAAATTAGACGGGAAAGAGTGGAGGAGAGAACATTTATTGTCACTGGCAGGTGTCTATCAGCCAGCAAAAGAAATTGAAAAAAGTAAAGTCCCTGCAGCGTTGGCCAGGACATTAAAAATGCATCCAGAGGTGAAGACAATCGTTCTGCATTTGGACAATGACCGTATTGGAAGACTTGCCACAAAAGCAATTTCTACAGTACTTCCGAAGCAATATCAGATAAAAGATGTACCACCAAAACAAGGAAAAGATTACAACGATCTGCTCTGCATCAAGTTAAATCTGGCAATTACAAAGAGAGAAAAAAGCAAGAAAAAGATTATGTCTGGTCATGAAAAATATGAGAGATAGAAGGTGAAAAAAGATATGAAAATTGCAAGATATGAGCTGAAGGTTGTGTATAAGAAAGAACTGATTTTGATGATGGAAGACGATGTAGACAGCGAAGATCTGTTGAAGATTTTTCTGGAAACACAGTTGAAAGAGGAAAAAGAACAGAGTGAATTACTTGGAATTATTGCTGAAAAAGTGTCAGAAGAAAGCTGTACGGAGCAGTGTGAAAGTTGTCAAAAGTATTGTCCGGCAAGTGAAGAATGTATGGCAACTGATGAAAATGTACGATGCACGAACTACTAATCCGACAGTATGCAAATCAATATGGCATTGGAGAGTATGTGGAACTGATCAAAGCCATTATGATGCAGGAATCAGGCGGGAGAGGACTTGACCCGATGCAGTGTTCAGAAGGGAGCTTTAATACAAAATATCCCAGACAGCCAAATGGAATCACAGATCCAGAGTATTCGATTTCTTGTGGTGTGCAGGAAATAAAAAGCTGTCTGGAATGTGCAGGGGTAAAAAATCCTCTGGATATGGAAAATATTAAACTGGCATTGCAAAGTTACAACTATGGAAATGGATATCTGGAATGGGCGAAAGCCAGAGGTGGATATACCCTTGCAAATGCAGCAGAATTTTCCGATATGATGGCACAGAGAATGGGGTGGAGCAGTTATGGGGACAAGCAGTATGTACCACATGTGCTTCAGTATTATGCATTTGGAAGAATCCCGACAGGTATCGGCAATCAGACAATCGTTCAGGTGGCAGCATCGCAGGAAGGAAAAGGCGGAACAACCTACTGGAGCTGGTATGGCTTTGGAAGTCGGGTAGAGTGGTGTGCCTGCTTTGTGTCATGGTGTGCAGACCAGAGTGGTTATATCCAGAGTGGAGCTATTCCAAAATTCTTTCTTTGTTCGGACGGTGTGAAATGGTTTGAAAGTAAAGGCAGGTTCCGGGACGCCAGTTATACCCCGGCGGTAGGAGATATTATTTTCTTTGACTGGGGGAATAATGGAACGATTGACCATGTTGGAATTGTAGAGAGTGTCAATGGTGGAACCGTCAATACCATAGAAGGTAACAGTGGAGATAAAGTGGCAAGACGGAGTTACAGTATCGGAAGCAGTAACATCTATGGATACGGGGTTCCGGCATATTAAAAGGCAGGAGAAAAAGTGTGATAGTCTAATGGTGAATCTGGAGTATACAATTCCTGAAAATAGACTTGACTTTCAAATATTACAAGTGTAAGATTTAAGAAACAAAAAAATTAGAAGAAAGGAATATCTATGAAAAGAAAACGGAAAAAGCAAAACACCCAAAAATCTTACATTTGTAAGATCTTTGGGCTGATAGTAGCTATAACAGTAATTGCTGTTTCAGGAGGTGTTTTATTAAAAAGGACGATAACGGAATCACCAGAAGACACACTTGTGGAATATATGAACCATATTGAAAAAAAGGAATATGAAGTAATGTATACTATGATAGATTCAGATGAAAAAGTTTATCTGACAAAAGAAGAATACATACAACGAAATTCTAAGATATACGAAGGAATAGAGGTCAGTGACATTAAAATCAGTCATATAGCTGTGAAAGAGAAAAAAGCAGATACAGTTACGCTTTCGTATGAAACATCATGTAATACAATTGCCGGAACAATACAATTTGACAATATGGCGGAACTGAAGAAGACGAAACAGGGATATAAATTAGTATGGCAGGATAGCCTGATTTTTCCAGATTTAGAGAGTGATGATAAAATAAGTGTTACTACATCAAAAGCGGAGAGAGGAGAAATATTAGACCGAGATGGTAAAATGCTTGCAGGAAAAGGAGTAGCAACATCAGTTGGCATTATACCGGGAAAGCTGGAAGACAGGAATGTATCTATTGAAAAAATAGCGGAGTTATTAGAGATAGATGTAGAAACAATAAATAACAAACTCACAGCAAAGTGGGTAAAAGAAGATTCTTTTGTACCAATTGAAACTATTCCGAAAGTAGAAGAAATAGATTTAATGAAAATACAGCCAGAAGAAAAGACACTTGAGGAGCAGGATTGTCAGAATAAACTTTTGGAAATTCCAGGGGTTATGCTATCAGATGTGGAAGTTAGAACCTATGAGTTAGGGGAAGCAGCAGCTCATTTAATTGGTTATGTACAGTCTGTAACAGCAGAAGATTTGGAAAATCATCCAGGGGAAGGATATTCAGCTGAAAGTGTAATCGGAAGATCTGGGGTGGAAAAGTTATACGAAAAGCAATTAAAAGGAAAAGATGGTTGTGATATAAAGATTTTGGATAGTGATGGGGAAGTAAAAGAGGTTCTTGCAAGTATTTTTAAAGAAGATGGTATGGATATAAGATTAACGATAGATTCCGATTTGCAAAAATCATTATACGAGCAGTTTAAAGAAGATCCGGGGTGTTCTGTCGCAATGAATCCTTATACGGGAGAAGTATTGGCTTTGGTAAGTACCCCATCTTATGATAATAATGAATTTATACGGGGCTTATCATCAGAGAAATGGACATCATTAAACGAAGACGAAAAGAAGCCATTATATAATCGTTTTCGTCAAGTATGGTGTCCTGGCTCAACATTTAAACCAGTTGTGGCAGGAATTGGGTTGAAAACGGAAAGCATAGATCCAAAAGAAGATTTTGGAAATGAAGGTTTGGCATGGCAGAAAGATTCGTCTTGGGGATCTTATCAAGTGACAACACTTCATGAATATGAACCGGTTATTATGAAAAATGCAATTATCTATTCTGATAATATTTATTTTGCAAAGGCAGCTCTTAAAATTGGTAGTGAGAATTTTATGAATACTTTAAATGAAATAGGATTTAATCAGGATATGCCGTTTGAGATTGCGATGCAGGAATCAACATATTCCAATACAGATAAAATAGAAACAGAAATACAATTGGCAGATAGTGGTTATGGGCAAGGGCAGATTCTTGTAAATCCATTACATCTGGCAAGTATTTATACTTCATTTTTAAATGAAGGGAATATGATAAAACCGTATTTGAAATACAAAGAAGAAGCATCCGGTGAAACATGGATAGAAAATGCGTTTAGCAAAGAAAATGTAGAAGAAATTATGCAAGGGGTGGAAGGTGTTGTAAATGATCCGGAAGGAACCGGATATGCTGCACATCGTGACGATATTTTGCTGGCTGGAAAAACAGGGACAGCCGAGTTGAAGGCAACGAAAGAAGATACTTCTGGCAAAGAAATCGGGTGGTTTTCGGTGTTTACGGCAGATAAAAGCGTGGACAAACCAATTCTTCTTATCAGTATGGTTGAGAATGTGAAAGGAATCGGTGGAAGTGGTTATGTTGTTAAAAAAGATGCAACAGTATTGGATGAGTATTTTGAAGAATAAAAAAATTTTTATGGGAAATTATTACATATGTAAGATATTTGCGATGATATTGATAGTTCTTATTGTTTTTACAGGGTGCGGACAAAATCGAATTACGGAAAAAGAAGAAAAGAAAGAAACCGTAGAATCTGAAATGAATGCAGAAGTAAAAAAAACAGCACAAACTTTTCGGTTTGTTTATATGAAGGAGAAGTCGGAGTTAAATACATTAAAGGTGAAAAGAAAAATTATCAATTGTCTGGAAGAAAAAGGATATGCGGCAGTAGATTGTGATAATCAGATTGATATGGTCAATCGTGAAAAAGTAGAAGATTTTTGCAAAGCAGCAGAGAAAGAAGAACAGGCAGCAGTAGATATTGTTGTTGTATTTGATGAAGGGGAAATTATACAATATCATTTAGAGTCAATGAATGGAAAGATAAATGTTCGATTATGTCAGGTTAAATGGAAGGATAATAGCCCACAGGCTAATTATTATGATGAATATGAAGCATATGAGTGGAAATATACAGAAAAAGGATACTTGTTTCTGGAGGAATATCACCCACCGGGATTTGATGGAGCACCGGGTGAAACTGGATTCAGAGTGCAGCCATTAGATAAAACATGCCGAGAATTGAATCGAAAATATGTTATGCCGTTGGGGTATGCACTTAATAATCTGTTGATTACAAATTGGGATAACCAGAATTATACGGAACTTGATTTTTATGATCTTTATGAAAAAATGTATTATATGAAATATGGAAAGCAAGTTCCATATGAAGCAAATTATGGTGGAGCAGAATATGAAGTTCCAAAAGATGAGTTTGAAGAGGTTATAAAGACCTATTTACCATTTAGTAATAGCGAGATTGAAAAAGGAACTTTTTATAACTCTGATAATAGAACTTTTAGATACAGACCGCGAGGGTTATATGATTGTGAATTCCCATATGAGCCATATCCGGAAGTTATCTCATATGAAAAATTACAAGATGGAACATTAAAACTTACGATAGAAGCAGTATGGGAAATCAGAATGTTAGATCAGGCAATCACCAGTGAATTGATGATAAAACCTATGGAAGACGGAAGTTTCCAGTATTTATCAAATAAGGTAATCAAGTCAGATCAAAATGCAAATGCAGGGTGGTATATGCCAAGGTTAACAGAAGAAGAGTGGGAAGAGAATTACAGTAATAATTAGGGGGCAATATGAAAAGAAAAAGTATTTTGTTAGTACTTTGTATAGGAATGATTCTGACTTCCTGTGAAAGTAAGATATCGTTAAACAGCACAGATGTAAAAAATGAGAAGAATCAGAAAAACACTACCATGGAAAATCCGGATAAGGGATATAATCTACCAATCGATGAAGACAAGAAAAAGGAAGCTGTGAACGATTGTGAAGAAATTATGGGCATTATCCGAGATATTTATTCTGAATATAATGGAATACAAGAAGCAGATCAGAACACTGCTGAGCAAATGATGAATCGGATGAAAGAAATTATCAAACAAAATGGGAATCCGGTCATTGGTTCCGATCATTATTCTGTTATGGATAATTATCAGAAGATGGAACAATTTTTAAAATCTGCAGAACAAGAAGAAAAAGGAAGTGTAATTTTATATGAAGCAGATACAGATGGTGGAATTACCAGAAAAGAATATAGTTATGATGGAAAAGAAATGAGTGTGATGTCCGCAAAAATGATCTGGAGTGAGGATACAGAGCCTGTACTTACATACATATCGCTATCAAAAATAAAAGAATGGGCATATACTGAAAATGGGAATTTCTGTTATGAATTATGCGTACCTGAACCACCGGAAGTGACAGAGATTGTAGATGGAAGTTGTATTATCCGGGTAAAGCCTTTGAGTGAGGAGTGTCGGGAATATTCAAAAAAATATGTGAGTACGTTCGGCTATCAGGGAAACAATCTGTTATGTTCAAACTGGAATGCGGAGGATATGCAGGGGTTGGATTATAATGGACTTTATGAATATTTTTATCAAATGAAATATGGAGAAAAATTTACGGCAGAAAAAGAGGTTGTGGGAATTCCAGCAGAAGAGTTCGAAAATGTAATTATGACATATCTTCCTGTTACAAAAGAAGAATTGAAAGAATGGGCGGTCTACGATGAACAAAGTAATATGTTTATCTGGGAACGATTGGGATGTGGTAATTATTCACCAACACATTTTGGCTTGTCTTTACCGGAAGTAACAGAAGTCAGGCATAATGAAGATGGAACCATTGTTTTGACAATTCATGCAGTATGTGATTCTGTTGTATGTAATGATGCTGTTATTACACACGAACTTACGATGAAAATTCAGGATGATGGAACGATTCAGTATGTTGGAAACAGGATTTTAGATAATGGTATTGATAATATACCGAGGTATCAGTACCGGTTAGGTAATTTGCAGAATTGATCAGTAGAGAAGAATGAAATAAAGAGAACTGATAACAGGAAATTATGCTATCAGTTCTCTTTATTTATTTCCAAATACCAAGATTAGAAAGTACAGATTCTGTTATTTCGGTAGCCTGACTTCCAGTTGCACCAGAAGAGGATTGAATATTTGTTGCGAAGTAGTAAGTATTATTCGCTGTTTCAATGTATCCGATAAACCAGCCATTGACATCTTTACCATTGACACGCCCGGTTCCTGTTTTCCCGTAAAGAGAACCGGAAGAAGTAGTGGAAAGCAGCAGGGCTTTTTTTACTGCCTGGATATTTTTACTGTCAAAATGAAAATTATTTTGATAGAAATCCTGTAACAATTCCACCTGTTCTATGGGTGATATCTTCAGAGAGAAATCTGTCCAATAGAGATTTAGATTTGTTCCAGTATTTTGATTCCCATAGTTTATTGTCTGTAAAAATGTTCTTACGGCTTCAAAACCTGCCTGTGAATCAATTGCCTGAAAATACCAGTTTACGGAATTATGTATAGCCGAGGTTAAATCTTGATCGGCTTCCCATGAATGAAAAGGATATGGTTCTCCATTCCATGTGAAAGTGGAATGTTCTGGTGTAATAATTCCAGATTCCAAGCCAAGTAATGCATCATATATTTTATAAGTCGAATTCGGTGATACACGTGTGGAAGCATGATCCATATTATAAATATTCCATTTATCAGCAGACTGATTATATAAAACAAAACTTCCGGTGTAGTCCCCAAAATTGGAAGAAAGATTTAGCTGAGTAATATTCTTTTCGGTTGTGTCAAAATGATAGCCAGTCTGATCAGAAGCATAAACAGAAAGTATGGGAATGCATCCAATGATGATAGTAGAGACGAATATGCATATAAGATATCCACGAATTTTTTGTTTAAAAGTAGGTTGGTGGAATGATGCAATATTTAAAATGCGTCCTTTTAACTGTTTTATATTTCCACTGATTCCCATAGTAAGAGGGAATGGAGACAGAGCTATTGTTTCGGCAAAGTTAATCAGTGTATTTCCATATGCCTTGTATTCTGTTTCTTTCAATAATTGTAATACAGCACTGTCGCAGGCAAGTTCCCGTTCATGCCGTATTCTTTTTAGAAAATACCAGATTAGGGGATTGAACCAGTAGAAAACATTTACTGTATTTATCAAATATCCAATTAGAATATCTTTATGCTTGTAGTGCTGCAGTTCATGAAGAAGCATATATCGAATATCAGTTGAGCTTATAGTTCCAGCGTTAAAATCTGAAATCAAGTGAATTGGAAGATAAATGCGAGGATGCAGGAAACTAGCCAAAACAGGAGATTTCAAAAATGCTGTACTATAAATCGGAATGGTATGCTTGCTGTTCACTTCGTTTAAACATTCTATATAAAGAGCGTTTAGTTCTTCATTTTGAAGAGGTAAAGCAGAACTATGTAAGGCTTTTACTTGTTTTACTGAGCGGTAGAGAAGAAAAAACATTATGAATATACCGATACTCCAGAAAAATACAAGTAATGTGTGAATAAAAGTTGGTATTTGGGTGCTGACAGAGACAGCAAAATCATTTATTTTATCCAAATTATAACCATTACCAGAAAGAAAAGTGGTTTGAATGTCACCATTGGTACTTGAACTGGCTGTCAGCAAATGTCTCCACGATATAGAAGATGGGGCAGAGTTTATCGGTAAAAAGGGAACAATTAGAACGGCAAGAAATATAATCGAAAGATTATATTGCATACGTGCGGATAATTGCCTTTGCAATAAATTTTTTAATCCCAGTAAACTACCTAGAAAAATACAAATGATGGCATTACAGAGTAAAAATCGAAAACTAAAATATATCAAAATATGCTCCTCCCATGGTTAATGATTGGAAAGAAGATTCCGTAAGCTGGCAATGTCTTCTTCAGACAATTTATCATCCTCAATGTAAGAGGCAAGCATAGAAGTGATATTACCATTATAACATCGCTTTAAAAAAGAATTACTTTCCTGCCGAATATATTCGTCTTCCTTGACCAATGGAGTATAGACAAAAACCCGGCTTTGTTTTTCATAGGTTAGTGCTTTTTTAGAAACGAGACGTTTAATCAATGTCTGAATTGTTTTAGGACTCCAACTGGAAATTTGTGTTAATTTTTCAGTAATTTCATTGGTGCTGATTGGTGCGTATTTCCAAACGATTTTCATAACTTCAAATTCAGCTTCTGAAATTTGAGGCAGATTGCTCATGTGATATTCCTCCAAATCTTACAAATGTAATAAAAATATTATATATCTTAAAAGGTTATTCTGTCAACGGAAAATGACAGATATGAATTCTACAATCTGAATGGACAGATGATATATAAACCTCTGGGATTTTATCATGATTTTCAGATGCAGGTTCTTGAAAAATATAAGACACTGGAACCATTGGAAGCTATAGATATCCTGATAACCCCGGATAATATTCGGAAAAAACTGAAAAGTGAAAATGATATTTATAAGTTTGAGTATTGCAGCCTGGATGAAAAGACTTATAAAATCGCTTCTTATATTCCCTTGGAATGGAAGAATGGAAAGCTGGAAAAAGTATTGCTGGCATCCATGGATGTGGCACAGGAGAAGAAAGCAGAGATTGAATCCCGTCAGGCACTGAAAGAGGCTTACCGGTCCGCAGAAAATGCAAATCGTGCGAAAACAGAATTCCTTTCCAATATGTCCAATGATATCCGGACACCAATGAATGCGATTGTGGGTCTGACGGCAATCGCAGGAGCAAATGTTGAGAGCCAGGACAGAGTCATTGAATGCCTCGGCAAGATCACAGAATCAAGCCGCCATCTGCTGGGTCTGATCAATGAAGTATTGGATATGGCACGTATTGAAAGTGGAAAAATGACACTGGCACAGGAAGATTTCAATCTGTCAGAGCTGGTAGATAATCTTATTACACTTACGAAACCGGTGCTTGATGAACATAAACATAATTTTGATATACACATCAATCATATTGAACATGAGGCTGTCTGTGGTGACAGCTTGAGGATTCAGCAGGTATTTGTGAATCTGATGAGTAATGCGATCAAGTATACACCGGATGGTGGAAATATTACTTTTTCGATAGAGGAAAAACCCAATGGATTTTCAGAACTTGGATGCTATGAATTTACGATTGAGGATAATGGAATCGGTATGTCACCGGAATTCCAGAAAATCATGTTTGATCCATTCAGCCGTGCAGATGACCACCGGACAACCAGAGTTCAGGGAACCGGTCTTGGAATGGCAATCAGCAGAAATATTGTGAACCTGATGAATGGTAATATTAAAGTGGACAGTACCTTACACAAGGGAACCAGAATTACGATAACAATTTATCTGGAACTGCAGGAAAAAGA
Organism: Dorea sp. AM58-8; assembly: GCF_003464045.1. Classification (NCBI taxonomy): domain Bacteria; kingdom Bacillati; phylum Bacillota; class Clostridia; order Lachnospirales; family Lachnospiraceae; genus Dorea; species Dorea sp. AM58-8. Next base: position 23,605 of record NZ_QSDM01000020.1, on the reverse strand, counting down.
AAAAGAACAGGATGAAAATCTGATGAATCTGCCGGTTCTGGTAGTGGATGATGATAAGACATGCTGTGAAAGTACAGTTGCCACACTGAAGGAAATCGGTATTATGGGTGAATGGGTTCTCTCTGGCAGGGAAGCGGTTGAGCGCTGTTATGCACGGCATGAGTTGAAAGATGATTACTTTGCTGTTATTTTAGACTGGAAGATGCCAGATATGGATGGCATAGAGACTGCCAGACAGATCCGGAAACGGATAGGAAAAGAGATCACCATCATTGTATTGACATCCTATGAATTCAGCGAAATTGAAGAAGAAGCAAAGGCTGCAGGTGTAGATGCTTTTATTGCAAAACCGCTGTTCCGTTCCCGGCTGACGGCAACACTGCGGCAGTTTACTTCAGGCAGAAAAGAAAAAACAGCAAGAAATTATCTGGAGAAGTTGTCAGAATCAGACTACACAGGAAAAAGGATTCTGCTGGCTGAGGATAATGAGTTGAACAGAGAAATTGGTGTTGAAATTTTGCAGATGACAGGGGCAGAAGTGGAAACAGCAGAAAATGGAAAAATCGCAGTTGAAAAAGTGGAAGCTTCTCCGGAAGGATTGTATGATCTTGTTTTTATGGATATCCAAATGCCTGTCATGAATGGTTATGAGGCAACTGCAGCAATTAGGAGCCTTCCGGGCGAAAAGGGAAAACTGCCTATTGTTGCCATGACTGCCAATGCTTTTGCAGAAGATGTACAGCTGGCCAAAAATACAGGCATGAATGGACATATCGCGAAACCGCTGGATATGAATAAGCTGAATGATGTTCTGGAAAACTGGCTGTAATTGTCTTCCTGGATGCATGGGAAAAGCAGCTAGGAAACATAGAGAGGGTTTTGTTATGACAGAAACTAAATATATATTTCCGAAGCAACTGCAGTCTGTGACTGTTTTGGTTTTTATAACCGTGCTGATCGTTCTGCTTCTTATCCTGACTGTAATGGTACATATGAGGAACAGAAAACTGAAACGTACGCTGGAAGAACAGATGGCGGAAAGACGGCTTTTGGACAAGATATGTGCAGATTTTACGGCTGTCTATTATGTTGAATTAAATACCGGTTCCTTTGAAATTCTCCATATAAACGATGGAACCAACGCAAAAAAAATGAATCTGAAACAGGGTGATAATTTCAATTCTTCTGCTGACCAATATGCGGTTCAATATCTGTATGAGAAAGAAAGACAGGAATTTAAGGACTGGATTTCGACAGGGCATCTAAAGGAACAGCTTTCCCGGAAGGAGCGCATTACATATCATTACAGAAGCAAACCGAATCCGAACCAGCATGAATTTTTTGAGGCACAGGCAGTCAAAATATACGAGGATGAGAAACATTTTTTCGCACTGGTGGGTTTTCGGCATATTGATGATATCATGGAAAAAGAAACCACCATCCAGAATCAGTTAAAGCAGGCACTGGATGAAGCACGGCTGAGTAATGAAATAATCTCAGCAATTGCTAAGAGTTACTGTTCTATCTACAGGATTGATGTGCAGAAAGATTTTTTTGAAGAGATATCAAATGACAGTGAAATACACAAACTGACAGGAAACAGAGGCTGTGCATCGGAGAAACTGTATCAGCTTTGTGATACAATGGTTGCATCGGAATACCGCTCGCTGATCTGTCCATTTCTGGATGTCTCTACACTTTCAGCAAGATTGAAGACGGAAGAATGCATTTCTACAGAATACCGTATGTGTGATGGCAGCTGGCACAGGATGCTTTTTACTGTAAAAAAAAGGGATGAGTCTGGAAATGTAACCCATGTTTTATGTACGGTTCGTAGTATCAGCGATTCCAAGAGACGTGAAGAGAATTTTAACTTTGCAGCGGAAGCAGCAAAGCGTGAAGCCGAAATGAAAACAAGGTTTCTGGCAACTATGAGTCATGATATCCGTACACCACTGAATGGTATTATCGGTATGGTAAATATGGGAAATCAGTACGCAGATGATCCACAGATGCAACAGAAGATCAGAGAAAAGGCAATGGAAACCCTGAAATATCTGGTATCTCTGGTAAATGATGTGCTGGATATGAATAAACTACAGAGCGGAGATTTGAAGGACCAGCAGCTAACCTTTGATCTGACAGAGGTACTGCGGGGATTGAACCAGATTTATGATGAGCGGGCTGCCAAGAAAGGCATCCGGTATGAGATTGACTGGAAAAATGGTACATACAGTCACAGCGCTCTGGTTGGAAACCCGATATATCTTGGAAGGATTCTGTCGAATATTATGGACAATGCCATAAAATTCAGTCAGGCGGGTAGTGTGCTCACGGTCGGGGTTAAGGAAGAAACTCTGGATGATGACAGAGCAAATTTCACTTTCTACTGTAAAGACCAGGGTGTGGGTATGAGTGAAGATTTTATTGCACATGCTTTTGATATGTTCTCTCAGGAAAGCGAGACAAGCAGATCCAGGTATGAAGGCACCGGACTGGGGCTTGCAATTACGAAGCAACTCGTGGACAGAATGGATGGAAGTATTGAACTGAAGAGCAAAGCAGGTGTCGGGACAACAGTTATTGTAAAAATTCCGTTCAAAATTGGCACACAGGATAAAAACAGTAATTTATCAGATAAACCAGTAAGCCTTGATGATTATTCGGTAGAAGGCATACGGGCATTGGTTGTGGAAGACAATGAGTTGAACATGGAAATTTTCAGATGTATACTGGAAGACAGCGGTATGGAAGTTACATGTGCAGTAGACGGGCAGGAAGCAGTTGAAATCTTCGAGAAATCTGCACCGGATTATTTTGGAGTAATTTATATGGATATTATGATGCCGAGGATGAATGGTCTGGATGCGGCAAGGACAATCAGAGAAATGAAAAGAAGGGATGCCAGGAGGGTTCCAATCATTGCAATGTCCGCAAATGCCTTTGCAGAAGACATTATCAACAGCCGGCTGGCTGGAATGAATGTTCATCTTGCAAAGCCACTAGATGCGGAAAAAATAATCATTGCCTTAAAACAATGCATGGCAGATAATAGCAATGTAAAATTGCATGAAGATTTGTAGGAATAAAAAGACAGAACATATAAAGTTGTTATATGTTCTGTTTTTTTTTATTCCTTAGAAGAAGCAGGCTGTGAAAATTCAGGAAGTATTGGAATTAAAGAATCCACAAGAATTGCATATGTGACAGCAAAAAAAAGATTTAACATTTCTTTTTAATAATATCTGCTACAATAGAATTGTAACTGGGAATGAGATGATTGGAGAGCATTATGAATAAGAATGTAATTGAAGTAAGAGAGCTGAATAAATCTTTTGGCAATGTACATGCAGTGAAAGACTTAAGCTTCCGGGTGAAGCGCGGGGAATTGTTTGCATTCCTTGGAGTAAATGGAGCAGGCAAGAGTACGACGATATCCATCCTCTGCGGACAACTTGGCAAGGATAGCGGCGAGGTGCAGATCCACGGTGCAGACAGCACGAAAGCAGGACTGGATAAACGGTATCTGCTTGGGCTTGTGTTCCAGGATAGTGTATTGGACAAACCGTTGACTGTGAAGGAAAATCTGAGAAGCAGGGCAGCATTATACGGTATTACCGGGGAAGCATTTGATGATCGATTGAAAGAATTGATTGAGTTACTGAAGTTTGATGATTATCTGAACCGGCCGGTTGGAAAGCTATCCGGCGGACAGAGGAGAAGAATTGATATAGCAAGAGCCTTGCTTCACAGACCGGAAATTCTGATTCTGGATGAACCGACGACAGGACTTGATCCGCAGACCAGGAAAATAATCTGGAGCGTGATCGAAGAACTGCGTAAGAAGGAACAGATGACAGTATTCCTTACAACTCACTATATGGAGGAAGCTGCAACGGCGGATTATGTAGTAATCCTGGACAGTGGAAGTATTGTGGCGGAGGGAACGCCTCACGAACTGAAAGAAAAATATGTGGAAGATTACATTTTACTGTATGGAGTGACGGAAGATGAAGTGAAGCTGCTGGGCAAGAAATATAAAGAGATCCGGGACGGTTATCAGCTTACGGTTGCTTCAACGGCAGAGGCGGCGGAACTGATCGCAGCGAATAAAGATAGATTCCGTGATTTTGAAGTGGTAAAAGGAGGCATGGACGATGTCTTTTTGACGGTCACAGGTAAGTCGTTGGGAGGTGATGAGAAATGAGAACAGTATTTGCATTGATTAAGCGTAACCGTCAATTATTTTTCCGGGATAAAGGAATGCTGATTTCGTCTCTGATCACACCAATCATTCTGATTGTGTTATATGCGACATTTCTGCAGAATGTATATAAGGATTCCTTGCAATCAGCTCTGCCAGGGGTGATGAATGTATCAGAAAAGCTGGTGAACGGTACGGTAGCTGGACAGCTTGCGGCGGCACTGCTTGCAGTCAGCTGTGTGACTGTGACTTTCTGCGTGAATCTGACGATGATACAGGATAAAGCAAGTGGTGCTAGAAAAGATTTTGATGTATCACCGGTGCACAGACCGACACTTTATATCGGATATTTCTTCTCAACGGTGTTGAACTCGCTTATGGTTAATTTTCTGGCAGTAGTGATGTGTCTGATTTATGTGAAGCATATGGGATGGTATCTGAATGGAACAGATATTGCCTGGATCATTCTGGATGTGATTCTGTTAGTATTATTTGGCGCAGTGCTGTCCAGTATCATCTGTTATCCGCTGAAGACGCAGGGACAGCTGTCAGCTGTCGGAACGATCGTGAGTGCAGGATATGGATTTGTCTGCGGTGCCTATATGCCTATGTCTAATTTTAGCAGTGGTCTGCAGAAATTTCTGTCATATCTCCCGGGAACCTATGGTACCTCTTTGCTGAAGAATCATATGCTCCGGGGTGTATTTGAAGAAATGAAAGATCAGAAGTTTCCGGATGATGCAGTGACAGCAATTGCAGGTACACTGGATTGTAATCCGGTCTTTCGCGGGCACGTGGTGAGCACATCTGAAATGATCGCAGTGTTAATTGGAAGTATTGTGCTACTTGGAATGGTCTATCTTGCAGTTACAACACTTGCAGAACGTAAGAAATAACTGGACTTACATACATGAATCAGTTAAAATAAAAAAGATACGACGTAATCAGAATATGGAACAGGAGAAAGATTTATGTATGAAATTATGAGTTCGGATGAGGCAATCCGCCTGATCCGAGATGGGGACTGCATCTGCGTGAATTCATTTGTTGGCATCGAGAACCCGGTTGAATTGCATGAGGCGATTTACCGCAGATACGAGAGAATGCAGTCACCGACCCATTTGACGATAATATCCAGTGCCGGATTTGGCGTCTGGGACGAGGATCATAATGCAGAGAGATATATTCGCGAAGGTGCTGTGGATCGTCTGATCTGTGGGCATTTTGGCGCCATGATGAGTACTAAGAAATTAGTATTAGAAGATCGCTTTGAAGCATATAATCTGCCTCTTGGATGCATTTCTCATGCAATCCGTGCGCAGGCAGGCGGACTTCCTGGAGCATTGTCTAAAGTCGGACTGGATATCTTTGTGGATCCTAGAAAAGGAGGTCCTGGAATCAACCGCATCTCGATCGATGATTCTCTGGTGAAGCATGTAGAGGTGGATGGAGATGAATTCCTTTATTATAAACTGCCGAAGATCACAGTAGCATTGATCAAGGGTACAGCAGCAGACCGCAAGGGAAATATTACATTCGATGATATGTTTATGTCAGGAGACGCACTGTCTATTTGTCAGGCCGTTAAAGCGAACCGTGGTAAGGTTATTGTGCAGGTAGACCGTCTGGTGGATACGCCGTCTCGTCCGCGTAATGCGATCATTCCGGGGTGTCTGGTAGATGCGATCGTAGTAGCAGAACCGGAGGAGCGTAACGAAGCATATACGGCATTGACCGGAAGCTTCGAGATTCCATATGAAGAGTGGAATACCTGGAATGAAAAGATTGATACGGTATCTTCGAAGCATTCTAAGAACAGTGTAGCTGGCAATATTATTGGCAGAAGAGCAGCTAAGGAACTTCGGGTAGACGACATTGTAAATATCGGAATTGGTCTGCCGGAGATGGTATCCAGATATGCGAGAAAAAATGGAATTCTGGATATGATCACACTGACTGTTGAGTCAGGCGGTATCGGAGGATTTCCGGTGTCAGGAGAAGCTTTTGGAGCGATGATTGGTGCAGCATCCGTATATGATATGGCGAACCAGTTTGACCTGTATGATAATGGTGGTCTGGACATCTGCTTTATGGGTGCGCTGGAAGTAGATAAGCAGGGGAATGTTAATGCTCACAGAGGACCGGGAGCATTTGCCGGAATTGGAGGATTTGCTAATATTACGGCTAAGACACCGACGGTTGTGTTCTGCATGACATTCAATGCCAAAGGACTGGAAGTGGCACAGAAGAAAGGCGTTGTAACGATCGAGAAGGAAGGCTCTGTTCCGAAGTTTGTAGATAAAGTGAACAGCGTCAGCTTCTCAGCCAAACGTGCGATCGAGAACGGTCAGAAAGTTCTGTATGTGACAGAGCGTTGTGTGTTCCGTTTGACACCGAAGGGACTGAAACTGATCGAAGTATATCCGGGTGTGGATCAGCAGAAAGATATTTTGGATTTACTTCCGTTTGATGTGGAGATTTAAGAAAGCGAAAATAAGTGTTAAGATAAAATCAAGATAAAACGCAGGAAAATGCTCCTGCGTTTTTTGGCAGTAAGTCGTGTCAGACAAAACTGCAGCTGGGATAACAGGAGAGAAAATGGAATTATATTATGCACCAATGGAAGGAATTACCGGATATCTGCATCGAAATGTGAGTCGGGCAGTATTTCCGGATATTGATAAATATATGACACCGTTTATTGCGGCCAATCAGAAGGGGAAGCTTAGTACCAAAGAAAAGAATGACATTTTGCCGGATCATAATAAAGGAATGTATGTGATCCCACAGATGTAGGACGGATTTTGCGGACATTCAAAATAAAAAAGAATGTGGAGGTAACAGACAATGGCAAAATCATTATTTGAGGAACTGGGCGGCAAATACGAAAGGCAAGGGGATTATTTGATACCGTGCTTAACTGTACCCGCCGAAGAAGAACAGGCAATAGGCATCTGGGGGCAACGGCATTTAGATTATCTAAAACAGTACCGTAAAGTTACATACACCAATCTTCTTACAAGCGGCAGGCTAAACGCCTACCTTGCCGACATCAACAGACAGGCACAGGAACGCTTTGAAAGGCTCATAGAGGGTATGAAACAGGCACAGGGCATAACGGAACAGCTAAAGGCAGAAAACGCCTTAGAATGGACAGGATGCCTCAATAACATAAGGGCTTGTGCGAGGGAGATTGTGGAAAAGGAAATTATTTTTGCATAAACAGATGATTAGTGGCAGGGGGAAATCCTGCCGCTTTTTCTGCTTTAGTTTGTCAGCTTGACAAATAAAGGGTTAAGGAATATAATTAGATTCAGTATTATACAAGGAGTTAATAAATATGCGGCAAGGTATTCTTAAATAAACTGTCAATTTGATAGTGGGAACAAAAAGTAGCAGTCTCGTTTCACTTTTAATATGGGGCTTAGTTTTTTGTACCCAGTTTAAGAATACTTTTATCATGTAATTTTATATGCCCGAAAACATATAAGTGTTTTGGGGCTATTGGAGTTATTTACCCAGTGATAGGAGTATTTATCACTGGGTATTTTTATGCCCTTTTTTGGGTGTTGATAGGAGGAAAATCACATGAAAATAATTAACTTAGGCATTCTGGCTCACGTTGACGCAGGAAAGACAACATTAACGGAAAGTTTATTGTATACCAGTGGTGCAATTGCAGAACTAGGGAGCGTAGATGAAGGCACAACAAGGACAGATACAATGAATTTGGAGCGTCAAAGGGGAATCACTATCCAGACAGCAGTGACATCTTTTCAGTGGGAGGATGTAAAAGTCAACATTATAGATACGCCAGGCCATATGGATTTTTTGGCGGAAGTATACCGTTCTTTATCCGTATTAGACGGAGCAGTATTATTAGTTTCTGCAAAGGATGGCATACAGGCACAGACCCGTATACTGTTTCATGCACTACAGATAATGAAGATTCCGACAATTTTTTTCATCAATAAAATTGACCAAGAGGGGATTGATTTGCCAATGGTATATCGGGAAATGAAAGCAAAGCTTTCTTCGGAAATTATAGTGAAGCAAAAGGTTGGGCAGCATCCCCATATAAATGTAACGGACAATGACGATATGGAACAGTGGGATGCGGTAATTATGGGAAACGATGAACTATTAGAGAAATATATGTCAGGGAAACCGTTTAAAATGTCAGAACTGGAACAGGAAGAAAACAGGAGATTCCAAAACGGAACGTTATTTCCCGTTTATCACGGAAGCGCTAAAAACAATCTGGGGATTCGGCAGCTTATAGAAGTAATTGCCAGTAAATTTTATTCATCAACGCCTGAAGGTCAATCTGAACTATGCGGGCAGGTTTTTAAGATTGAATATTCAGAGAAAAGGCGGCGTTTTGTTTATGTGCGTATATATAGCGGAACATTGCATTTGAGGGATGTTATTAGAATATCTGAAAAAGAGAAAATAAAAATCACAGAGATGTGTGTTCCGACAAACGGTGAAATCGTCCCGGCTGACCATGCCTGTCCGGGAGAAATTGTTATTTTAGCTGATGATACTTTGAAACTGAACGATATCCTGGGAAATGAAAAACTCCTGCCTCACAAAACACGGATTGATAATCCCATGCCATTACTTCGGACAACGGTAGAGCCGCAAAAGCCGGAGCAAAGGGAAGCCCTGTTAAATGCCCTCGCAGAGATTGCTGATACAGACCCTCTTTTGCATTTTGACATTGATACTGTTACCCATGAGATTATGTTATCTTTTTTGGGGAATGTGCAGATGGAAGTCATTTGTGCCATCCTTGAGGAAAAATATCATGTGGAGGCAGAAATAAAAGAGCCTACTGTTATATATATGGAAAGACCGCTTAGAAAAGCAGAATATACCATCCACATAGAAGTCCCGCCAAATCCTTTCTGGGCTTCTGTCGGGTTGTCCATAGAGCCGCTCCCTATTGGAAGCGGAGTGCAGTATGAAAGCAGAGTTTCACTTGGATATTTAAATCAATCGTTCCAAAATGCGGTTATGGAGGGGGTTCTTTATGGCTGCGAGCAGGGGCTGTATGGATGGAAAGTGACAGACTGTAAAATCTGTTTTGAATATGGATTGTATTATAGTCCTGTAAGTACCCCCGCAGACTTTCGGCTGCTTTCCCCTATCGTATTGGAGCAGGCTTTAAAAAAAGCAGGGACAGAACTATTAGAGCCATATCTCCACTTTGAAATTTATGCACCGCAGGAATATCTCTCACGGGCGTATCATGATGCTCCAAGGTATTGTGCAGATATTGTAAGTACTCAGATAAAGAATGACGAGGTCATTCTGAAAGGAGAAATCCCTGCTAGATGTATTCAAGAATACAGGAACGATTTAACTTATTTCACAAATGGGCAGGGAGTCTGCTTGACAGAGTTAAAAGGATACCAGCCAGCTATTGGTAAATTTATTTGCCAACCCCGCCGCCCGAATAGCCGTATAGATAAGGTTCGGCATATGTTCCACAAGTTAGCTTAACAGCTTGCAAAAGTCATATAAAATGAGATTTGAAAGGAGAATGTAACTTCATGTTTGCTAAAAATTCAAAGGCATATTCTGTCTACCTGCTGTTCCGATTTGTCTGTTCCCTGGCGGTTTCTATGTCCACAGTGCTTTCCATCGTGTACCACCTGGAGGTGGTGCAGCTGGATGCTTTCCAGCTTGTCCTGGTAGGGACGGTTCAGGAGACCTCCTGCTTTCTGTTCGAGATGCCCACCGGTGTGGTGGCGGATTTGTATAGCCGTCGGCGCTCGGTGCTGATTGGAATGTTCCTCTACGGCCTGGGCTTTCTGATGGAGGGTGCGCTACCGTGGTTCGCGCCGGTTCTGCTGGCCAGGTTGTCTGGGGTTGCGGTGATACCTTCATCACCGGCGCTCTGGAGGCGTGGATTGCCTCGGAGGAAGAGGACAAACCCATAGACAAGGTGTTCCTGCGGGGCAGTCAAATGGGGCAAATCGGCGGCGTTCTGGGCGTGGTGCTGGGCACACTGCTGGGAAACATAAACCTGCAAATGCCTCTCATCTTGGGGGGCAGTTTGTGCTTGTTGTTGGGGCTGGTGATGGTTCGCATCATGCCAGAAACCAACTTCTCCCCTGCTATTGAGGAACGGCAGGGCTTGCTTAAAGACTTTGTCTGCCTGTTCAAGCTCAACCTGGGCTTTGTGAAAGGCGCACCTGTGTTGCTGGCGCTCTTAGCAATCACACTATGCGGGGGACTTGCCAGTGAAGGCTTTGACCGGCTCTCCACCGCTCATTTTCTGGATGACACGGTAATACCCGTTATCGGGCCGCTGAACAGCGTCACTTGGTTCGGTGTTATCAGTCTTATCGGCAACGGCTTAGGTATTCTGGCTTCTCAGTTGCTCATCGCCCGCATGGAGAAAAAAGGGACTGTCAGCCGAACCAGTGTGGTCATGTCCACCAGCGCCGGGTATATCCTGTTCCTGGTTCTCTTCGCGGTGGGGCGGAGCTTTTGGTTCATGTTGTTGGTGTTCCTGCTGGCGGGGCTTATGCGCACCATCAAGGAGCCTGTGCTGGCCGCCTGGATGAACGACCAAGTGGATGAGAAAATGCGCGCCACAGTCTTTTCCACCAGCGGACAGCTGGACTCTTTCGGGCAGATCATCGGCGGGCCTATTGTGGGGCTGGTAGCCCAGCAGGTGTCCATACCCTGGGGGCTGGTCTGTACCGCTTTCCTGCTGTTGCCCGCGCTGTTCTTAGTGCCGGTGGCGGGAAAGAAGCGGGATTGATATGGCATAGTTAAGTTTACTGACGAGCGGGAGATTACTTCCGCTCGTCTTCATTTAGTAGCGCAAAATTTGAGGACTCTTTATTTCCTTATTCGGTATAGCGGAGGCGGCTGTCAATTCGACATAATTTTCTTGTGATACTTTACCGTACATGAGCATTTGTTTCGTATTTGAAAGAACAAACTCACCAAATAAAAAAAACGATATTCGGGTGGGTTATTTTGTTATACCCTAAATTACCCTCTGAATTTGTTTTTAAATTTGGAGGGATTTTTTTATGTCCTTTTTTCGGGCAGTTATCTATCTGCTCATACGAAGCAAAATTTATCAATACATAGCATATCAGAGAACGGCAGGAAACCAGTTAAAAAAATTTCTGCCTATGCAACGGCACTTCCTGCCTTGAATGTAGAAGTACAATCTCCATACAACAGAATTAATATTTCCCATAACCGTAAAGGTCATAGAGCCTTTGCGGTTTTTCTTTTGTCGATTTTTGTTGGAAAGTGCCATAGGGCTATTAGTGGTGTTAGGTGTCGTTCGCCACCTCTCCATCTGGATTTTGAACATTTCAAAAATTCAGATGGGAGGTACTTACAGTGAAATACGCACCGAGAAAGGTATATATCAAGGAAAGCGGCAGATATGTGGAACTGTCCTATACGGATTTCTGCCGCCGCAGGGAATCCGACCAGACCTATATGGACAAGCTGTTTATCCCCATTCAAGGCTGTCTGCTTGAAGTCGTGAGGGAGCAATACACGGACTTCTACCGAGATAAGGAACGGTGGCGTTATCTGAAAAAATTAGATACGAAGAACAGCCTGCTTTCTCTGGATGGATTTACGGACAGCGAGGGGAAGCCTTTAGACTTTATCGCTGATGAAGCGGCAGACATTGCGGAAACCGTTGTCAATGCGGTTATGGTGGACAGGCTGAAAGCCGCCCTGCCTTTGCTGTCGGATAGTGAACAGGAATTGATACAGGCAATCTTTTTTGACGGACTTTCTGAGCGTGAAGTCGGGGCGAGGTTCGGCATAACCCAGAGCGTTGTGAACAAACGCAAAGCCAGAATCCTAAGAAAACTAAGAAAGATAATAGAAAATTAAAATTTAAGGCGTTCAGCCCCTTGTTTTTTCCTTTGGGAAAATGAGGGGGTTTTTCTCTGCCCTCTCAATCAATTCTGATTGGAGGAAAAGAAGCATGGCATATAACCACGGACGGGAGGACAGGAAATGGCGTATCTGGAAAGAAGCGGAGGAAAAGCTGCTGCGTGAGTGCGGCGTTGATGAAGCGACCATTGAGCAGATACGCATTGCGGACAGGGCAGACTTCAATTCCAACAGGCGGTTTTACCGATGGACGAATGACATTGCGGAATACCTTGAGGACATGGCAGACAGGGAGCGGCAGACGGAAGTGGGTACGGTTGCGGAGTTACTGGACGAGATTGAGAGCGAAAATCTCTATCAAGTATTAGTCGCGGTGGACGGGCGTACCTTGAAAATCGTCCTGCTGAAAATGCAGGGGTATTCCACAAAGGAGATTGCCCCGCTCGTGCATTTGACGACTGGTGCCATCTATGCGAGGTTAGACCATCTGCGGAAGAAGCTACGAAAATTTTATAGCGTCTAAAACAGCCTGCCGTCCTGCGGGCTACTGGGTGAGGGATGGAAATCCCCTCACTTATTTTTTGCAGGAGGCAAGCGGGATGGCATACAGAGTTAAGGCGTACACGCTTCGGGAGGAATCCACGGAAAGCGGCACAAGGTATTTTATCAGCTTTAAGGACGGGCAGGGCAAATCCCACGAGTTGGAAGTGTCGGAACAGTTCTTTATGGAGTTTCGGCAGATGGAGCGCAGGAACAGGAATCTTTTCTAATGGGACGAGCGGCACAGGGAGTTTAACGAGGTATGGGACGAAACCCTTTACAGACGGGCGTTGCGTGTGCCTAAGAGCCTTGATGAACGCATGGTTGAGGAAGAACGGAATGAAACGCTCTATAAGGCGGTTGGGAGCCTTCCAGAGATACAAAGGCGGCGTTTCCTGCTCTACTACGAGTATGAGTTCAATTTTTACCAAATCGCCGCTATGGAGCATTGCACCGCTTCGGCAATACAGAAATCTGTTGCGATTGCAAAGGAGAAAGTAAAGGCGGAAATTGAAGAAATATCTCCAACCGTGACCGACACCGCCCGAAAAAGAAATCTGTTTTTTATTTGTGTGGGATTGGCGGCATTACATACTCTCACTTTTTTCCGTGGGAGTAAATCTATTTTTAAGGAGGTCAACGCCTATGTGCAACGAAAACAAAGACACCGCCCGAAAGGAGGAAAGCCATGCAGAAGTTACAGACAGTCAACGCCGAAACGCTCCTTTATGAACCGCTTGAGAAACCATCCTTTGTGGTGGACAGCCTTATCCCGACAGGCTTATCGCTGTTCTGCGGCTCACAGAAGATAGGCAAAAGCTGGCTCATGCTGAAGCTATGCTTATGCGTGTCGCAGGGAATCCCTTTATGGGATATGCCGACAATGGAGGGCGATGTGCTTTACCTCTGCCTTGAGGACACGTTCTGCCGCATACAGGACAGGTTATTTCGTTTGACGGACGAAGCAAGCGGGCGGCTCCACTTTGCCGTGGCAAGCTGCAAGCTGTCAGACGGTCTTATCGTGCAGCTTGAAGATTATCTGAAAGATTACCCAGACAGCAGGCTCATTGTCATTGATACCTTGCAGAAAGTCCGTACAGCTTCAAAAGACAATGCCTATGCAAGCGACTATGGGGACATCTCCCTCATCAAAGACTTTGCCGACAGGCACTCTCTGGCGGTCATTGTCGTACACCACATCCGAAAGCAGAATGACAGCGACGTGTTCAACAAGGTGTCTGGGACGACAGGATTAACGGGGAGTGCGGACGCTACCTTTGTTCTGGAAAAGGAGAAACGTGCGTCTGACACCGCCAAGCTGTATGTGACGGGCAGGGACACGCCTTATCAGGAATACACGCTGCGTTTCCGTGATTGCCGTTGGGAGCTTGTGGAGCGGAAAACGCAGGAGCAGCTTGCGAAAGAAACGATACCAGATGTCCTTTTTCGGTTGGTGGATTTTATGAGGGATAAGGAAGAATGGATAGGCACGGCAACGGAACTGTTAGCCGCTATGGGGGAAACGGAAACCATACCCACGGTGATTACGAAATGGCTGAATGAATACCGCACCACATTTTTAAGCGAGAACCGTATCTGCTACCAGTACAGCCGCAGGAAAGACGGCAGGCGGATTGCCCTTGCAAGGAGGGCGGGTGACAGCGGTGATGGTGGTGACAGCGATATTAGGATACCCCCCTGTTACTGTCATTGACGCTTAAAGCCATGTAAAGCTGGCGGCTCTGCCCTGCGGGTGACAGCAGTGACGGTGGTGACAGTGATTTTAGGATACCCTGCCGCTGTCATCCCTACGGGAGAACACCCCGTAAACGCAAAATGCAGGCGTGAGATTTACTCGCCCTTTTCGGTCGTGTAAAACCACCCCTGCGGTCAGAAAAATCATTCCGATTTTTCCGACTGCGTTTACAGGGTGTAACACACTACACTTTGCCCTGCAAAGTCGTGTGCCAGACGTTCCCTCTGGACTCCCTTAAGGCAGGGCTGTGCCCTGCTATCCTACGCCTTACGGCTTCGGATAAAAGAATGGCGGCATGACGGTGACGGCTCTTGCGAGGGGGGTATCCCAAAAACACCGTCATCATCGACATGACCGTCATGCAGGGGGTGAGGGTGACAGTTGCGGCAGTCGGCAGGGGGTATCCCAAAACTGCTGTCACCACCGTCACCGCTGTCACCCCAAAGGACGGTCACCCGCCGAAAGAAAGGAGGAATCCGCCTATGCCTTATGCAATCCTGCGTTTCCAGAAACGAAAAGCGGGCGGCGTTGCGGCTTGTGAACGCCACAACGAGCGGAAGAAAGAAGCCTACAAAAGCAACCCAGATATAGATATGGAACGCTCTAAAAACAATTACCATCTCATAGCACCACCAAAGTACACCTACAAGAAAGAGATTAACCGCATGGTAGCCGAAGCGGGGTGCAGGACAAGGAAAGACAGCGTGATGATGGTGGAAACGCTCATCACAGCTTCACCAGAATTTATGAACCAGTTACCGCCCGAAGAACAAAAAGCGTATTTCCAGACGGCTCTTGACTTCATTTCGGAGCGTGTTGGAAAGCAGAATATCCTCTCCGCTGTCGTCCATATGGACGAGAGAACGCCCCATATGCACCTCTGCTTTGTGCCGATTACGCCAGACAATAAGCTGTCAGCGAAAGCTATCTTAGGCAACCAGAAATCATTATCCGAGTGGCAGACCGCCTACCATGAGCGGATGTCCTCACGGTGGAATCAGCTTGAACGGGGGCAGTCCTCAATGGAAACCAAGCGGAAACACGTCCCCACATGGCTCTATAAATTAGGCGGCAGGCTTGATAAACAGTATGAAGAAATCGTGTCTGCCCTATCCGACATCAACGCCTTTAACGCAGGGAAGAAAAGGGATAAAGCGTTAGATTTACTCTCTGCATGGCTGCCAGACGTGGAGAAATTCTCTAAGGAAATCGGGAAACAGCAGGCGTATATCGACAGTTTGAAAGAGAGAATTGGGCAGGAATCAGACTATGCGGGGCGTATGCGTGATGAAAAGTACGAGCAGGAACTAAAGGTGCAGAAAGCGAATCAGAAGATATTTGAATTGCAGAGAACCAACGAGCAGATGGGGCGGCTGCTGTCAAAAATACCGCCCGAAGTGTTGGAAGAATTGCAGAAAAATCATAGAAGCAGAGCGAAAGAAAGGTAGATATGTGAATGAAGAAACAGGATTTTAAGGTGTTAAAGACCAAAGACTTGTACCCGTTCCCCGACAATCCGTTTCATGTGGCAGAAGATGAAACACTGTCAGAGTTTGCGGAAAGCATCAAGGAATTTGGCATTGTCACGCCGATAATCACACGCCCGAAAGAGGACGGGGACGGTTATGAAGTGATTGCAGGACAGCGGCGTGTCCGTGCTTCTGAACTTGCAGGGATAAATACCGTGCCTGCGTTTGTCCTGCCCTTAGACCGTGACCGAGCCATCATCACCCTTGTAGACAGCAATTTGCAGCGTGAGAATATCCTGCCATCGGAGCGGGCGTTTGCTTACAAGATGAAATCCGAAGCCATGAAGCGGCAGGGTTTCCGCACAGACTTAACCTCGTCACAAGTTGTGACGAAGTTGCGGACGGACGACAAGGTGGCACAGGGCTTCGGCGTGGGCAGGATGACCGTGCAGCGTTTTATCCGCCTGACGGAACTGATACCGCCGATTTTGCAGATGGTGGACGAGGGGAAAATCGCCCTCACGCCTGCGGTGGAACTGTCCTTCTTGAAGAAAGACGAGCAGGAAAACCTCTTTGCCACGATGGAGAGCGAAGAAGCAACGCCCTCACTCTCACAGGCACAGCGGATGAAACAGTTAAGCCAGAGCGGGCGGCTTGACATGGATACGATATTTGCGATTATGACGGAGGAAAAGGGCAACCAGAAAGAAACCTTGAAAATCAACACAAGCAAGCTGAAAAAATACTTTCCGAAGAACACAACGCCGAAGCAGATGGAGGAAACCATCATCAAACTTTTGGAGCGTGAGTTGCAGAGGAAACGCAACCGTGACAGCCGCTAATCTTCTTTTTTCGGGAAGTAAATACAGAGAGTTGAGGTATGGAGAATGAGAGAAATCCAGTATGAAATCGTAAAGGAAATCGCAGTATTGTCTACGGGCGACAGTGGCTACACAAAGGAAATCAATCTCATTTCATGGAATGGGAAAGAGCCGAAGTATGACATCCGCAGCTTTTCCCCGAACCGTGAAAAGTGCGGCAAGGGAATCACGCTGAACGCTGATGAAGCGGCGGCACTCCTTAAAGCATTACAGAAAGAATTAAACAGCGAGGATTAATGGTATCTGATTGGCAGGGCGGGGACATTTCCAAACTCTTCCCTGCCCTGTCTGGAAAGGAAGATTTAAGTATGGGCGAGGATAAGAAAGCAGATAAAAAGAGAAAGCGTATCGTGCCAAAAGCACCAGTGCAGATGATAATCAGCCGTGAATATGTCGGCACACAGACCGTTACAGAAGCGTTTGTCCCGATTATCTCCGAGGATATTCGGAAGAAGATTGCCGAGGGCGACACCTCGACAATGAGGGGCTGTCCGCTTAGAATGTACGCAATGGGACATGAAAACAGATAGGACAGATACGGAGGTTTTACAGTATGGCAGGAATCAAAGAAGAAAAGAAAATCTATTTAGTCGGCATTTATTGCCGCTTATCTAAAGACGATGGTACGGATAACGAGAGTGCGAGCATTGCGACACAGAAATCCATCCTCACGGATTATGTGAAAAAGCAGGGATGGCACATAGCAAAAACGTATGTGGACGATGGTTATTCTGGTACAAATTTCCAAAGACCAAGTTTCCAGAATATGATAAAAGACATTGAAAGCGGTCTGATAAACTGCGTGATTACGAAAGATTTATCCCGTCTGGGGAGAAACTATCTTGATTGTGGGTTATATCTGGAAGTTTTCTTCCCAGAGCATAACGTGAGGTATATAGCGGTCAATGACGGCGTAGATACCTTGAATAAATCTGCTATGGACATCACGCCTTTCCGCAACATTTTAAACGAAATGTATGCCGCTGACATATCTGTTAAGATAAAATCGGCATATCGGGCGAGGTTTCAACAGGGGAAATTCATGGGAACTACCGCCCCTTATGGCTATATCAAAGACCCTGCCGACCACAACCATCTGCTGATAGATGATAAAGTGGCACATGTTGTAAAAGAGATATTCGACCTTGCATTAAAAGGGAATGGAGTTGCCAAAATTTGCAGACATCTTAATAAACAGCATATCCTACGCCCTGCCGCTTATGCGGCGGAGCGTGGCGAAACAGGCTTTGAACGTCATTTTGAGGGGAACGAGGACAAACGCTATATTTGGAGTGGGAACAGCGTGAGGAGCATTTTAAGAAGCCCGATATATGCGGGAAATCTTGTAGGCTACAAACGGATTGCCGCCAATATGAAAAGCAAGAAACGCCCCTCTAAGCTGCCCGAAGAATGGGAAGTGATACCCAATACCCATGAGGGAATAGTCACGCAGGAGGAATTTGATATTGTCCAACAGCTTATTACAAGTCGTAGGCTTCCACAGAACAAGGGAGGATTTGTAAATATTTTTGCAGGCGTTATCAAGTGTGTGGACTGCGGATGTGCTCTGCGGGCAATGAACGTACACAGGAGGAAACGCCCAGAGATTATCGACTGTGTACAGTATTCATGTAATAATTATGCAAGAAACGGAAGAAGCGAGTGTAGTGCCCACAATATAGAAGCAAGGGATTTATTCAATGCCGTTCTTGCCGACATCAACTGTTTTGCGGATATGGCAGTGAATGATGAAAAGGCGGTCAGGGCCATAGAAAAGCGGCTCACGGAAACAGACCAGAGCAGGGCGAAAGCATTAGAGAAAGAACGTAAGAAGCTGAACAAACGCCTTGCGGAACTGGACAGGCTGTTTTCCTCTCTCTACGAGGATAAGGTCATGGAGCGTATTACCGAGCGGAATTTTGAGATGATGTCGGGGAAATACCAGAAAGAGCAGCTTGAAATTGAAGCAAGGCTGAAAGAGGTGACGGAAACTCTTAATGAAAGCTACGAGAAATCACGGGGAATCCGTGACTTCCTCGCCCTTATCCGAAATTATCAAGGCTTAAAAGAACTGGATGCAACAGTTATAAACGCACTCATAGACAAGATACTTGTTTCGGAGCGTGAGAAGATGGCAGACGGAACAGTGAAGCAGGAAATCAAGATTTACTATAAATTCATCGGCTTTGTCGATGAATTACATATCATACCTACAAAACGGTGGGCAGCAATGCCCGCTAAAAATTGTACGGTGTGCGGCGTTGAATATGTCCCGGGCTCTGGTGCATCAAGGTATTGTCCTGCTTGTGCCAAGAAGATACGGAGGGAGAAATCAAACGAGAGCAAACGCAGGAGCAGAGAACAGAAAAGGATAGCATGTATGAACTGTCCGCAAAAAATGACCGACTGATTTTGACGAATCAGGCAGACTGCTTTCTGGCGGTAGAACGGACACTGCGGGAATATGGATATACGGAACTGAATCTGAATCTTGGCTGTCCGTCTAAGACTGTTGTGACTAAGTATCGTGGTTCGGGATTTTTAGCAAAACCGGAGGAACTGGATCATTTTCTGGAAGAGGTATTTGCCAGAACAGAATGTGAGATTTCACTGAAGACAAGGATCGGAGTAGAAGATGGGGAAGAATTTGAGAGACTGTTGGAAATCTACAACAAATATCCGTTAAAGGAACTGATTGTGCATCCGCGTACACAGAAAGATTATTATCGGAATCATCCGAATATGGAGTGGTATACATACGCTGTGGAGCATGGAAAAGCACCACTTTGCTATAACGGAGATATTACAGATGTGACGTCTTATAAGACATTTATGAAGGCATATCCGGATACGGATAAAGTCATGATTGGAAGAGGATTGCTTGTGAATCCCGGACTGGCAGGAATGCTGAAAGGGAAAGCTGCGCCGTCCAAAGAGCAGATCCGGGAATATCATGACCGGATGTATGAGGCTTACAGAGAGCATATGCCGGGCGACCGCGTGGTGCTCTTTAAGATGAAAGAATTATGGTATTATCTGGCACAGCATTTTACTGATTCTGCAAAATATGCGAAGAAGATCCGTAAGGCAGAGCGGCTTCCGGTGTACGAATCAGCAGTCAATGCGTTATTTGCGGAGCAGGACTTTGTGTCATAATTTCTATTCCATTTTGAAAAGGATATGTTATAATGGGCTTGTGTTTTGGACATTACAAAGGAGGACAGGCTTATGAAACTTGTAATTACAATAAGCAGAAGATACGGAACCGGTGCAAGCCAGATAGCAGGAGAGTTGTCTGAGCAACTTGGGATTCCTGTGTATGATAAGACACATGTGGAAGAAAAAATGTGCAGTAATTCCTATGATTCAGAGGCAGCAGTTATTAAGGAACTGGCTATGAAGCCGTGCATTATACTGGGAAGATGTGCTTCTGAGATTCTGAAGGATCAGAAGAATGTATTTAATATATATGTGTGTGCAGACCGTAAGGATCGTATCGCGCGGATTATGAAGAAGGAGAATATATCCGAAGAAGAGGCTGCGAAGAAGCTGGATACAACGGATGCAGAGCGTTCTGAGTATTATTATGAACATACAGGCAAAGCATGGGGAGATGTGAATAACTACCATATGATCCTTAATACTTCCGATATTGGAGTAGACCGCTGTGCAGATGCACTGATCCGGTATTTTGAACAGAAAGAAATTATATAGATAAATTGCTAATCTGCACAGATCTGTGCTATACTTACTATTAAGTATGCAGTGCTTTGCAGACAAATGAAGAACAAGGAGCAGACTTATGAAAAGAGTGTTATTAAAATTAAGTGGAGAGGCCCTTGCAGGGGATAAGAAAACAGGATTTGATGAAGCAACCTGTATCGGCGTTGCCAAACAGGTAAAGCAGCTTGTGGACGACGGTATGCAGGTGGCGATCGTTACAGGAGGCGGTAACTTCTGGAGAGGACGTACCAGTGAGACAATCGACCGTACCAAGGCAGATCAGATCGGTATGCTGGCAACAGTAATGAACTGTATCTATGTATCTGATATTTTTCGTCATGTAGGTATGAAGACTGAGGTGTTTACACCTTTTGTATGTGGCGCATTTACTACACTGTTTTCGAAGGACAGTGCTCTGAAAGCATTGGATGAAGGTAAGGTAATCTTTTTCGCAGGTGGTACAGGTCATCCGTATTTCTCAACGGATACAGGAGCTGTTCTTCGTGCCATCGAGATCGAAGCAGATACGATGCTGCTTGCCAAGGCGATTGACGGTATCTATGACAGTGATCCGAAGGTGAACCCGGAGGCGAAGAAGTATGATGAGCTTTCTATTCAGGACATTATTGATCAGAAACTGGCGGCGATAGACCTGACAGCATCGATCCTCTGTCTGGAGAATAAGATGCCGATGCTTGTATTTGGTCTGAATGAAGAGAACAGTATTGTCAATACCGTATCAGGTAAGTTTAACGGTACGAAAGTAACCGTATAGTATTGAGGAGGATTTTAGAATGAGTGAACAGGTAAGCGTATACGAAAGTAAGATGAAAAAGACACTGGCAAGTCTGGAGTCAGAACTGATGACAATCCGTGCAGGACGTGCCAATCCTAATATCTTGAACAAGCTGACAGTAGATTATTATGGAACACCTACACCGATTCAGCAGGTTGGTAACATTTCTGTTCCGGAGGCTCGTATGATCGTGATCCAGCCATGGGAGAAGAGCATGATCAAAGAGATTGAAAAAGCGATCAACATGTCAGATATCGGCATCAACCCTACCAATGATGGACAGGTTGTACGTCTGGTATTCCCGGAACTTACTGAGGATCGAAGAAAAGAACTGGTGAAGGACGTTAAGAAAAAAGGCGAGCAGGCAAAAGTTGCTGTCAGAAATATCCGACGCGATGGTAATGATGCATTCAAGAAACTGAAGGGCAGTGATGTATCAGAGGATGAGATCAAGGATCTGGAGACAGAACTTCAGAAGGTTACAGATAAATACATCAAAGAAGTAGATAAAGCTGTTGATGAGAAGTCCAAAGAGGTAATGACAGTTTAGGAACATCGCAATATCGGGGGCGGGGCGTGTGTCTCGTCTCCCTTTGCATTGCAATGAGTCAGGAGGATAAGATATGAATGTACCACAGCATGTGGCAATAATTCTGGATGGAAATGGCCGGTGGGCAAAGTCCAAAGGCATGCCGCGTAATTATGGGCATGCACAGGGAAGTAAGAATGTGGAGAGAATCTGTGAAGAGGCGTGGAGATTGGGAATTAAGTATCTGACCGTGTATGCATTTTCCACAGAGAACTGGAATCGTCCGCAGGATGAAGTAGATGCACTGATGAATCTGTTGCGTCGTTATATGAAGACATGCCTTACAACGGCTTCGAAAAATGATATGAAAGTCCGTGTGATCGGAGATATTACCAGACTGGATGAAGATATCAGAAGCCGTATTCTGGAGCTGGAAGAGGCAACAAAGAATAATGGTGGACTGAATTTCCAGATCGCAATCAATTATGGAAGCAGGGATGAACTCGTGCGAGGTATCCGCAGACTTGCGCAGGATTGTGTGGATAACAAGCAGGATCCGGCAGAGATTACGGAAGCCGTGATCGAACGCTATCTGGATACCCATGGGATTCCGGATCCGGATCTTCTGATCCGTACCAGCGGGGAACAGAGACTTTCAAATTTCCTGCTGTGGCAACTTGCATATACGGAGTTTTATTTTACCGATGTGCATTGGCCGGCATTTACGAAAGAAGAACTTATTAAAGCGATCGAGCAGTATAATAAGCGGGACAGACGCTTTGGTGGTGTGAAGGAGGAGCAAAATGTTTAAGACAAGACTGTTAAGCGGAATTGTACTGGTTGCAGTACTGATCCTCACGGTCGGCATGGGAGGTCCTGTGCTGTATACTGTGCTTCTGGCAGCCAGCCTGATCGGTCTGATGGAATTATACAGAACTGTTAAGGTGCAGAATCAGGCACTTGGTGTAGTAGGATATTTGGGCGCGATCGGGTATTATATCTTAATGTATCAGAATAAAATGGAATATATAATGCCGCTTATCATCCTGGTATTGATGCTTGCGATGGCAGTGTATGTATTTGCATATCCTAAGTTTGTGGCTGAGCAGGTTATGACGGCGTTTTTTGGTGTGGTCTATGTAGCAGTAATGCTGTCATTTGTATATCAGACCAGATGCCTGCCGGACGGAACGGTCATGGTATGGCTGATATTCTTAAGTTCCTGGGGATGCGATACCTGTGCATACTGTGTTGGTATGCTGATTGGCAAGCATAAGATGGCACCGATCCTCAGTCCGAAGAAATCTGTTGAAGGCGGAGTTGGCGGAGTCGTAGGTGCAGCACTTCTCGGTGCGATTTTTGCGGCATGTATGAATCATTTCGCAAGTGCAGATGTAAGTCCGGTACTCTGCGCAGTGATCTGTGGCGTCGGCGGTGCGATCTCTCAGATTGGCGATTTGTCAGCATCTGCGATTAAGAGAAATCATGAGATTAAAGATTACGGTAAGCTGATTCCTGGTCATGGCGGTATCTTAGACCGTTTTGACAGTGTGATCTTTACCGCACCGATTATCTATTATCTGACATTGTGGCTGATCAAATAACAGATGCAGAACGATAAGGATATGAGGTTATACTTACAATTCAGGGAGGCATAAATTGGGGATTATCATAGCAATATTATTGTTCAGCTTTATCGTGATCTTTCAGAGATGGGACATTTTCTGATTGCAAAAGCAAATGGTATAGAGGTGGAAGAGTTTGCACTAGGCATGGGACCACTTTTGTTCTCAAAAGAATATAAAGGAACGAGATAC
>NZ_QSDM01000002.1:0-303447 GCF_003464045.1 Dorea sp. AM58-8 | reverse complement strand
GCGGTTTAGGACCCACACTTATTATATCATTGGAGGTTTTCTTATCTAGGGCTAAAGCCGTAAGGGGAACCACCAGCATAGCAGGTGGTTTTATTGTATAGGCATACAATAAAAAAGAACTATCACAGTAGTTTTACCAACTGTGAAAGCTCTTTTCATAAAATCATTGTTAGAATTTGCCAGCCTTTGCAGCTTCTTCTACAGAAACAGCTACAGCTACTGTCATACCAACCATCGGGTTGTTACCTGCACCGATCAGACCCATCATTTCTACGTGAGCCGGTACAGATGAAGATCCAGCGAACTGTGCATCAGAGTGCATACGTCCGAGTGTATCTGTCATACCGTAAGAAGCCGGACCTGCAGCCATGTTATCTGGGTGAAGTGTACGTCCTGTACCACCACCTGATGCTACTGAGAAGTATTTCTTTCCTGCTTCTACACACTCTTTCTTGTATGTACCTGCAACTGGGTGCTGGAAACGTGTCGGGTTAGTAGAGTTACCTGTGATAGATACGTCTACGCCCTCTTTCCACATGATAGCTACACCTTCACGTACGTCGTTAGCACCGTAGCAGTTAACCTTAGAACGAAGTCCGTCAGAGTAAGATGTTCTCTGTACTTCTTTCAGTTCTCCTGTGTAGTAATCGTACTCAGTCTGAACGTATGTAAATCCGTTAATTCTTGAGATGATCTTAGCAGCGTCTTTTCCAAGTCCATTCAAGATAACACGCAGAGGTTTTTTACGTACCTTGTTAGCCTTCTCTGCGATACCGATAGCACCCTCAGCTGCTGCGAATGACTCATGTCCAGCCAGGAATGCGAAACAGTCTGTATCCTCTTCCAGAAGCATCTTTCCAAGGTTACCATGTCCAAGACCTACTTTACGCTGATCAGCTACAGATCCCGGAATACAGAATGCCTGAAGTCCTTCTCCGATTGCTGCTGCTGCGTCTGCTGCTTTTCTGCAGTCTTTCTTGATCGCGATTGCTGCACCTACAATGTATGCCCAGCAAGCGTTCTCGAAACAGATTGGCTGAATGCCTTTGATCTGATTATATACATCAAGTCCGGCATCCTTTGTGATCTTTTCTGCTTCTTCGATGGAAGCAATGCCATAGCTTCCTAATACTTCATTGATTTTATCAATTCTTCTTTCATATGATTCAAATAAAGCCATTTATAATGTCCTCCTACTATATTTACGTTTCTTGAAATAACGCGGACTCAACTTGAACTAAATTCAACGCCTGTCTCTGTCCGCCTATCGCAACTACTCTTTTCTTGGGTCGATGATCTTCGCTGCATCTGCAACACGTCCGTACTGTCCTTTTGCTTTCTCCCAAGCTTCTGTCGGTGTGTCACCAGATTTGATGAAGTCTGTCATTTTACCAAGAGATACGAACTGGTATCCGATGATCTCATCGTGCTCATCCAGAGCGATACCTGTTACATAACCTTCTGCCATTTCAAGGTAACGAGGACCTTTTGCCAATGTACCATACATTGTACCTACCTGAGAACGAAGTCCCTTTCCAAGGTCTTCCAGTCCTGCTCCGATTGCAAGTCCGTCCTCAGAGAAAGCACTCTGAGTTCTTCCGTATACGATCTGGAGGAACAGTTCTCTCATAGCTGTATTGATAGCATCACAGACAAGGTCTGTATTAAGTGCTTCAAGAATAGTCTTTCCTGGAAGGATCTCAGATGCCATAGCAGCTGAGTGAGTCATTCCTGAACATCCGATTGTCTCAACAAGTGCTTCCTGGATAATACCATCTTTTACATTAAGAGTCAGCTTACAGGCTCCCTGCTGTGGTGCGCACCAGCCGATACCATGTGTAAAACCTGAAATATCTGTAATTTCTTTTGCTTTTACCCATTTTGCTTCTTCCGGAATCGGAGCTGGTCCGTGATTAGCGCCCTGTGCTACTGGACACATCATTTCTACTTCGTGTGAATAAATCATTTTAAAACTCCTTTCAACATGTGCATGATTTTCTGACGCATGGTATATGTTACTTATTTAACACCAGGCGTAGTTATTTTCTCATAATTTACAGGATTCGTCAACTATTTTACCAAATCCCAAAACGTGCTGTCAGTCTTGCTGTCCTTCAGGTCATTAAGCTGGAATGGTGCTGTCACCCAGCCGTAATCTGGTGCATTTTCATCTTCTTTGTCATAATGGAATGATAATCCTATTTCAATGCCGTCCTTATCCATGAAGAACACTGGTGTAAATGTGCCATTCTGTGTATCTTCGCTGGACAGAACTTTGGCAAGACTGTCTGTATCCTGATCTGCAAGCAGAGATTTGTCATCTGCTTCACTCTGCATCTCTTTCAGCCATTTATTTACGAAGGTCTTATCTGTATTTACAATATCTTTCACATCGTAGACTGTACCATCTTTCAGATTGATATTCTTAGTACGAAGTCCCACATAAGAATATTCTGAATTGCCCTCATAACTGTAATCCTCATATGCCACACAGATATAATCCTGTGTCAGATAAGTCACTTTATATTTCACAAAATCTGCGATTACCGGGCTTTCTGCTTCCAATACCCGGTTTCTGATCTCATTATCCGGATTCTCATAAATCCGGTCTACGGTCTCCATCGCGCAGTTCTTCAGTTCGTCATTCACTTTTGCCTGAATATCCTGATTCTCCATGCCATCAAGCTGTGGATAATAAATTTCAAACTGCTGCGTTACGGAAGACTGATTCTCCGGTGAATAATTATAGGTCTCATCTTTCACTTCAAATGGAAGATCTTCTGCCTCATATTCCGGAATCTGATCCAGACCGGACTGCTGCTCAGTCTCCGATCCATCTCCCATTCCAAAATCATACTCACCCGAATCTCCATTGCCATAATCTCCAAATGGGTTCTCCTGTTCTTCCGCATATGTATCGGATTCCTGCACAATGGATGCTGCTTCTTTGACCACCATGCAAATCAAAAGTGCAATAAGCAGACAAACCCCGACAATGATCAATGCGATCCTCTTCTTCGGTTTCTTTGCCGGCATACTACCCGGTGCGATCAGCAGTTCCATCGGAACAAATATTTCTGCTCCGACATTCTGAACCGGTGCCACTTCCCGAAATCCCAGATGGTTAAATACTGTAACAGAAGCCGGCACAGCACGTACCATCATTCTGGTAATCACAAGCACCTGTGCGCAGAACTGATACATTCCCTGCATAAGCTGTCTTGCCACACCTTTTCTCTTCCATTCTTTTCGCACATACAGAAACAGAACATTGCCGCGATTATCAATGCCGCCGACTCCGCAGAGTTCAGTTCCTTCCCATGCACCAAAGAGGATGACCTCTTTATTCTGTATACGCGGCATAATATGCTCATATCGGATCAGTTCCCTGAATCCGGCAACAGCTTCCGAATTCTGAAGTGGAGCCACATCCGAAGCATATACTTCCCAGATCAGGTGAAGTGCAGACAATACCTCATCCGGATTCAATGGTCTTACAAACATATAATCTCCTCCCTCAACAGGGTAAGTGCACGTACAACTGCATAATCTCTGTTTTTCTGTCGGTTACCGGTAAAATGAAATTCCTCTACACGGACTTTTCCCTTGGCGTAGCATCCAATATATACCAGACCGACCGGCTGATCTTTAGTGCCTCCATCCGGTCCCGCAATACCTGTTACCGATACTGCCACATCTGCTCCGGATACCCTGGCTGCTCCGGCTGCCATCTCTGCTGCTGTTTCTTTGCTTACGGCAGTGTATTTCTCAAGAGTCTCGTGAGATACACCCACGATTTTTTCTTTTGCAGCATTTGAATAGGTAATATATCCTTCATTAAATACCGCAGATGCTCCCGGCACATTCATCAATCTTCCTGCCAGAAGACCTGCTGTACAGGATTCTACCGTTGTAACTGTCAGCTTCTTTTCCTTAAGAATATCAACAACCGCTTCTTCCAGTGTAACATCCTCTTCGGTCGCATTCATCCTACATGCCTCCCTTTGTGAGGACCTGAATATTCTTTCCGATATAATCTACCAGTGAGATTACAGTCAAAGCAAGTGATACCCATACCAGAATTGCCGCGATCGTATTGAAAACGCCACCCAGATCAGCAATCAGAAGGATAATCATAAACATCTGTGATACCGTTTTGAATTTGCCCCAGTAACTTGCTGCGATGACCACATTATTATCAGATGCTACCAGACGGAACCCGCTGATAATAAATTCTCTTGCAATAATGATGATAACATACCATGCAGTCAGCTTGCCAAGTGGAATAAAACAGATCATTGCGGAACATACCAGCATCTTATCTGCCAGTGGATCCATAAACTTTCCAAAGTTCGTTACCAGGTTACGTGCTCTCGCAATCTTGCCGTCCAGCATATCTGTCAGACTTGCCACACAGAAGATGACCAGTGTGATCCATTTATTCGCAGGACCTCCGATATCTGTCAGCATAAATAATACAAAAAACGGAACCATAATCATTCTAAGTACTGTCAGTTTATTAGGTAAATTCATTACATCAACTCTCCTATCAAATCATATTCCATTGCTCCGGTTACTTTTACCTTAGCAAAATCTCCGGACATCAGTTCTTCGTCCGTATTGATAAATATCAGACCGTCTACATTCGGTGCATCCCGGTAAGTCCTGCCTACATATGCATTCTCATCAGCAACTTTCCCCTCGATCATCACCAGAACTTCCCGGTCGATCATATCTTCTGCAAGATCAAATGCAATCTCCTGCTGAAGTTCCATCAGTTCTGCCTGTCGGTCTTCTTTCACTTCCTCCGGGATCTGATCCGGCATCTCCGCTGCAGGTGTATTCTCTTCCGGTGAATAAGTAAATACGCCAAGGCGGTCAAATTCCATCTCATCCACAAATGCTACCAGTTCCTGATGCTGTTCTTCTGTCTCTCCCGGAAATCCCGTGATCAGGGTTGTACGAAGTGTGATATCCGGAATCTCTTCCCGCAGTGTACGGATCGTATCCACAAGCTGTGCCTTTGATGTTCTTCTGCCCATCTTTTTAAGGATTGTATCACTTGCATGCTGGATCGGAAGATCCAGATAATGGCAGATCTTCGGCTCTTCCTTCATCACCTGAATCAGATTCGCATCGATTTCTTCCGGATAACAGTACAGCAGACGGATCCACTGGATACCATCAATCTTACAAAGTTCCCTAAGTAGACGATGTAATGACTTCTCTCCATAGATATCCTGTCCGTAAACGGTAGTCTCCTGCGCTACAAGAATCAGTTCCTTAACGCCGCCTTCCGCCAGTTCCTTTGCTTCTTTCAGAAGCTGCTCCATTGGAACGCTCCGGTAATTACCGCGAACTTTCGGAATGATGCAGTAGGTACAATGCTTGTCACACCCTTCTGCAATCTTCAGATATGCGTAATGACCTCCGGTTGTCACCAGTCTCTTGGAGGACACCTGTGGAAGTCTGTCAATATCTTCCAGATACATCTCTGTATGACCGTCCAGTGCTTCATCGATTGCTTCTGCAATCTTATCATAAGAAGCTGTACCAAGCACAGCATCCACTTCCGGAATCTCATCAATGATCTCCTGCTGGTAACGCTGTGCAAGACATCCTGTCACAACCAGTGCTTTTAAGCGTCCTGTCTTCTATACTCAGCCATCTCCAGGATTGTCTGAATACTTTCTTCCTTGGCATCATGAATAAAGCAACAGGTATTGATCACGATCACATCTGCGATCGTCTCATCATCTACAATCTGATATCCGCGGGAATCAAGAAGCCCGAGCATGACTTCCGAATCCACCAGATTCTTGTCACACCCCAGTGAAATAAATAAAATATTCATTCTTATTCTCCCTTGTTACATATTTCTTGAAAAGGCAGATACCATCCGGCACCTGCCTCTTGTTCCTTAATTATTCGGCGTCTTCTTCCTCACCGATGATAGTGATTTTACCACTGTTCAACTCATCAACTGCGATAGACAGCGGCTTGTCACCAGGCTTGGTATCTACTAATGGAAGTGCTCCGTCGATCAGCTGTCTGGCTCTCTTCGATGTAGCCATCACGATAGAATAACGGCTGCTGACTACTCTTGTCTCACCGTCTTCTGCTCCTTTGTTCACTTCTTTCATCAAATCTGTATAAGATGGATGTAACATATCATTATTCTCCTTTCAAATCTCTCTTAATCTTGTCTGCAAATGCATGATTTCTCGTACTGCGATTGTGCTCTGCCTGAATGATCCGATGCACTTCATCTACACAGGTATCCAGATCATCATTGATCACATAATAATCATACGATTCCATCCCATCGGATTCTTCGATGGCTCTCTGCATCCGCTGTTCTATAACTTCCATGGTCTCTGTACCACGTCCGATCAACCGCTTTCTAAGCTCTTCTGCTGACGGCGGAGTCACAAATAAGAGCAATGTATCCGGGAACTTTTTCTTAACTTTCAACGCACCCTGGATCTCAATCTCAAGAATGACATCCTTTCCCGCTGTAAGCTGTTCCTCCACATAAGCTCTTGGTGTCCCATAGTAATTATTCACATACTCAGCATACTCTATCAATTCTTCTTTCGCAATCATTTTTTCAAATTCTTCCCTGGTTTTGAAAAAATATTCCCGACCGTCTGTCTCGCCTTCTCTTGGAGCTCTGGTAGTTGCTGAAATGGACAGGGCATAGTTGTCATATCTTTTCAGAAGTTCTTTCATGATCGTTCCTTTTCCGGAACCTGAGAAACCGGAAACAACGATTAATATTCCATGTGTATTCATAACCGATCTCCTTATTCGATATTCTGAATCTGTTCACGTACTTTCTCAATCTCTGTCTTTAAGTCAATTGCGTAGTTCGATACTTCGATATCATTAGCCTTAGACAGGATTGTATTCGCCTCACGGTTCATCTCCTGTGCAATAAAGTCAAGCTTGCGGCCGATTCCATTTTCTTCTGTTGCAAATGTCTCCTTCATATGAGCAATGTGGCTTTTCAGACGTACCACTTCCTCATCGGTACAGATCTTATCTGCGAAGATTACAACCTCTGCCGCAATACGTCCTTCGTCCATCTGGGTATCAGCAAGAAGTTCTTTGACCTTTTCCTCTAACTTGGCACGATACTCTGCCACAATCTCCGGTGAACGAACTTCAATGCATGCCACTTTCTCAGACATACCGTCTAACTTGGCAATGATATCATTCTTCAGATTCTCACCCTCAATACCTCTGGTCTCTACAAACTGCTTCAGTGCACCTTCCAGTGCCTTCTTCAATCCTTTCCACAGCTCATCCTCATCCGCAGACTGTTCTTCCATCGTAAGAACCTCCGGACATCTGGATACGGTAGATACACGGATATCATTCTCCAGGCCAAAGGTCTCTTCCATTTTCTTAAATGCGTCCAGGTATTCCTTCGCCAGAGACTCGTTGTACTTCAGGGCTACCTGATTCTCTGTAAGATCTTCATATGTAATAAAGATATCGACCTTTCCTCTGGTCACATACTGCTTCAATACGGTGCGGATTGCACTGTCAAAGAAATTCAGCTTCTTTGGCATACGGATATTCGCATCCAGATAACGGTGATTAACACCTTTCATTTCTACCGTGAATTTACGGTCGCCCTCTGACACTTCACAGCGTCCGAAACCCGTCATACTCTTAATCATAATATTCTCTTACCTTTCATTATTAAAAATCAGGACTGTCTGTCCATTCTCCTGTGATGCAGTCCCAGTTTTCCATGTAGCATTATAAAGCATTTTATTTGTTCCGTCAACAATCTGTGTTATCATAGGATAGATATAAATGAAAGGACTACTTATTATGGCATTCGATGGAATTACCGTTGCTGCGTTAACGCAGGAACTGAAAAATACACTGGACGGCGGCCGCATCAGCAAGATTGCACAGCCGGAATCCGATGAACTTCTAATCACGATCAAGACCCCACAGGGACAGAGACGCTTATATATTTCTGCAAGTGCTTCTCTCCCACTCGTCTATCTGACCGATGAAAATAAACCAAGCCCTATGACGGCACCGAATTTTTGTATGCTCCTCAGAAAACATATTGGCAATGCACGCATTGTCGGCATCTCACAACCGCGCTTAGAGCGTATAATCAACATTCAGCTTGAGCATCTGGATGAGCTCGGTGATATCCGCCAGAAGACACTGATCATTGAGATCATGGGCAAGCACAGCAATATCATTTTCTGCGATGAGTCCGGGCGGATCCTGGACAGCATCAAGCATGTATCTGCGCAGATGAGCTCTGTCAGAGAGGTACTTCCAGGCAGAGATTACTTTATCCCGGACACCATGCATAAGCTGGATCCGCTGAGTGCAGACCCAGAAGCATTTGCTGAAATGCTCCGTTCCAAACCAATGCCGATTAGCAAGGCACTTTACTCCGGTTTTACAGGCATCAGCCTGTTGTAGCGGAGGAAATCTGTACCATATCCGGCATTAATTCCTCGATGACTGCCTCTGATCTGTCAGATGATATCATGCACCATCTGTACAATCAGTTCGAAATCTATATAGATCAAGTGCGCGAGGACAATTTCAGCCAGTCATTTATTATGATAATGGCAATCCAAAAGATTTTTCCTGCCTGCCGCTATCTCATTACAGCACCTATACTAAGACCTGCTTCGATTCCGTCTCTAAGCTCCTGGTCGGCTATTATGCAGAGAAGAATCTGATCACACGTATCCGCCAGAAGTCTTCCGATCTGCGCCGGATCGTACAGACCGCACTAGAACGTGCCCGCAAGAAATACGATCTCCAGTCCAGACAGCTCCGTGACACCGAAGGCCGCGAAAAATATAAGATCTACGGTGAACTGATCAATGTCTACGGTTACAATCTGGAACCAGATGCCAAAGTATTGGAAGCAGAGAATTACTACGATAATAATAAACTCGTCAAGATACCGTTGGATCCGAATAAGACAGCACAGGAGAATTCACAGCGTTACTTTGCACGTTATAATAAGTTAAAACGTACTTACGAGGCACTGAGCGAATTTATCAAAGAAACGCAAGACGACATTCTATATCTGGAATCTGTCAACAATGCCTTAGATATCGCACTTAGTGAGGATGACCTGGCACAGATTAAGGAGGAACTGACTCAGAGTGGATATATACGCCGTAAATTCACGAAGAAAAAAGTAAAGCTTAAGAGCCAGCCATTCCACTATCTGTCCAGCGACGGCTATCATATTTATGTAGGAAAAAATAATTTTCAAAACGAAGAACTGACTTTCCATTTTGCCAATGGTGGAGACTGGTGGTTCCATGCCAAGGGCACGCCTGGTTCCCACGTCATCGTCAAATCTCAGGACGGCGAGATGCCTGACCGAGTATTTGAAGAAGCCGGAAAGCTTGCGGCCTACTACTCCAAGAATCGCGGTAATGATAAGGTCGAGATTGATTATATCGAAAAGAAACATGTAAAAAAAGTAAACGGTGCCAGACCGGGCTTCGTCATCTATCACACCAACTATTCGCTGGTCATCGACTCAGACATCTCAGGACTGACTCTGCTGGAATCATAATGTGAAGGAGAAGACTTAGCTATGAGATACAAAGCTTTAAAAGCCGCATTTCCCTATACTCTCCCGATCTTTACCGGATTCTGGTTCTTAGGCATGGCATACGGCATTTACGCCAATGTTTCCGGCTTTTCATTTTTATATCCGATGTTCATGAGTCTGCTGATCTATGGTGGTTCTCTGGAATTTGTAACCGTAGAAATGCTCTTAAGTCCATTCGCACCGGTACAGGTACTGATTATGGCTCTGTTGATCCAGGCAAGGCATCTGTTCTATGGTCTTTCTATGTTGGATAAATTCAAAGGGCTCGGCTGGAAGAAATACTACCTGATCTTCGGTATGTGCGATGAGACATTTTCCATCAACTGCTCGGTCGACATCCCTGAGGATGTCGACAGCGGATGGTTCATGTTCTTCGTCACACTGTTAAATCAACTCTACTGGGCCGGTTCCGCAACACTTGGAGCCCTTGCCGGATCGCTTCTTCATATAAATACTGAAGGAATCAGCTTCGTCATGACAGCCATGTTTGTTGTAATCTTTCTGGAGCAATGGATGAAAGAAACGAATCACACAGCCTCCATTCTTGGGCTACTGATTTCCGTTATTTGTCTGATTTGCTTCGGTGCTGACGCATTTCTTATCCCAACTATGATTCTGATCGTTGTGCTGCTGGCACTGTTAAAGCCGCGACTCGATAAGAAAGAACAGGAGGATTCACCATGACACTCACACAACAGATTATCACCATTGCCATGTGCGTACTCGGAACCATGGCTACCCGCTTTCTTCCGTTTATAATATTTAATGAAAAAAGGAGGACTCCCGAATTCGTACAATATCTCGGAAAATTCCTCCCATCAGCCGTATTCGGCATGCTCGTTATCTATTGTCTGAAGAATGTAAGTCTGTTCCACGGAACCCACGGGCTCCCGGAAGGAATCGCTATCCTCGTCACAGGCGTGCTTCATTGTTGGAAACGCAACATGCTGATATCCATCGCAGGAGGCACGATATGTTACTTGCTCCTGCTTCATTTTGTCTTTGTATAAATTCTTTTACGTCAGAACATTGAACAGCATAATGACAATTCCAAGTACCACCAGGATTACACCAGTCATTCTGTTCAAGGCTTTCGGCGTTGCCTTATTGGCAATCACTGCTGCTATTCTCTCCCACACCGGCTTCTCTCAGCAGTTCCGGCGCTTTCAGGCAATGCTCCTCCGGATATAATTCACCTTCTTCTTAATATTAATTTTTATAATCTTGTTCCCAGCAGATAATCCACGAACTGTTGTGCTGCCCTTCCGGACATACCGCCATGTGACAGTTCCCATTTATTGGCTTCTAACATCAGCTCTTCCTCTGTAATCTCAAGCTCTGTTCTTGACGCAAGCTGACGCACGATCTCCTGGAACTGCTTTTTATCCGGTTTGCCAAAGAAGATCGTCACGCCGAATCTTGCTACCAGCGACAGCTTTTCCTGTACGGTGTCATTGGTGTGCAGTTCTTCGTCTCTGTCTTCCTTGTCCTTGAATGTCTCTTTAATCAGATGTCTGCGGTTAGATGTCGCATAGATCAGCACATTGTCCGGCTTCTTCTCCAATCCGCCTTCGATTACGGCTTTTAGATATTTATACTCGATCTCAAATTCTTCAAATGACAGGTCGTCCATATAGATAATAAACTTGTAATTACGGTTCTTGATCTGAGCGATAACATCATTTAAATCCTGGAACTGATGCTTATAGACTTCGATCATACGCAGTCCCTGATCATAATACTGATTCAGGATTGCTTTAATGGAAGTGGATTTGCCTGTTCCGGCATCTCCAAACAGCAGGCAGTTATTGGCTTTCTTACCTTTCACAAATGCCTCTGTA
The DNA here is from genome assembly GCF_003464045.1 of Dorea sp. AM58-8. Classification (NCBI taxonomy): domain Bacteria; kingdom Bacillati; phylum Bacillota; class Clostridia; order Lachnospirales; family Lachnospiraceae; genus Dorea; species Dorea sp. AM58-8. The sequence goes on along the minus strand of NZ_QSDM01000002.1, from coordinate 291,981 downwards.
TTCTCGATCAGCTTCTTCTTTGCCATCTCATAGCCCACCAGATCATCCAGATGTACATGTGCGATCTTAGTGATCGGTACGATCTCTGCACCAAGTTCTGTATGTTCAATGCGGAATGCTTTATGCAGACCGAATTTACCCACACCGAATTCTTTATAAAACTGGGTAAGAACTGCCTTAAATTCCTCGATATTCTCTGACTCTGCCAGATGAATACTCAATTCACAGATACGGTCACGGATTCGCTTGTTAAATACGCTGCCATATGCACCATCTGCTTCAAATCCCTTCAGCATAGACATACAGTCCACGCCAAGAGCTTTTTCAAGTTCTGTAAAATCATAATCATACAGTTCCTTAAAAATCGCAAAGTCATGCATTGCTACCTGATTCATACTTCCGTCAATCGCTCCCACGATCTCACAGGAAGTGCTGTAGGCATTCTCATCACTTGCCAGAAGAAACGTCAGATAATCATGCCAGAGATTACCGGTAAGTCCGTGACTTACGGCAAGCTCCAGGATCTCATTCACACTGTCAAATAACAGACCTCTTAAGTCCTCTTTGTTATAATATTCATTGTCATAGTTTTCCATCAGGAAAGCCATATCATTCAGTACCTGCCCTTGCTCCATATGGCGATACAACATCAGTTCATTTACTCTCATATTCTACACTTCTTTCTATACTTTCTCTAATAGTTGCCAAGTATCTTCAAACTCTTAGACTCTTCCCGCAGTCCGCGGATCGCATTCTTGACTGCCGCATCACCCATATTACCTTCAAAATCTACAAAGAAACGATATTCCCATGTCTTTCCCTCGATCGGACGTGACTCAATCTTGGTCATGTTCAGATCATTATAAATAAAATGGGACAATAGATGATACAGAGACCCGCTTTCGTGAGCCACTTCAAAGCAGATACTGATCTTCTGTGCCTTCTTCAGGAAAATCTTCTGATTGGTTACCACAATAAATCTGGTAGAATTATTGTGATTGTGATTGATCTTCTCTTCCAGAATCTTAAGTCCGTAGATCTCCGCTGCGTGTTCACTGCAGATTGCCGCCTGTGTCGGATCATTTTCATTCAGGATCTTCTTTGCTGCTACTGCTGTATTGGCTGCACCGATCTGCTGCCAGCTTCCATGACGGTCCAGGAATTTGGAGCACTGCATCAGTGCCTGCGGATGTGAATACACACGCTCGATGCTTTCCAGTGTCGTATTCTCTGTACCCACCAGATAATGATTGATCGGCAGGATCACTTCACCGACGATATAATTTTCAAATTCCTCCAGCAGGTCATACATCTCACTGACCATACCCGCAGATGAATTTTCAATCGGAAGAACTGCAAAATCTGCGGATCCTTCCTCGATTGCTTCCATGGCATCCCGGAATGTCTGCACATGAAAACTGTTCACATCCTTGGAAAAGAACTTATGCATTGCAGCCTGTGAATATGCTCCATCTGTCCCCTGGAATACCACCCGGGAATTCTTCCAATCCAACTCTTCCACTCCGATAAATGGAAGTCTTCCGAGTGCTCCCTTCTTGGTCAGCAACTGATACTGTAACTTCCGGCTCTGACTCATCAACTGTTCAAACAGCTCGGTCAGTCCTTTTTTATAAAATGGATCCTTAGCCTCCCTTGTCACCTGCGCTAACTTCTGTTGCTCCCGGTTCCGGTCAAAGACCTTCCTTCCTTCTTCTATCTTAATCTCGCCTACTTCTTCGCAGATCGACATTCTTTCTTCGTACAGCTGTATGATCTGTGGATCAATACGATCCAGTTCATTTCTCAGTTCCTCTAACGATCTCATATCGTTCTCCTTTATCCTACTTATTCAAAGTTCTTGAAACTTTATTATCTCGTGTAATAAACACGTATTATCGACTATTATACAATAGCTTTTTTTCAAAATCCAGACGACGCCTTTTAAAAAATATATATCTTTTCATTGAAAATTGATTTGGATTAGTATATTATATTAAAGAACTAGAGATCATTAAATGCAAGAAGTTGTTCAGGAAGGAGGCTAACCGCACACAGATACTTTCCCGAAGGACTTCTTTTTTAATTTTACCAAGGAGGTTATTATGAGACATTTGATGAGTCCGCTGGATTTCACAGTGGAAGAAATTGACAAATTATTGGATCTTGCCAGTGATATTGAGGCACATCCAGAAAAATACGCACATGCGTGTGAAGGTAAGAAGTTAGCTACCTTATTTTATGAGCCGAGCACCCGCACCCGCCTCAGTCATGAAGCAGCAATGCTGAATCTGGGAGGCAGCGTACTTGGCTTTTCTTCTGCCGCATCAAGCTCTGCTACAAAGGGCGAGACGGTAGCCGATACGATTCGCATGATCAGTTGCTTCGCAGACATCTGTGCAATGCGTCATCCTAAGGAAGGTGCAGCTCTCGTAGCCAGCGAATATTCTTCCATTCCTGTAATCAATGCCGGAGACGGTGGTCATCAGCATCCTACCCAGACGCTGACAGACCTTATGACAATCCGCTCTCTGAAAGGCAGACTGGACCACATGAAGATCGGTCTCTGCGGCGACTTGAAATTCGGACGTACCGTACATTCACTGATCCATGCACTGGTGCGCTATCCGGGAATCGAATTCGTCCTTATTTCTCCGGAAGAACTTCGTCTTCCAAGTTACATGCGACAGGATGTACTGGATAAGAACAACATTCCATATGAAGAAGTAGTCCGCATGGAAGACGCACTGCCGGAACTGGATCTTCTCTATATGACCCGCGTACAGAAGGAGCGTTTCTTCAATGAGGAAGATTATGTACGTATGAAAGACTTCTACATTCTGGATGCCCAGAAGATGGAACTTGCCAAATCAGATATGCTGGTTCTCCATCCGCTTCCTCGTGTTAATGAAATTGCAGTAGAGGTAGACAAAGATCCGCGTGCTGCATATTTCAAGCAGGTTCAATACGGTGTATATGCACGTATGGCTCTGATTCTGACACTGTTAAATATTGAAGTATAGGAGGCTCATTATGGTAGAAAATACATTAAGCGTCGGTCGTATCTCGGAAGGTTTCGTACTGGATCATATTGAGGCCGGTAAAAGCATGGAAATTTATAAATATCTGAATCTGGATAAATTAGACTGCTGTGTTGCTATTATTAAGAATGCACGAAGCGGTAAAATGGGTAAAAAAGACATTATGAAGATTGAATGCCCGATTGACTTTATGGATCTTGATATCCTCGGCTTCATTGATCACAATATTACAGTCAACATCATCAAAGATCAGAAGATTGTTGAGAAAAAAGCTCTGCATCTGCCTAAACAGATCTGCAATGTGATCCGCTGCAAGAATCCGAGATGTATTACTTCCATCGAACATGGACTGTCTCATATTTTTGTGCTGACAGATCCTGAGACGGAAACTTATCGTTGTAAATACTGCGAAGAAAAGTATGACGGTCGTCTCCGTTCTAAGAAAATAAAAGCAAAATAAAGACCGGGGTTGACCCGATGTAACTAAAAAGATTGCGCGAAATGCGCAATCTTTTTTACATTCAAGTGGGTTCAAGCACAACGATAAGCCGGGTTATGTCGTTGAGTAATCATCTATCTAGACCTGCCGTTGCCAACAGGTTCAAGCAACCTACCTGAGAACCGACGGGCCGCCGTATCTTCTCTTTTCGGTCTTGCTTCGGATGGGGTTTACATGTGCCCCTGCTGTTACCAGCAGGGCGGTAGTCTCTTACGCTGCCTTTCCACCCTTACCTGATCCAAAGATCAGGCGGTATATTTCTGTTGCACTGGCCTTGGAGTCACCTCCACCGGACGTTATCCGGCATCCTGCCCTGTGAAGCCCGGACTTTCCTCACCTGCAGCCTTTCGGCATTCGCAGCCGCGATTACTTGTCATACTTGAATCTCACGATTCTTCATTTTATCACATCTTACGTTTCCATGCAAGATTAGATTCCTTCATCTGCAATCAGATCCTTGCCATCTGCCGCTGTTGTAGCGAGCTCATCGCATCGCTCATTCTGCGGATGTCCCGCATGGCCTTTGACCCAGTTAAATGTCACCCTGTGCGGTTCTTTTGCCTGCAGCAATCTCTTCCAGAGATCTACATTCTTCACCGGTTCATTCTTACCACGTTTCCAGCCCTTTTTGATCCATCCGTCAATCCAGTGCTGATTAAATGCATTTACCACATACTGGGAATCTGAATATAGTTCAATCTCACATGGACGGTTTAAAGCTTCAAACCCCGCAATGACTGCCATAAGTTCCATTCTGTTATTGGTTGTCTTAATATATCCCTGGGACAGTTCCCTGGTATGGAGTTCTCCCTTTGTATCCACATACTCCAGAACGGTACCATACCCTCCTGGACCATCCGGATTCCCCCGTGCCGCTCCATCTGTATAAATCTTAACTTTCATTACTTTAACCTCTCGCTTTTATAATCCGTTGCATCATCCGCTGATTCATCCAATATCATGATGCCATCACTTTCACAATCCGTTCACGATATGGTGCTGTCTCCGGCTGATGCAGCAGACGATCCTGGATCTCATACTGCCCCCACATATGCATCGGATACACTCGTTCCGTATCCGTGTGGCGCATATACCAGTCAATTCCCCAGTAATATGTATCCTCGAGTCTTGGATCTACCGGGACAAACGCCACGTCAACATGTTCCCCTTCCATTAACCGCAGGGCATTCTGATAATCTTCTTTCATCTGCTGATTATACTCTGTGCCCTCTTCTTCCCAATGCCACCAGTTCAGATCCCCTGCATGATAGATATGAACCTCCTGGGCTGATTCTGATGTCCGTATAGAAACAAAGAACGCTACGCCCTCATCTGTAGAGCGAAGCGTCTTTATCTTTATATTACCCAGGTCACAGAACTCATCCGGACCTAACAAGATCCGGTTCTCTGCCGGATCTGCGTTGATATCATCCGACAGAATGTAACGAATATCCACACCGCTTCTTTCCCACTCAAAGATCTCTTCATTAAAATGATCATGATGTGCGTGACTTACAAATACATAAACCGGCTTGTCCTCCGGAATCGTAATCTCTCCCATCCAGTAATCAAACACAAGCATCATATCTGCAAAATCCACGGAAAATCCACTGTGCTGTATATAGGTAACGTTCATATGTAGTCTCTCCCACTTATACCTGCTTCTGGATCAGCTTAACTGCATGTGTGATCTCCGGAAGAATATACTCCAGACAATGCTTTGCTGCCCCTGGCTTACCCGGAAGATTCACAATCAGTACATTTCCTCTGATACCTGCTGCGCTTCTGTTCAGCATTGCACGTTTTGTCATCTGAGATGTATATGCACGCATAGCCTCCGGAATACCCGGTACCGGTCTGTCCACAATCTCCATGGTAGCTTCCGGCATACAATCACCGGCTGCGCATCCTGCTCCTCCTGTTGTAAGGATCAGATCTGCGAGTTCTCCATCTACCATTCTCTGCATTACTGTAGAAAGTACAGTCTTGTCACATGGAAGTGCTTTTTGAAATACGATATCGTGTCCGGCTTCCTCTAAAATATGACGGATCACCTTGCCGCTGGCATCCTCTTCCTGTCCTCTGTAAATCGGCGTACTTGCCGTAATAACTGCAACTCTCATGATGTACCTCCAAATATCTTCATTTGTTCCTATCCATAATAATAACAACTATTCACTGTATTTGCAAGCTTTTCACCACATCACAGCATTCTCACATTTTACCATCTGCCACACGCATATCACCTTACACGCGCAATATCTTACATTGCTTTGTGATAGAGCATTTCAATATCTTTTAATGTACTCTGACGTGGATTAACAAGAATATTACCACTCTTCATGGCATCTGCAGCCATTTCCGGAATCTTATCTTCTGTCACGCCTGCCTCAGCAAGACCTGCAGGAATACCAAGAGATTTGTTCAGCCTGCGGATTTCTTCTGTCAGCATAGAAGCATGGAAGTCTTCCGGAATCTTATGATCTTCTGAAATGAACTGATATAACTTTGCGTAACGTCCCTGATCAGCCAATTCATTGTACTCTACGATAACCGGCAGCAAAATGGCGTTCGCAACCCCATGCGGCACATCAAAAAATGCACTGACCGGGTGAGACATGGCATGTACATTTCCCAGTCTTGCCCACGAAAATGCAATTCCTGCGAACATACTTCCTGTCAGCATTGCACTTGCTGCCTCAATGTCTTCTCTGTTAGCAACAAAACGTCTGATATTTCCTCCGATCAGTTCCAGTGCCTTTTCTGCCATCGCATCTGAGAACGGAGATGCTGCTCTTGACAAATAAGACTCCAGTGCATGGATCATCGCATCAATTCCACAGGATGCAGCAACAGATGCCGGCATAGATGTAAGAAGTTCCGGATCCAGGATCGCATATTTTGGAAGCAGATCAAAACTGAATACAGACAGTTTATAATTTCTGGTATGATCTGTAATTACAGAGAATGTTGTCACTTCACTTCCTGTTCCTGCAGTAGTCGGAATAGCAATAATCGTATCTACCGGTCCAGGTACTTTATCGCCGCCTTCGTATTCTGTGATAGAGCCGCCATATTTCGCCACAAGAGCTACAGCCTTAGCCACATCCATCGGACTTCCACCACCGAATGCCACGATTCCATCTGCTTTCATTTCACGATATTTTGCTGCTGCCTTATCTACAGTATCTACGGACGGATTACCTTCTACATCAGTGAACATATCACAGCCAATTCCTGATTCTTTTACGTATCCTGCGACTTCATCTACCTTTCCCATCTTTCGAAGACGCGGGCCGGAAATGATCAATACATTTGTACAGCCGCTTTCCTTCAGAAGTTCCGGAAGCTTACGGATGCTTCCCTCCCCAAATACAATATTCTGCGGTACCTTAAACGAAAATTCTTTCATAACCTCTTCTCCTTTTTCTTTTCTTCAGAGCCACTTTTAAAACGCTCTTTGCGCAAAAAAGATGCCAGAATACGCACTATCCGTACGATTCTGACATCTTTGTCATCTTTTTCTGTGTTTATTATACACCTACGCTTTAAAAAAGCAACCCGAATTTCAGATAATTATACACACCAGTCCGCCATTACTGTCATTGACAATCTTCTGCATCGTATCCTGCAGCTTGGTCTGGCTCTCATCATTGATCACTGCCATTTTATTCCGCATACCATCCATCACCAGATCTTCCACTGATTTACCAAAGATATTGGTATTCCAAATACCATCTTCCTCACTCGCCATCTGATGAATATAAGTGATCAGGTCCTCTGCCTGTTTTTCATCTCCTACAATCGGTGCGATCTCCGTCTCAATATTTGCCCTGATCAGATGAATTGACGGTGCCGACGAATGAATCTTCACGCCGTATTTATTGCCTTGACGGATAACCACCGGTTCATCCAGTGTTATTTCATCTCTGGTCGGGCTGACTACGCCATAGCCTTTCATTTTCACACTGGTAAATGCATCGCGCACGCTCTCATACTCGTTTTTAAGCTTTGACAATTCTTTCAATTCTGCGATCAGACTGTATTCTCCGTCAATCTGTGATCCTGTCATTTCACTGAGCATCTCATAATAAAATGCTTCGTCTACATCAATCCGAATCTGAATCTGTCCGCTGTCCATGGCAATCTTCTCTACCCTAAGATCAGTAATGTACGGACTGTCAGGTTTGCTGATTCCTGCAGATGCATCACCCATTTCACCAACCTGATCCATCAGATTGCGGATATGTGTCGTCATATCCTGCCGGATCTTATGATCCATCGGCAGCATTTCCACCCATTTAGGAATATAAAACGCAATCTCAGATACCGGAAATGTAGCAAGTACTGCTTCCAGTATCCTCTGAATATCCTCTTCTTTCAATTGCTCGCAGTTAACCGGAATTGCATGTACCTGCCAAGTCTTTTCAATTTCTTCCGCAATCTTCCTTGCTTCCGGACTGTAAGGTTTCTCTGAATTCACTACCACCACAAATGGTTTCCCGATACTCTGCAGTTCCCGGATTGTCTTCTCTTCTGCTTCCAGGTACTGTTCTCTCCCCAGTTCGCCGATGCTTCCGTCGGTTGTTACCACAACACCTATTGTCGCATGTTCATGGATCACCTTGCGAGTACCAATACTGGCTGCCTTGGTAAACGGAATCTCCTGATCAAACCAGGGCGTCTTTACCTGACGTTCTTCCCCTTCTTCAATATGTCCGGAAGCACCATCCACCATATAACCTACACAGTCAATTAACCGCACCTTCACCGTCACATCATCCATCAGACGGATCTCTGCCGCCTCTTTAGGGATGAATTTGGGTTCTGTGGTCATAATTGTCTTCCCTGACGCTGATTGCGGAAGTTCATCTCTGGTTCTCGCCTTATCCGGTTCATCTGTCATATGCGGCAGCACAAGAATCTCCATAAATCTCTTGATAAAGGTGGATTTGCCGGTGCGTACCGGTCCCACCACTCCTATGTAGATCTCACCATTCGTCCTTGCCTGTATGTCCTTGTATAAATGATTCGCATCCATCTGCTTTCTGCCCCTCTCCGTATGTGCTGTTAGAGTATATGCAGAAAATGGGACATTTAGAAGCAGAGTTTATGCAAGATTACTCCATACAATATGACATGCGGTCATCTTCCTCATACAAACGAATCAATTCCTTTAGTTTCTGATCTGCCTGTCCATAGCTTTCAAATAAAATGCCATGTATGCCGTATGCTCTGGCACCTTCCACATTTTCCGGACGGTCATCTAAAAATACACTGTCTGCCGGACAGATATTATATTTGCGGCACAGATAATGATAGCTGTCTGCCTCCGGTTTCAGAAAATGACTCTCATATGAAAATACAACTCCGTCCATATATGGAAGAAATTCAAGTTTACTTTTTGTCCGCGTAAGTAATTCCTCTCCATAATTAGACAACACATAGATCTTGTACTCTTGCTCTTTGAGATCCTTAACCCACTGCATAGTATACGGAAATAACCAAATCACTTCCTCCATATGCTCATAAGCATCCCGAATCAGTTCTTCATGCTCCGGATCATTATTTACAAACAATTCCAGGAGTTTCCCTTCCGGTACCTCGCCGCGATCTGCCAAAAGCCATGTCTGACTCTCAAACATGGCTTTTTTAATGATCTTCTGTTCTTCCTCACTATAATTTTTACGATTCAGATAGCTCTGATAATCGTAGGCCGCCAATACACGACCCACGTCAAATATCACATTTTTAATCATTAATACCTCTCACTACACCGGATAGCTGCCTGTTTCTTTATCAGCCTTATCCGGATCTATCTTCGTCTGCTGTGCTTCCCGGTATTTAAAGAAATCCACTGCAACCTGCGGGAACAACGCATATGTCAGTACATCTTCATCCTGCTGGATCCACTGTTCACATTCCTTACGCAGGGTATCTAATTCATCCGGAATCAGATCTGCAGGTCTGCAGGTAATGGTATCCGGATCATCTCCCAAGACTTTTTTCTTTACTTCTTCATTAAAAGGTTTTACCGTTGCTCCGTATTTACCGCGCAAAATATCTTTCGTCTCTTTGGTTGCAACCTTATAGCGCTCACCCATCAGCACATTGAATACAGCTTGTGTACCCACGATCTGTGAAGACGGTGTAACAAGCGGCGGTTCACCCAGATCCTTTCGTACTCTCGGAACTTCTTCCAACACTTCATAGTATTTATCTTCTGCATTTTGCTCTTTTAACTGAGAAGTCAGGTTAGACAGCATGCCGCCTGGTACCTGATACAGAAGTGTCTTGATATTGACACCAAGATTCTTCGGATTTAACAGTCCACTTGCCAGTGCCTCATCGCGGATCGGACGGAAATAATCTGCAATCTCCGCCAACAATTTCTGATCCAGTCCGGTGTCGTACGGAGTTCCCTTAAATGTCTCTACCATAACTTCTGTTGCCGGCTGTGAAGTACCAAGCGCAAATGGTGAAATTGCTGTATCGATAACATCTACGCCGGCTTCCACTGCTTTCAGATAAGTCATAGAAGCTACTCCTGATGTATAATGTGTATGCAGCTGAATCGGAAGATCTACAGCATCTTTCAATGCTCCGATCAGTTCGGTTGCCTGATAAGGAAGCAGAAGTCCTGCCATATCCTTGATACAGATAGAATTTGCACCCATATCTTCAATCCGCTTTGCAATGTCTACCCAGTAATCCAACGTATAGGCATCTCCCAGTGTGTAGGAAAGTGCCACCTGTGCCTCTGCTTTTTCTTTATTCGCTGCTGATACTGCTGTCTGCAGATTACGCAGGTCATTGAGGCAGTCAAATATACGTATAATATCGATACCATTGGCCACGGATTTCTCTACAAAATACTCTACCACATCGTCCGCATAAGGACGGTATCCCAGAATATTCTGTCCACGGAACAACATCTGAAGCTTGGTATGCTTAAATCCGTCACGGAATTTACGAAGTCTGTCCCATGGGTCTTCCTTCAAGAATCTGAGGGATGCATCAAACGTTGCACCTCCCCAGCATTCTACGGAATGATATCCCACCTGATCCATCTTCTCTACAATCGGCAGCATCTGCTCTGTTGTCATACGGGTTGCAATCAGAGACTGATGCGCATCGCGCAGGATGGTTTCTGTTATTTTTACCGGTTTCTTTTCTATCTCTGCCATTCGTTATTCCTCCTAACGTCCATTTCTTCCTAATGATTCTGATGTCCGGGACATCTTAGAATACTCCGAATATCGCCATAAATGTTCCGGCTGCTACCGCAGTTCCGATTACACCTGCCACATTCGGTCCCATGGCATGCATCAGCAGGAAGTTAGTCGGATCTGCCTCCGCTCCTACTTTCTGTGATACTCTGGCTGCCATTGGTACTGCTGATACTCCTGCCGATCCTATGAGTGGATTCACCTTACCATGCGTTACTTTGCACATAAGTTTACCGAAAAGGACTCCGGCTGCTGTACCAAATGCAAATGCGATCAGTCCCAGTGCCACAATTTTCAATGTATCCCAGTTCAGAAATGCCTCTGCACTGGTAGTTGCTCCTACCGAAGTTCCAAGAAGAATAACTACAATATACATCATCGCATTGGAAGCTGTCTCTTGTAACTGTCTTACCACACCCGACTCGCGGAACAGATTACCAAGCATCAGCATACCAACCAACGGTGCTGTTGTCGGGAGAATCATACATACCACGATCGTTACAATGATCGGGAACAGGATTCTCTCAAGTTTCGATACCGGCCTCAGCTGCTCCATCTTGATCTTACGCTCTTCCTCCGTTGTCAGAAGCTTCATGATCGGTGGCTGAATGATCGGCACCAGTGACATATAAGAATACGCTGCTACCGCGATTGGTCCCAAAATACCTGTCTGTTGTAATTTACCTGCCAGGAAAATGGATGTCGGTCCATCCGCTCCACCGATAATAGATACAGCAGCTGCTGCTTTATCTGAGAATCCCATTGCCATTGCTCCCAGATATGCCGCAAAGATACCAAACTGCGCTGCTGCTCCAAGAAGAAAGCTCTTAGGATTAGCGATCAGCGGTCCAAAGTCTGTCATCGCACCTACGCCCATGAAGATCAGCGACGGCAGAATTGCCCATTCATCCAGAATATAGAAATAATAGAGCAGTCCTCCGGTTCCGTTTGCAGAATCTTCCGCATGCAGCATAATATCCGGATAGATATTAACAAGCAGCATACCAAATGCAATCGGAAGCAGAAGTAACGGCTCAAACTCGTGCCGGATAGCAAGATACAGGAAAAAGCAGGCGACTCCGATCATGACCAGATTGCCTCCCGTCAGATTCATAAACGCTGTCTGATGCACGAGGTTCTGTAATGTTGTTGAAATATATTCCATTTTATAACCTCCAGTTGTGTCTATTACATAACATCTGTTATGCCATTTCCTGTCATATTAATTCATGGTTGCAAGTACATGGCCTGCTTCTACAGCATCTCCTACTGCCACATCAATGCTTGCTACTGTTCCGTCTTCTGGTGCCACAACCGGGATCTCCATCTTCATTGCCTCAATAATTACCACCGCATCTCCGCGCTTTACTGTCTGTCCCACACCGGCTTCAATCTTAAATACCTTGCCTGCTGCTCCTGCCTTCACCTGAACAGATCCTGCTCCTGTGGATTTTGCAGCCGGTGCCGGTGCTGCCTGTGGAGCCTGTGCCATTACAGGTGCTGCCTGAGGTGCCGGTGCTGCTGCCGGTGTCACACCACCCTTTTCTTCTACTGTTACATCATATACATTTCCATTTACTGTAATTGTATAGCTCTTCATCCTTATTCCTCCATTATCGATTCCATTTGTTTGATGGTCTTCTTCGAATACTTCTTACCACAAAGCCATCTGTTGTAGTACCCTCTGCCGCTGCAATTGCTGCCGCAATGACTGCTACAAGCTCTTCATCCTCCGTCACATTGTCCGCAGCTTCTGTAATATCTGCCTGAGCGGTCTCTTCTGTACCGGCTGTGACATCTTTCTTTTTAGACTTCTTATTCTTCATACGCTCCTGCATTGCCGGTATATATTTGAATAATGAAATAATCACGGAGATCAATATCAGTACCACAAATACCGTTCCCATTCCCAGAAGTGTATTCATTCCGGCTTTTTCCAGAATCTCTCCCATTGAATAATGGGCACCTACAGTCAGGCTTTCCAGATACAGGTTCTTATCAAACACAAATTCCAATTCCGCATCACGATTTTGGAACTTCGCTTCTGTAGTCACATGCAGTTCATCCGCAGTTGCTTCGATTGTATAAGCACCATGATCCACATACGCACCACATTCTTTTTCACCGACTTTCCACGCCTCAACCACGCTCACAAAATTATCCGGAGTAATGGATAAGTTCATATTGGCAAGCTGATCTTCAAAAGTGGACTCTCTCATTGCCTTAAGCTGTTCTACCGTCTGCTCATCCGCACTGGAACTGTAATCGATCATAAATTCCGTAATCTGCGTGATAGTCTGCTGATCATAAGCAAGCGTTTCCTTCTTACCACAACCCGCTGTAAGCAGAAGGATCATAATCAACATTCCTGTTAAAACACGAATCTTATTTTTCACTCTGCTTCACCTCTCTATACTGTTCCATGCTTCTTAAACGGACGCTCTTCCCGCTTGGTAGCAAGCATTTCAAACGCTCCGATCACATATTTTCTTGTATTCTCCGGCTGGATCAAGGTATCCACATAGCCTCTTCTGGCTGCTGATACAGGACTTGACTGAAGATTCTTATATTCTTCCGCCTTTTCTCTCTGCACCTGTGCTGTCTCGTCTGCATACATGATCTTTGCTGCAAGCTCTGCATCCATCATACCAATCTCAGCATCCGGCCATGCATATACCATATCTGCGCCGACCGACTTACTGTTCATCACAACCCCTGCACTTCCATATGCTTTTCCGGCAATCACATTGACCTTCGGTACAGTTGCATTGGCAAATGTATATACCAGTCTTGCAGAAGCTTTTGCAAGTCTCCGTTCACTTTCTTCCGATGCTTTGAAGCCATTTATATTGGTCACTGTCAGCACCGGGATATGAAATGCGTCACAGAATTCCACAAATCTTGCTGCTTTCTCTGCTCCTTCTACACTGAGTCCTCCATCTGATACATTCTCTGCATTACCTTCTATGTCATAGATAACAGAACGGTTTGCAACCGCTCCCACCGTCTGACCATTCAAATGAAGGAAACCTGTCACCATATCTTTCGCATAATCTTCTTTTAATTCTAGAAAATACTGCTGATCTGCAATCTTCGCAAGAAGAAGTCCCGTATCTGCAACAGTTCCTGCAAGATCAGCACAAATGCGGTTCGGATCATCTGCACACTCTGCATAAGGTGATTCGTCTTCATTATTAGCCGGGAGCATACAGATCAGTTCTCGGATCTTTCCAAGAATCTCTACTTCACTTCCGGTTCCATCGACTAACCCAGACTGACTGCTCTGGTACTCTGCTGAAGCTGTGTCACACTTGCTTTCACAATTCCCAGGAATCGCATTTGGAGAATTCACAAACAATTTTGCCTTCTCTGCTTCCATAAATGTAAAATCAGACAAACCTGCTGCTACAGAAAGTCCGCCACCACATGCACCAAACACAGCTGTAATCTGTGGAATCACTCCTGATGCCATAGTCTGTTTCAGGTAAAGATTACCAAATCCATACAATGCATCCGTAGCCTCCTGCAGACGCATACCTGCGCAATCGATCAATCCAATCACCGGTGCTCCCATTTTCATTGCCATATCATATACATTGGCTATCTTTTTTGCATGCATCTCACCGATCGTTCCATGCAGCACTTCCGGATTCTGACAGTACACATAAACCAGATTACCATCAATCAGACCATATCCTGTAAGGACACCATCTCCCGGTGTCGGGGCATTCTGCAGATTAAAATCTGTAGATCTTGCCGTGATTGCTCCACCAATCTCCACAAAACTGCCTTCATCCAGCAACGCAGCTATTCTCATTACGGCTGTGCTATCTGCTGTAACACTATTCATAAAACAGCCCTCCATTCATTTCCTTATTTTAATACTTTAACATCCTACATTATATCCGTTATTTTTCCTAATTTCAATCTTTGGATAAAAAAAAGAGGTATTATCTGCTTTTTTTACAGATAACACCCCTTCTTTTATATTATTTCTGATTACGGAACTGAACCGGCGTCATATTGTATGCTTTCTTAAACAGACGGTTGAAGTGTTCCACGTTCTGGTATCCTACGGTCAATGCAATATTTTCAACAGTCATACTGCTGCTCTTCAGCATTGCACGTGCTTTTTTCATACGTACTTTTTTAACCAGTTCCCCAAATGTTACTCCGGATTTCTCCTTGATGTACTTGGACAGATACGGCTTAGAAAGGTAGAACTTCTCTGCCAAGTCATCCAGTGTCACATCAATGTAATTAGCCTGAATATAATTCATGATTTCAATCATACGCGGATCATTGACTGTATCTGCTGTATTAATCTGATCCAGTTTATTAACCGCTACGATCAATGCCTCGATAGAAGCTTTGATAATATCAGCATCAATACCAACACCCCAGTAGGTCTTACCCTGGCATACGATACCTACGTATGCAACTGCCTTAGAGGAAGAACCGCGTGTCAATGAATGCTCCTCGTAATATCTCAGCTCATAGCTGATATTGAAATACTGCTTGATCGCATTACTTACTGCATCCAGACGTCCGTTACCGGAAGCTGTCACAATTCTTGTGTCACTGCCATGCTGGATCGTTGCGTCTGCGATAATACCGTCAGTCTGTTTGAAATGGCACTCATCAATAGCAAATACGCTCTTTGCATTGACATAGTTATCGTTAAAGATCTGATATACCCATTCCGGTGTCAGCTCTTTGTGTGCTCTGTCAGATACACCCTTTACAAGGTATCCTACTTCCTCACGCATCTTCTCTGGAAGGTTGATACCATAGCTCTGTTTCAGGATGTAGTTCACGCCACCCTTACCAGACTGGCTGTTGATACGGATAACATCCGAATCATACTGTCTTCCCACATCCTGCGGATCGATCGGCAGATACGGAACGGTCCACTTCTCGCTCTTACCTGCGTCTCTCCATGCCATACCTTTGGCGATCGCATCCTGATGAGAACCGGAGAATGCAGTAAATACCAGATCTCCTGAATATGGCTGTCTTTCATATACATGCATTCTTGTAAGGCGCTCGTATGTCTCACGGATCTTCTTCATGTCAGAGAAATCAAGCTTCGGATCTACGCCATGAGAGAACATGTTCATAGCAAGTGTAATAATATCTACGTTACCAGTACGCTCACCGTTACCGAACAATGTACCTTCGATACGATCTGCGCCTGCCAGCATACCAAGCTCTGCTGTAGCCACACCACATCCACGGTCATTATGCGGGTGAAGACTTAACACTACATTGTCTCTGTGTGCCAGATGCTTATGTACATATTCAAGCTGTGTGGCAAATACATGCGGCATTGCATTTTCAACCGTTGTAGGGATATTGATGATTGCCTTATTGTCAGCTGTTGGCTCCCACACATTTAATACTGCATTACATACCTCTACTGCGTATTCTACCTCAGTTCCTGAAAAACTCTCCGGACTGTATTCAAATGTAAAGTTGCCTTCTGTCTCATCTGCCAGCGTCTTCAACAGCTTCGCACCATCTACAGCAATCTTCAGGATCTGCTCTTTATCTTTCTTAAACACCTGTTCTCTCTGCGCAACAGATGTTGAGTTGTACAGATGAACAACTGCATGCGGAGCGCCCTTTACAGCTTCAAATGTCTTCTTAATGATATGCTCTCTGGCCTGTGTCAGCACCTGAACGGTTACATCGTCCGGAATCATATCCTTCTCGATCAATGTACGCATAAACTGATATTCTGTATCAGAAGCAGCCGGGAATCCAACCTCAATCTCCTTGAATCCAACATCTACTAACAACTGAAAGAACTCCAGCTTCTCATCCAGACTCATAGGCTCGATCAGTGACTGATTACCATCACGCAAGTCTACACTGCACCATACTGGCGGTGCCTGAATATACTCCTTCTTTACCCAGTCATAGGTGACCTCTGACGGCATAAAATACTGTCTCTCATATTTACTGCTGTTCTTCATAATATCCTTCCCTTCTATGTAATCCAAAGCAATCTGATCGCTTAGAAAATCATATTGTATTTCACAGGACCTAGATAAATAATCATCAATTTCTTTGTCCTTTTTTAACTGTCACTTAGTCTATCACAGGTTTACCGAAAATAATAGTGACGTTTTTAATCACTTTTATTGATTTATTTTATTCATATGTGTAAATTGCATCATCAATTGGCACAAACACCATATGTAATCGCGTTTTGCAATACTCTCTGCTGTCTCCACTTTCCATTCTGCCAGGACCTGATTATCCAGTACAAGCTGCACTGTCCCGGCATCTGTTCCCGCCTTTACTGCTGCTTTTAATGTATCTACCAACAGAGTGCGGTATGCCGGTTCTTCATCCTCTCGAAGAAGAATATCTGTTTTCTCTCTGTCTCTGATCTGAAGCTTCACCGTAGACACACCGCTCAGTGCACCATTTTCCGGAATACCGTCTGCCACACTTAGCTGTGGCAGACCCACATTGCCATCATATCTCTGTTTCTTATAATACTTCAGACCATACCCCATTAGCGCTCTGGTGTCCTGCCATTTATACGTCTTGTGATTCGGCCAGCCACATGCCAGAAGTGCAACAATAAATGTTCTGCTGTCCCGTTGAAGTGCACCCACATAGCAGTATCCGGCATCTGCGGTAAATCCGGTTTTCCCCGACACCGCCCCATTCATCATAGTCAGAAATGCATTATGATTGGTGCAGGAAAATGACTGTCTGCCCTCCACATCCCGGAACTGTTGCGTTGCTGCGCCGGTAATCTCCCGAAACTCCTGACTCTTCGGCGACTCCATCAGACAATACCTCATCACAAGCGCCAATTCTCTTGCCGTAGTCGAGTGTGTTCCCTGTTCATCCGATGCATCCAGTCCGTTAGGCGTAATATAATAAGTATCTTCACAACCAATCTCTGCCGCTTTTTTATTCATAAGAGAAGCGAAGCCCCGGACACTTCCTCCGATATGCTCCGCTATCATAACTGCACTGTCATTGTGTGATTCCAGCATCAGAGAATAGAGAAGGTCTCGCAGATAAAACTGCTGTCCTTCCCGGACTCCCAGCCTGACCTTTGGCTGCGATGCAGCTTCGGCTGACGCTGTCACTATTTCCTGTTCACTCTTCATATGTTCCAAAGCCAGAATACAGGTCATGATCTTCGTAGTGCTTGCCATGGGACGTTTTACATCTCCATCCTTTTCAAGCAGTACTCTTCCACTGTCACCATCCAGCAATACCGCATATCTCGCATGAAGTCCTGCAAGCACATTTTGTTCCTCTTCCTCAGGTTCTGACAGTTCCGCAGTCTGCTCCGCTTTCACTGATTCTGCTCCATGCGTTACGGTTCCAGCTATAAAAAATACAACACTGTTTATGAACATTACCATCACTGCGATATGTCTCTTATATCTGTTCTTCCAGATACGCTTCATATGTTCCTCCGCAGCCGATTCTCAATCTATATGTATGTATCCACTGCGATATCCATTCCATGAAATACCTGACTGATTTAAATATCCAGCTTTAACTGTGCTTCTTCCTCCGCTTCTGTTTTGAAGTTCTCAATCTGCTCTGGGTTCATGCTCGGCAGATCATCCAGCGACTGGATGCCAAATCTGCGCAGGAATTCTTCTGTCGTACCAAACAGAATTGGCTTTCCCGGCACATTCATCCTGCCAACCTCACAGACCAGATTATACTCCACAAGGCGGTTCACTGCGTGGTCAGACTTCACACCACGGATCTTCTCAATCTCAAGCTTTGTTACCGGTTGTTTGTATGCAATAATCGAAAGTGTCTCTAGCTGTACGTCTGTCAGCGTGTATTTGCGAGGCTGTTTTGCAATGCGTATCAGATATTCATAACTTTCTGCCTTGGTACACATTTGAAAGGAGTCTTCCAGTTCGATGATCTTCACGCCACGCTCTTCTGCGCCATTGATCTTATCCATCATGCAATGGATGATCCTTCTTGTGGTGTCCTCATCATGTCCTATCGCCAGTGCGATCTTAGACAGTTCCACTGAATCACCCATGGTAAATAAAATGGACTCAATAATTCCTTCTAATCTGTTGATTTCCACTATATATCCTCCTGTATTACATCTGCGATGTAATAACAATATCGTCAAACGGCTGTTCCTGTTCGATTGAAATCTTACCTGCTTTCATCATTTCCAGGATTACCAGAAATGTCACCACGATCTGTGTCTTGGAGCTCTGGCTGGTCAGAAGATCCCGGAAGCTGAATCTCTCATGCATCAGCGCATATGCCTCTACTTCGGTCATCTTCACCTCGACCGTTATCTCTTCCTTCTCGATCTTACCAAACTTACTTCGCACAGGATCGATCTTATCTGTCTGCCGTTTCATTACTTCTTTAAAAATACTATGAAGCTTGCCAAGTGTCAGATCGCCAAGAAGCTCGTCCAGGTTCACTGGCTCCACGTAATCTGCCACTTCATCCGGAATGTCTGGCCCGCGGTACAGATAGCGTTCCCCATCAAGCTGACGGTCCTTCAGTTCATAAGACATATACTTGTACATCTTATATTGAAGCAGCTGTTCCACCAGTTCCTGTCTTGGGTCTTCTTCCTCGCCATCTTCATTCACTTCTTTCGGAAGAAGCATCCGGCACTTAATATCCAACAGTGTAGCCGCCATCAGGAGAAATTCACTCATAATGTTCAGATCTTCCTCTTCCATTGCCCGGATATAATCCATATACTGGCTGGTGATCTCCACAATAGGAATATCGTAGATATCTATTTTATTTTTATCAATCAGATGCAAGAGCAGATCCAGCGGTCCCTCAAACACCTGAAGCTTTACCGGTATTCCCATAGCTTATCCTCTCTTCATAGTCATTAACTCTACTATTATACTGGATTATCCACATTTTCACAAGAGTGGAATTCTAATGATACAGACACCAGTTCTGCCGGATTACAGAATCTGAGATTCACCGTATGGGTTCCAAGTCCACGGCTGACAATACCAACATGCTTTCCTTCTCTGTAAATACCGCCCGCATATTTAGGAAATAGTACTGCCTGCGGTGTAATCAGTCCTCCGATTCCGGGAAGTCCGATTATCCCTCCATGCAGATGCCCGGATAATGTCATATCCGCCCCCCACTGCTGATATACCGGCATAAATACCGGTGTGTGTGCAAGCAGGATCTGATAACATCCTTCTTTCGGTTCTCCGATTGCATCTCTCACATCCTGAATCTGCAATTTCTGTGCAAAGAATCGGGCGTAACATTTGACTGGGAGCTCCAGTCCGCTTATCTGCACCGGCACGCCCTTCATAGACACTTCTTCGGATGCACTTTCCAGCACATGGACACCTGCTTCCTGCACTGCAGCCATATATTTCTCATACCGGTCTCCGTATTCTTCTGTGCAAATGCGCATCTTCTGTTCATGGTTGCCATTAGCGAGATAGACTGGGCAGATCTTTACCAGTTGCCTGATGAGTTCCAGTGCTATCGCATCTGTCTTTGGGTTCGACCTGGTCACCAGATCACCGCCGACCAGGATATAATCAGGCTTCTCATGCTTCACTGCGCGAATCAGCTCCTGATTACCTGTTCCATAGCGTTTGCCATGAAGGTCTGATAAAAAGACAAGTTTCACTGTCGTCTGGCTATCCTGCCCTATCCCTCTTGGGTCAGGCACACAGATCCGATATCTCCTTATTAAAAATTCACTCAACTCCCGGCGAAGTTCCATAACAACAGAAAGACTGCCCGCTGTAATTGCAGCAAGAGCAGCCTCTTTGATATTCTTTCGTATTTTCAAAGATTTCCTCTTCAACTTTTTCACTGATATTCCTCCGATATGTTTATTACAGATACTTTCAGCTTATCATTGATGTTTTGCATTTTCAAGGAAAAACCGATCCATGGTCCGTTCCAGTGCATCGGTATACCGCATACGTCCCACATTTTCTGACGCTACAAGCTTCTGCCTGCCAATCTCCTTGCCGTTCAGATAGTAGACCATCTCTCCTGCCGGATCACCTTTTCCCACCGGCGCCCGAAGTCCTTTCCTGACTTCCACCTTCCGGCGTATCTGACTCAGATCTGCTCCTGTGGTATCCACGTAATGGAACTCCCCAGCCATATGTACGGACACTTCTTCCTGTATACCCCCTGTCACTGGAACTTCCGCCACATTTTTTACCGCATCATCCACGTAAAAAGTACATTTCCCAAATCCATAATCCAGAAGCTTTACAGCATCCTGAAAGCGGTCTTTGGAATTGTCCGCCCCCATGATCACTGCAATCAATTCCACACCATCCTTTTCAGCCGTAGCCGACACGCAGAATCCCGCATTGCTTGTAGATCCTGTCTTAAGTCCGGTTGCATAAGCATACTGTCTGATCAGCTTGTTGGTATTTGTAAGCCCGAATTCTGATGTCCCTTTTCTGGTCACATGTGTGATTGTATCCACCCATATCATGGAATACTCATGAATCTTCGGATAATGAATGATCAGTTCTCTTGACATCAGTGCAATGTCTCTGGCTGTCGTCTCATGTCCATCTGTGTCCAGGCCATTACAATTTACAAAATGCGTATTCACCATACCAAGTCCCTCAGCCCGCTGATTCATCTGCTCCACAAATGCTTCCTCACTGCCACTGATATACTCAGCCATGGCAACACAAGCGTCATTCGCACTTGCCACGGCAATGCATTTAATCAACGTATCTACCGTCTGTGTCTCACCCGGCTCCAAAAACACCTGTGATCCACCCATGGACGCCGCATACTCCGACGTCTGCACGTCATCCTCTAATGCAATCTTCCCTTCCTCCAGTGCATCAAAGATCAACAGTAACGTCATAACTTTCGTCACACTTGCAGGAGCACGTCTGGTATCCGCATCTTTCTCCCAGATCACATTACCACCAGCAGCTTCCATCAATATCGCAGAGGGAGAAGTAATCTCCGGTCCGGATGTCTGCTGTCCTTCTGCCTGTAACGTAAATACGTTTGCCAGCTGCAACATTACTCCTGACAATAGTAATAATATAGTTAGTGGATAAATCAGAATCTTACGCATTATATACCACACCCTGAGTATTTATTACTATTGTAAGCCGCAAATGTCATAAATAGAACTTGTGATTTATTCACTCATATCTTAATCCAGATTATTTGCACTCTTCTCTTCTTTTGTGCTAAAATAGATTTTACTTTGTGCCGTACTCTGCGGCGGAATGGAGAGATCAATATGAATAAGAAAGAAATACTTGAAATACGCAAACAGTTTTCCCCGGAGAACTGTGCGATCACCCGCATCTGCGGCTGTTATGTAGATGGTGACAAGGAGAAAAAAATGGAATTTAAAGAAGCGTTCCTGTCACTTCCGGAAGAAGAATCCTTCAAATACTTTGACATTTTCAAAAAGGCCCTGTCCGGCACGATTGGCAAGAACCTGATCCACATGGAATTTCCCCTGGAGCAGGAGCTTGCAGGCGGTACACAGGAGTCTCTGCTTCGCTTGAAAGAAAGTAAATTACAAGATGATATTCTGTTGGAAGAATTCTATGATAAGGTCATTGAATTCTATGATTTTGGCGAACATTATCTGATCCTGCTGATCCATGCGGTATATGATATCCCTGGCAAGTCTACTGACGGCATGGAAATGTTTGACGCTTCCGATGAGGTCTATGAGCACATTCTCTGTTGCATCTGTCCGGTAGCCATGTCTAAGCCTGGGCTCTGCTACAACGCTGTCAATAACAGTATTGAAGACCGTGTCCGCGACTGGGTAGTGGGCATGCCTGCCAATGCATTCCTCTTCCCGGCGTTTAATGACCGCAGCACCGACCTGCATCACCTGATGTTCTATTCTAAGAAGCCGGAAGAACTGCAGGATTACTTTGTGGCAAATGTCTTAGGCTGCAGCGAAGCCATAAGTGCCGGCACGCAGAAAGAATCTTTCCAGGATATTCTCGTCAGCACCTTAAAGGATGACTGCGATTATTCGGTTGTCCGCACGATTCACGAAAATCTAAATGAAATGATTGAGGAGACCAAGGATGCACCGGAACCGCTGACTCTCGGCAAGCAGGAAGTCAAACGCCTCTTCACCGCCAGCGGCGTACCGGAAGAAAAGATGGAAAGCTTTGACAAAGATTACGATGAGACCATCGGCAGACAGACCACCCTGCTTGCATCGAACATTGCCGAAACCCGCAAGTTCAGCGTCAAAACACCTGAGATTGTGGTAAATGTCAACCCGGATCGTGCTGATCTGGTGGATATTCAGGTCATTGACGGCAGAAAATGTCTGGTCATTCCAATCGATGAAGAGGTCGAAGTCAACGGTATCGCTGTAAATGCAAAATAATAGATCTCACATAATAAATGAGCCAGAACTTTCAGGTGATTATTTTTGTTCAAGAATGCCTCGCATTCTTGCTGCGAGGTGCGCGTCATGCAATTGCATGACATACTTCTACTGCGCACCTCTGCAATCCTGCCGGAGGCTATATCAGCTGGGGGATTGACTCCCAGCTGATATAACAAAAGGAGTCTTGCATTAGCAAAACTCCCAAAAGCGGAGAGGGTGGGATTCGAACCCACGCGCCCTTGCGGACAAACGGTTTTCAAGACCGCCTCGTTATGACCACTTCGATACCTCTCCATGTATTCTACTGTTGCACTCGCTTGGTGCTCTAATATATTAGCATTTAGAATACTGTATGTCAATACATTTTTTGATTTTTTTATTTTTTTGCGTAAATTTCAAAAAATCCCTTATATCGCTTCTGTGTTTTCCGCGTCTTCCGACTCATTTGAATCTTCCTGCGCTTCAAATCTGGTGCGTAGAGCTTCAAACGCACGAATCCATCCCATATACTGTTTGCGCTCTTTCTTATCAAATCCGTCCGTCACTTCCAGGAATGAATAGATGCTGCTCCCCACTAATGGTTTGCCTAAAAATTCGTCTACCGAATGAAATTTGGACAGGAATGTAATACCATCCAGAATCACAACACCTTTAATGATACCATCACTATCTGATGCTACCATAACAATATTACCATTAAAAAATTTACCTTTTTTCTGACCAATGCCCACATTGCCCAATTTATGAATTTCCCGTACAGTAGCACGATAATTCTTCACCTGATAGTATCCACCTAATGCCTGCAGGATAAAAAGAATCAATATGACGAATAAAAGTTTGGATATCATAGGTAACTGACTAAACATGCACACTTCCTCCTATAGCCGGGAAGGAGCCCCATCAGCCTTACGTATCGCTGAAAGGATTCCCAGGTCATCTACCCTTTCCCGGTATTATTATGGTATTGTAGGTATTTAATATCTTTTAATATTATGGACTACAGTACGTGTCTTCCGTACATTGCATCCTGTTCTTTTCTCAGCTTGTAAATCAGAGTTGTCTTATCCAGATCAATCATATCATATGTGATCAGAGTACCCTTCTTAACATCCTGTTTCATAACTGCATTCTTAGTAACAAGACCGAATGGCACATATCCCTTAGCGTTAGACTCTTCTGCTGTAGCAATTGATCCGTGTGTTGTGTATCCACCGATACCATCGATAGTCTGTCCAGCCTTCAGATCGATCTTAGCTCTTGTAATACACTCAGATACCAGACCATCTTTAGCTACACATGTTGCATCGCCTCGATTACTGCTCTTGCAACTGACAGAGGTGTCTCAAGGTTGCAGAGGTGATATGGACGATACAGTGTCCACAGTGGTCCAGGTCCCATGCTATGATATCCAAGCTGGTATGCGATCTCTGCATTTGGTGTAGATACTGTTACGAATACTCCCGGAGCAATTCCATTAACGTATTCTACTACGCCGTGTTTGTTCAGGATACCACCATCTTCTTTCAGTTTGAAGATCTCGTTCAGCTCTTTGATACCTTCTGTTCCAGGAGCTGTCTTCGGACCATGTCCTCCGATAACATCCGGGATCAGTCCTGTATAGTTAGACATAGCAGTCATCTCTACCATTGTCTTTGTACCATCTTTGAATGCACAAAGCATCTTAGGACTCATTTTACGACGAGTAGCCTCTTCAAGAACTGTATCAGGGTTACAATCGTAGTCGATCTTGTTATTCTTTCCTTTACCCATAACTTCTACGTTCAGGCCCATTGCTTTAGCGAAGCTATACAGATGCATAACTGCACCCGCTCATCTCCATCAGATCCTGTGTAGATAACGCCTTCTTCTTCTGCAAGTTTCTTCAGGTATGGTCCAATAACAACATCTGTCTCAACATTCAGCATTACAACATGCTTTTTATTTCTCATAGCATCAGTAGCTACTTTAGCTCCAACATCCGGTACACCAGTTGCATCAATCACACATTCAACAAGGTTAGCCTGAGATACGAAATTAGCATCCTCACAAGCAACATATTTACCAGCTTCCATAGCTGCATTAGCTTCCTCTAATGTCTTAGCTTCTACGATTTCTTCGTCCGGAACTTCAGCATATTTAAACGCGTGTACAGCATTCTCAATCTTGATATCAGATACGATTGCCGGTGTAATACCTTTCATAAGAACCATCTGTGTAACCATTCCACGACCCATCTGGCCGGCTCCTACGATACCTACGCGAATAACTTTGCCTTCTTCTTCTCTTTTAAGAAGTTTTTTGTCCATGTTAAGCATAACTCATCTCTCCTTACTTATGTTATGAATTTAATTGATTAGTATATAGAAATCTCTGTTCCGGCCTGCAGATCCTCCACAGTTACTTTCTCAGAGCCTTCCAGCATAATGCATCCCGGAAGTGCGGCTTCTTCGCCGCCGCCAAAGTTGACAGTGCAGTGTCCCAGTTCTCTCAGTGTATATGGAGCTTCCACACCAACTGCAGTGATCTTGAACTCCTTATCACCGATCTTCATGGTATCACCAGGTGCCGGTTCTTTATAAACTGCAGAAATTGTATGTAACACAGAAATCTCTGCCAGTTCTTCCGGCGCATTCTCGTTAAAGAGAATGAAAAAACTGTTATCTGAGTCATTTAAAAACTCAAGTGCTTCTGCACCATGTCCTACGATTGTTACCTGAAATTTCATTTAAATGTCTCCTTCTTTTCAAGCTGAATGATATTTCGTTCAGAATTAGAACATTCCAATACTGAATACGAATGCAAGCAGTACAGATAAAGGTCCTGTGATCATACGCTCAAACAGTACAGCCGGAACACCAAGCTCAATTGTCTCTGGCTCTGCTTCTCCAAGTGAAAGTCCAACCGGTACGAAGTCTCCACCAACCTGTGCATCGATTGCGAATAATGCGCAAAGTGCATACTTAGCAGGAATAGCTCCTGTTGCGAACTGTGCTCCAAGCAGAGTACCAACAACCTGTGCAATAACAGCTCCAGGTCCCAGAATCGGTGACAGGAACGGCAATCCACAAATGAAGGAAATAACGAGCATTCCCGGAAGTGTTCCACACAGCGGAGCGATTGTGTTGGCGATAATATCACCAAGTCCACTAGCGCTGATAATACCAAGCAATGTAGCTGTAAACGCCATGAATGGCAGAATGTTCTTAATTACCATATCGATAGTCTCACGACCTGCTGCAAAGAATTTATTTACAACACTACCAACGCCCTTACCGATACGAACTACGATACCCTGCTTCTGACCAGCCTGTGCTGCAGCAACATCTGCCTTAGCCTGTTCTTTAGTCTTTGCTTCACTCTTAGCTTCCTGCTTAGCAGCAGCAGCTTCTACTTCAGAACCATCAGCCATGAACAGATCCGCTTCTGTAACACCTGATACGTAGATTTCCGGCTGGATGTACTGTGCAAGAGGTCCAGACTGTCCTACTGGTGTAAGGTTAACAGTAAAGATACCTTTCTTCGGATATACACCACAACGTGCTGTTCCGCCGCAGTCAACAACTGCTACCATAACTTCATCATCCGGGCATCCTGTCTTGAATCCATCAACAACTTCTGCTCCAGTCATATCTGCAATCTTCTGTGCTACCGGTGTAATTCCTCCACCTGTAACATTTAAGATTTTGTGGCATTTTTCTGTAGGGGTAATAGTCAGAGGACCGCCCCATCCGCCTGATCCAGCTTTAATAGTAATAGATTTATACATGATTCTACCTCCTCCAACTAATTAAGCACTCTTCTTTGCCATTGACGCGTACAATTTCTCACACAAGATACCACGGATCAGGATAACTACCAGACCACAAAGGAAATATCTTACTGCAAGACCAGCAGTTGCATAACCAGCCTCAGCAACACCTGCTGAAATACCTGTCCATACAAAAAGCTCACCAGCGTTTGCATGCGGGAAAAGTCCTGTAATAGGATGTACAAAACTTACTGCTGCATCATAAAATGCCGGTTTGTACTTCTCCTCCAGGAAACGTCCGAATGTATAACATGCCGGATTTGCCAGGAAGAATACTGCCATTAAAGGAAGTAATGTGTACCGAAGAATCATATACTTCGTAATTTTCTGAGCGAAATTCTCAACTTTCTCTGTACCTACAAGTTTGATGATAGCATTTACCGCTGTCATCAAGCACACTACAAGCGGAATGATGCCGGTAACCCAGCCCATAAATGTTTCTCCACCTGCCTGAAATAGACCAATAAATCCACTTGCTACATTAGAAATAGCTTCCATAGTCTCTCCTCCATTTACTCATTTATAGTATCCTACTTTATATATAATGATCATAGCTTGTCCGGCTTCGTTCACATGTCTGGGCCCTTGACTGCAAAATCCACCCGGCTTTCGCTATTCATTTATATATCTAAAATAATATTATCAAAGCAACTTCTCTGCTGCATCAATATTCGTAATTAACATATTGATGAATCCACCCTTAATCGCTCCTCTGATAGCTTCAGCTCTGTTCTCGCCTCCCGCTATGCCAATTCTGTTTCTGACTTTTTTCATCATCTCCAACGGCATACCTGCTACACGGTCATTAAATGCACGAAACTTCTCAGTAGCCCCATCTTCATCAAAGAAATGCAATGCGATATCTCCTGCCATTCCGTCTCGGGCAAACTTTTCCAGGTTCTCACCTGTAATATACCCTGCCCGAACCAGTGTTGATTCCACTCGTTGTGGAATGCCGATTCCCATGATCAGCGTATCTAACTTCTGAAAATCATCAAATATGTAACTTATCGACTTCTCTTTTAGAAAATACTCCATTGCTTTCTGCTCTGAAAAAACTGCCGGCGACAGGAACTGTGTATAAGTCCCTCCAAACTTTCTGGAGAACTCCTGTGCAATACGATTACTCTGCACATCCACCTTATCAATCGTACTCTGTCCAATACCTCCGACAATCGGTACAAACATCAGCTTCTTATCTTTTTCGAACGCCCGGTTCGTCTTCACGATATTGTGAAGCGTATGTCCCATGGTTACTCCGATCCAGTCCCCATCTTTAAAGAACTGCGAAAGATAAAGAGCTGCCCGCTCATACATACGCGATACCGACTCCGTCTTAGTATCCAGTGCACTGCTTTCTACGACAATAACCTCTTTCAGACCATATTTGCGTTCCAATGCCTTTTCCAGCTTGTTGTAGGAAAACTGTACAGGATTAATCACCTCTACACGGACAATCCCACTTTCTTTTCCTTTCTGAAGCATACGCGACACTGTAGCTCTGGAAATTCCCAGATAATCACTGACTTCCTGCTGACGCATATCATCTTCGTAATACAAGCTACAAACTTTATATATCAGCCGCCAATCATCTACAATTTTCTTCATCCAGATCTTCTCGCTTTCTTCTCCTAAATCTTAGTACATATTTACCTCAACTTCAATAGATTCGAGTTGAATATTTGTAAAAGTTTACTATTTCTCACAACCCCATTTTTACATTTGTTCAATGCTTTTGTAACAATTGATAATTATCTAACAAAGATAACACTTCTCGTCTACACGCCCCAATGTTTACAATTCATTTCCCCTCAGTATAACTTCCGCAACAAACAGATCCTCCATCGTTGTTATCTTTAGATTTTCATAGGATCCTTCTACCATTTTTACTTTACAGTCACCATATTTTTCCACCAGCATCGAATCATCCGTTACTCCATCCATTCTTCCAAGCCGTGCTTTTTCATGTGCCTGTCTGATAATTGAATAACGAAAAACCTGCGGCGTCTGAACCGCCCACACACGGGCTCTTTTTGGCGTTTTTGTAACAAATTGTTCTTTATCAACAATCTTCACCGTATCCTTAGAAGGCATTCCAACCACACATGCACCAGTCTCTCTGGCTCCATCCAGAGCTCTCTCCAAAATATCTCTGGTGATGAACGGGCGGATACCGTCATGGATATATACATAATCCGTTTCTCCGCAGGCCAGCAGACCGGCATACACAGAATCATACCGTTCCTTTCCGCCAACAACTATTTTTTCTACTTTTCGAAATCCATATTTTTCTACTATCTTTTTCTGACAATAGTCCACACAATCCTCGCTGGTTACCAGAATAACATTGTTAATGAATGATGCTTTCTCAAAACATTGCAGCGCATAATACACAATAGGCTTTCCTGCTATGCTCAAAAATTGCTTCTTCACTTTGCTTTTCATACGTTGTCCCTGCCCTGCCGCAAGTACGATCGCAGTACATCTGTCCTTCATGTCCTATCGTTCCCCCAGCTTCAGATTCGGTACTGCATTCAGATCCCATCCATGACGGGTTCCCTTCAGGTACTCATAGTATGCTGCCACGCCGATCATCGCCGCATTGTCCGTACAGAATATCGGAGACGGATAATAAAAATCAATATCGTTCTTTTCACAGGCCTCTTTCATAGCACTGCGAAGTGCACTGTTCGATGCAACTCCGCCGGCAATTGCAAACTTACGAAGTCCGTATTCTTTCACTGCCTGCATAGAGTTAGCCACCAGTACATCTGTAACAGCTTTCTGGAATGAAGCAGCAACATCCGCCTGATTCCAGGTCTCGCCTTTCATCTTACATCCATTCAGATAATTGAGCACCGCCGACTTCACACCACTGAAACTGAAATCGTATGGCGTATCTCCATGTGCGCTCTTGGAAATTCAATTGCATCAGGATTGCCTTCTTTTGACACTTTATCAATCTTCGGACCACCCGGATATCCAAGTCCGATAGCCCGGGCCACTTTGTCAAATGCCTCACCTGCCGCATCATCTCTTGTGCGTCCCAGAATCTCAAATTCTCCATAATCTTTCACACACACCAGATGTGTATGTCCACCGGACACCACCAGACAGAGAAACGGCGGTTCCAATTCTTTGTGTTCAATAAAATTTGCAGCAATATGTCCTTCAATATGGTGTACACCGATCAAAGGTTTCCTAGCCGCATAAGCGATTGCTTTTGCCTCAGCCACTCCGACCAGAAGCGCTCCCACAAGTCCTGGTCCATAAGTTACACCAATGGCGTCAATGTCATCCAATGTAACCTTCGCCTCATCAAGTGCTGCTTCAATCACCTGATTAATCTTTTCAATATGCTTTCTGGATGCGATCTCCGGCACCACGCCACCATACAGCGTATGCAGTGCAATCTGCGAAGAAATCACATTAGACAATACTTCTCTGCCATTTTTCACAACAGCCGCAGCTGTTTCATCGCAGGAACTTTCGATTGCCAGAATCAGCAAATCTTTTTTTTCTTCCATATTATGCCTCCTCAAATACAAGCTCAACGGACTGTCCATCTCTTGATGCCACCGTATTTTCAAAAATATCCTGTGTATCTTTCAGGTACTCCTCCGGTCGATTCAACGACGGACTGTAATGAGTCAGCCACATTTCTTTTACCTCTGCCGCCTTTGCAAGTTCAGCTGCCTCATAAAACGTCATATGCTTATATTCTTTTGCTTTCTTTAACTTATCCTTCTCTCCATACATACCTTCACAGATAAACAAATCGGCATGCTCTGCATTCTCCAGAATCGACTCGGTCGGTCTGGTATCTGTTGCATAAGTGATCTTGAGACCTTTTCTGGCCGGTCCAAGTACCATATCCGGAGTCAGGATTCTTCCATCTTCCTCCACAATTTCACCACGCTGCAGAGTTCCCCAGTATTTCCTTGGAATCTCTGCTGCTTCTGCCCGGCTGACGTCAAACTTGCCTGCCCGGTCAATCTCCATCGTATATCCATAACACAATACGTTGTGATTTACACGAAACGCCTTCAAGCGGTAACCATTCATCTCAAATGTCTCTTCCGGACCTTTGATTTCCTTATATATAATCTGAAATGGCAGTTCCGGCGCAATGACGCGCAGGGCGCCCACAACCCGCTCCAGACCTTTCGGCCCGATCAGGGTAAGTGGTTCTTTCCGATCTGCATTGCCCATAGTAAGCAATAGTCCCGGAAGCCCACTGATATGATCTCCATGATAATGCGTAAAGCAGATCACATCGATCGGCTTAAAGCTCCATCCTTTTTCTTTGATGGCAATCTGCGTACCCTCGCCACAGTCGATCAGCAGACTGCTGCCATTATAACGCACCATCAAAGAAGTGAGCCATCTGTAAGGAAGCGGCATCATACCGCCGGTTCCCAGCAAACATACATCTAACATTCTATCCTCTACTTTCCGGTGGAAGTAAAAATGCAGCAACCATCTCATCATAGCAATCTTCACACAGATCAAATCTGTCTACCCGGTTGTCCTTTCTGGAAAAATAGCCCCAGCGTTTTTCTACAGACAGCACGTCTTCGCTGAGCAATCCATTCACAGCTGTAATTTCCCTTCCACATTTATTACAGATAATTTTTTTAATTTCTTTCGTTTCTTTCATCCCATATTTGCGCATACGACTCCTCCTGTTGTTATAAACTGTATATCGTCTTACGCCTACATTATAACCATCGTCCAGACGTTATCCTAGTGGGAACTCTTTCCTTTATTGCCACCTGTCACAACAGTTCCAGACTCATAAGAATCGCATTTTCTGTCGGATTTGTATAATAATTTTTCCGCACGCCATCCAGGACAAACCCCTTTTTCTTATAAAAAGCTTTTGCTGATTCGTTGCTTTCCCGAACATCTAGCAGTAATTTATTTACGCCATTGTCCGCACAGATAAACGCCAGTTCTTTCAACAAACGAGAAGCTACACCGTTTCTGCGAAAGTCCGATT
Organism: Dorea sp. AM58-8; assembly: GCF_003464045.1. Taxonomy (NCBI): domain Bacteria; kingdom Bacillati; phylum Bacillota; class Clostridia; order Lachnospirales; family Lachnospiraceae; genus Dorea; species Dorea sp. AM58-8. Next base: position 260,020 of record NZ_QSDM01000002.1, on the reverse strand, counting down.
CTACCGCAATACGGGCAATCTCTCCATCTTCCAATACATAATAAACAATCAGATAGCCAACCAGTACACCATCCTCCAGTGCTGACAAAAGCAGCGTCTGCGACTGTTCCATGCTTTCTCTGATTGCATTCTCACTCCATGGATCTGAAAATATCTCTTTTTCAAGCCTTGCCACATCCGCAAGATCTTCTTCCCGCATTCTACGGATACAAAACATATTATCTTGCCTCCTGTTTCGCACGTTCTCTTTCCGCGCGCTCACGTTCTGCCTGTGATACACGGAGATAATCCGGCTGATGTTCCACCGCCGTCTCCGCCTTGCCTTCTTCATAATAGCGGATCGCCAGGCTTCCTACCGAAGCTGCTCTCTGACGATTCATAGATGCAGGTGCAAAATGTAGATCAGACTCTGGCATAATCTCTGTCACGAGTCTTTTCCTGAATACCGGCACTCCATCTCCCAGAAAAACAACTGGTCTGCTATACTGTTTCAGCTTCTCACCCAGTTCTTCAATACTGACCGCCATCTGATCTTCCAGCACACGTAATTCATTACCGTCAAATTCATAAATTCCAGTATATACCTGACCGCGTCTTGCATCCATGATCGGACACACGATCTTATCTGTTCCCCAGAGATTATACGCAAGTCCTTCCAGAGTCGGGATATGGATCAATGGCTTTTTCAGTGCAAGTCCCAAACCCTTCGCCGTCGCAGATCCAATTCGGAGTCCGGTAAATGATCCCGGTCCTCCCGCTACTGCAATGGCATCTACTGTATTCAGATCCAGTTCTGTCATGTGCGCAATCTCATCCAACATAGGCAATAACGTCTGGGAATGTGTCTTCTTATAATTAACCGTATATTCTGCGATGGTACTTGTCTCTTCTCCATCCTTTTCTACAACAGCTACACTCGCTACAAGTCCCGAGCTATCCAATGCTAATATTCGCATATTTCTATCCTCCGATAATCAAATCCTTTATCCAGATCTTTCTCAATCCGTATCTCTGTATAATGTTCCGGAAGAATCTCTTCAATCAGGTTCGCCCACTCGATCAGGGACACTCCCTGCCCGTATACATAATCCTCGTATCCGATCTCATCCATCTCTTCCACATCACCGATTCGGTATACATCAAAATGGTAAAACGGAAGTCTGCCATCCTCATACACCTGTACAATTGTAAATGTCGGGCTGCTCACCGGCTCTTCAATCCCAAGACCTGCTGCCAGTCCCTGCGTGAACACCGTCTTGCCGACACCAAGGTCTCCCACCAGCGTATACACCTGACCAGGCTCCGCAGCCTGTCCCAGTCGAAATCCCAGATCACGAGTATCCTTCTCGCAATTTGATTCTATCAATTCTCTCTTCATATTAATAAACCATCCATTTTCTATTTCGAGTATACACACACTATAGCATATCTTTCTTTTTTTTTCTATATATGACACTGCTTTACCAGAACAGCCCCAGTTTCTTCACAACTTTAAGACCGATCTTATAATAAAACGGAAGAAGCTTGCCATCTGCCTCTTTCAGCTTCTGGCGGATTGCCAGATGTTGCGGGCAGTGGCTCTCGCATTTACCACATCCCACACAGGCACTGACCGGTCGGAAATCTTTCCGTAGACATACAGTCTGAAGATATTCGTGACGTCCCGCGCCTTTCTTTTCTGTATACATGTGATTATAACAACGAAAAGCTGCCGGAATGTCAATTCCTTTCGGGCACGGCATACAATATCCACATCCGGTGCATCCTACTTTCAGGGTGTCCTGTATGTCTTTTTTTACCGCCTCAATCAATGAGAAATCTTCTTCTGTAAATTCGCCGGTCTGTACTTCCGATGCTATACGAACATTTTCACGGATCATCTCTTCTGAATTCATCCCCGAAAGCACACAGGTCACCTCCGGTTGTTCCCACAGCCAGCGGAATGCCAGTTCTGCCGGAGTACGTTTCTTTGGATCTTCTGCAATTCGCTTTTTTGCTTTTTCCGGTAACAGATCCACCAGTTTTCCACCGCGTAAAGGTTCCATGATAATCACTGGAATCCCGCGTTTTGCTGCTTCTTGAAGACCTGCTCTTCCTGCCTGCGTGTGTTCATCCATATAGTTATACTGAATCTGGCAGAAATCCCAGTCATAAGCATCCAGAATCTGGATAAACATCTCCGTATTACCGTGAAAAGAAAATCCGATATTGCGAATTTTGCCCTCTTTCTTTTTCTGTGTGATCCAAGCTTCAATACCAAGCTTCTTCAGTTTCTCCCATGCCGCAACATCTGTCAGCATATGCATCAGATAATAATCAATGTAATCTGTTTGAAGACGTGTGAGCTGTTCATTAAAATATTTTTCAATTGCTGCACCTGACTTGATATAATACTGCGGCAATTTGGTTGCAAGCCTAATTTCTTCCCGGCAGTGATTGCGATGTAGTATCTCGCCAACTGCCACCTCACTTCCCGGATAGATATATGCTGTATCCAGATAATTCACACCACTTTTAATGGCAAGCATCAATTCCCTTTCCGCTTTATCGAGATCTATGCTGTTACCATTTTTTGTAAATCTCATACAACCATATCCCAGCAAAGAAATTTGTTCTCCATATCGATCTTTTCTATATTGCATATCATTCTCCTTTGATCACAAAATCTTAAAATTAATTAGCACACCTGTGGTCAGCTGTAAGAGTTATTATACGTGAATCCATTTTTCATGTAAAGAGACTTGCATTCTTGGATATAGTGTGCTATCCTTACAACATAAATGGAATAGTAATTCTTCGGGGTCGGGTGTAATTCCCAACCGGCGGTATAGTCCGCGACCTGTTGTATCCTACACAGTGCAGCAGCTGATCTGGTGAGATTCCAGAACCGACAGTAAAGTCTGGATGAGAGAAGGATTGTGCAGTATCATTTGAATGATAATTGACCCCGGCATATGATGTCGGGTTTTTTTATTTGCATTCTCTACGCACATTTCGAGAAGAGTTCTTCCTTTTATAATCCACATCAAAAGGAGAGAAAGAAAATGGATAACACATTAACTAACGAACGCACACACACGTCTTCTAAGACAAGGATTCTGGCACAGATTGGAATGCTCGGAGCCATCTCTGTTGTACTGATGCTTTTCGAGATCCCACTGCCATTTGCACCGGCCTTTTACGAGATTGACTTTAGTGAAGTACCAGTACTGGTAGGATGTTTTGCTATGGGTCCAGTTGCAGGTGCTGCGATCGAACTAATCAAAATTCTTCTGAACTTTGCAATCAACGGCACGATTACCGCAGGTGTTGGTGAACTTGCCAACTTCCTTCTCGGATGTTCTTTCGTTGTACCGGCAGGAATCATTTACCGCAAAATGCATACCAGAAAGGGTGCCATCATCGGTATGGCAACAGGTACTGTATTGATGACAATCTTTGGATGTTTCCTGAATGCATTTGTATTGCTTCCGGCTTACGGCAAAGCTTTCGGCATGCCAATGGAAGCACTTGTAGGAATGGGAACTGCAGTCAATGCTCATATTACCAGCCTGTTTACCTTTGTGGCATTTGCAGTCGCACCATTTAATATCTTAAAAGGAATCATCGATTCCCTGATCGTATTCCTGATTTACAAGAAGATCCGTCCGGTATTTCGGATGCAGTAACCATCCCAAAGTATCATAACTCATTATATAGAAAGAGGTTTGAACGCTGTAAACACAGTCATTCAAACCTCTTTTTTATACATTCTTACTTTATACGTTCTTCATGGTAAGTGCGATTCGTTTCTTCTTCAGATCCACACTCAGGACCTTCACATCCACGACATCGCCAACACTAACTGCTTCCAGTGGATGCTTAATGAACTTATTGGTAATCTCAGAAATGTGCACCAGTCCGTCCTGATGTACACCGATATCTACAAACACACCAAAATCAATAACATTTCTTACTGTTCCTTTGAGAACCATACCTTCTTTCAGATCTTTCATATCCAACACATCCGTGCGGAGGATTGGTTTCGGCATCTCATCACGTGGATCTCTGCCCGGTTTCTCCAGTTCAGCTACAATATCACGCAGGGTAATCTCTCCTACGCCCAGTTCCTGTGCTGTCTTCTTATAATCGCGAATCGTAAGTGACAATCCCGCAAGCTTGCCGCCTGTGATATCGGATATCTGAAATCCCTGTTTTTCCAGCAGCTTCTTAGCAGCTTCGTAAGACTCCGGATGTACACTGGTCTCATCCAACGGATTAGCACCCTCGTGGATTCGCATAAATCCGGCGCACTGTTCATATGCTTTTGGTCCGAGTTTCGCTACTTTTAAGAGTTCTTTTCTGCTCTTGAATCTTCCATTTTCTTCCCGATATGCCACAATATTCCTGGCAATTGTTCCGGAGATACCGGAAATGTACGAGAGCAGCGGCGCAGAGGCAGTGTTAAGATCTACGCCGACTTTATTTACACAATCTTCTACAACACCATGTAATGCCTCGCCAAGCTTCTTCTGATTCATGTCATGCTGATACTGTCCGACACCGATGGATTTCGGATCAATCTTAACCAGTTCTGCCAGCGGATCCTGCAGTCGTCTTGCAATAGATGCTGCACTTCTTTGTCCTACATCAAATTTAGGAAATTCTTCTGTTGCAATCTTGCTGGCAGAATATACAGATGCGCCGGCTTCATTTACAATTACGTACTGCACTTTCTCTGGAATTTCCTTCAGAAGCTCCACAATAATCTGTTCCGACTCTCTGGATGCGGTTCCATTACCCAGTGAGATCAAAGAAATATTATACTTTGGGATAATCTTCTTCAACAAATCTTTGGATGCTTTAATCTTCTGTGGAGTAGTTGGTGCCGTCGGATAAATAACCGTAGTGCCAATAACTTTCCCGGTTGGATCTACCACCGCAAGCTTGCAACCGGTACGAAATGCCGGATCCCACCCCAGTACTGTGCGGCCAACGATCGGCGGCTGCATCAGAAGCTGTTCCAGGTTCTTGCCAAACACCTGGATTGCACCATCTTCTGCCTTCTCTGTCAGTTCATTCCGGATCTCGCGTTCGATAGCCGGTGCGATCAGTCTCTGATATCCGTCCTCAATTGCTGCTTCAATAGCTGCTGTGATTTCAGTATGATCTCCATGTAACATCTTTTTCTTCAGGTAACGCAGAATATCTTCTTCCGGTGCTTCGATCTTCACCGTCAAATATTTTTCCTTCTCGCCTCTGTTAAGTGCCAGAATACGGTGTCCCGCGATCTTAACCACTGCTTCTTCAAATTCATAATACATCTCATAGACAGATTCCGCTTCTGCATCCTTTGCCTGCGATACTACTTTGCCCTTTTTCACAGTCATATTGCGGATCCAGCTGCGGTAAGCCGCATCATCCGAAATCTGCTCCGCAATAATGTCCTTTGCTCCGGCCACCGCATCCTGAACAGTCTTTACTTCCTTCTCCGGATTAATATACGTTGATGCCAATTTATCCAACGGCTCTTTGGACTGCTGAAGCAGCATCAGCATAGCCAGCGGCTCCAGTCCTTTCTCTTTCGCAATCATTGCTCTGGTACGACGCTTCGGACGATACGGACGATACAGATCATCCACTGCCACCTGCGTCTGTGCCTCAAGGATCCTGTCTCGCAACTCCTCTGTAAGTTTCCCCTGTTCTTCAATGCTTGCCAATACCTGTTCTTTTTTCTCTTCCAGGTTGCGCAGGTAGGTCAGTCGCTCTGCCAGCTTACGAAGCTGTTCATCGTCCAATGTACCATGCGCTTCCTTTCTATATCGTGCAATAAACGGAATCGTATTCCCCTCGTCAATCAGCTTCACAGCCGCATCTACCTGCCACCGCTTAACACCAAGTTCTTCCGTTATCTTCTGATTAATATCCATATATACACCCTTTCTGCAACATCTTAATGTGCACTTATGTATGTGCTCTGCATGCCTTATAGTATACCTTTTCCATTCTGTGATTACAATGTGTTTTTCCATCTTAACTACCCGAAATTCAGACAATGACAGTTCCATACAAACACCCAGTGATACAGGAAATGCCGGCACCTTAAAGATACCGGCACTTTCCGTTAATAGGAATTAATCATTCAGTTTCTACTTATTATAATTGCAGCTAATTAGCATACAGTTCTGACATCTGTGTATTCATAGCAGTCAAAGCTGTCTGCTACGTTCTTACATGTTAATTTTCCATCGTATGTATTGATAGCTGAGTAAATTACTTCGTTATCTTTACATGCCTGCTCAAGTCCCTTGCCTGCGATCTGCAGTCCGTAAGACAGTGTAGCGTTTGTCAGAGCGATTGTAGATGTTCTCGGAACTGCTCCTGGCATATTGCCTACACAGTAATGAACAACACCGTCTTCGATGAAGATCGGATCATCATGGTATGTAACCTTAGTTGTCTCACCACATCCACCCTGGTCTACAGCAACGTCTACGAATACTGCACCTGGTTTCATCTCTTTGAGATATTTCTTCTTGAACAGCTTCGGAGCAGATTTTCCTGGGATCAGAACACATCCGATTACAAGGTCAGCTTCTTTCACTGCTTTTTCAATGTTAGCATCGTTAGATACGAGTGTCTGGATACGTGCTCCAAAGATATCATCAAGATAAGCAAGTCTCTGAAGGTTGATGTCCATAATTGTTACGTTAGCGCCCATTCCTACAGCGATCTTACATGCGTTAGTTCCTACAGATCCACCACCGAGGATTACGATGTTAGCCTTCGGTGTTCCCGGAACGCCTGCAAGGAGAACTCCTTCTCCACCGAATCTCTTCTCAAGATATTTAGCACCTTCCTGAATACTCAGACGTCCTGCGATCTGGCTCATTGGTGCAAGAAGAGGGATGCTTCCGTTTCTTTCGATCAGTGTCTCGTATGCAACACCTTTTACTTTGGAATTAAGCAGAGCATCTGTCTGCGGCTTGTCTGCTGCAAGGTGAAGATATGTATAAAGGATAAGTCCTTCGTGGAATAATGGATACTCTTCCGGAAGCGGCTCTTTTACTTTGATCATCATTTCAACAGTGTCCCATACTTCTTTAGCAGTATCGATCATCTTAGCTCCAGCTGCCTCATACTCAGCATCTAAGAATCCTGATCCTTCTCCGGCTCCTTTTTCGATATAGACATCATGTCCTGCATTCACATAACTCTTTACATTGTCAGGAGTCATACCTACTCGAAACTCGTTGTTTTTGATCTCTTTTACGCATCCTACTTTCATTTTAAAATCCTCCTAAAATTTTAATCCGTTTGTTTTTTGAGTGAATATTATTTTTCATTTTTATTCTTTGCTGAATAATATTCTTCTCTTCCGTCTGACCTAATACTAGCACACACTGTTGTACATTACAATAAAAGTTATTTTTTTCACCAGTAAGTTTATTTTTTCACTTAATATTACGCTTTTTCTTCTATAAGAATGTCTTCCACATCTTGCACAAATTTCTTTTTCATGTTTAAATCTAACTATTAATATAATCTCCCGGAGGATAAGACTATGGAAAATATGCAGGATTTACTTCGCTCAGCACACATGACCAAAACGCAAAAGATTATTGCTGAATACATTCTGGACAACGCATCCGATGCCTGTTTTATGACATCTACCGAAATCGCCCTGAAACTTGGTGTCAGCGAATCTTCCGTCATACGTTTCAGCCGCACGATTGGTTTTTCCGGATTTATAGACTTTCAGAAAGCACTGCGAAAGGACTACCAGGATAAAGTTCTCAGTATCTCCAGCAGTATCACGACTCCTTCCCAGAGAATTGCCAAGCAGGCAAAACTGGATACTTCTGCCGAATATATTAACCGACATTTTAAAAATGCCGCCCATAATTTGGAAGAAATTTTTATCCAGAATCCTATTCAGAACTTTGAAAAGGCTGCTGATATAATTGTTTCCTGCAAACATAAATATATCGCAGCCACACGAGGAAACATCTGCCTGGCTGATTATTTTATCTTATATTTAAAACAGATGGTGCCACACGTAACAATGACCACCACTACCACTATGAGCCCGATTGATCATATGTGCAATATTTCCCATACGGATTGTCTGATTCTTTTCAGCTTTCCAAGGTATTCCTTGCAAGATAAGGTTACTGCCGAGATGGCTTATAATGCCAAAGCTGACATTATCCTTATCACAGACAAACCAAGCTCTGAACTTGCCAAGTATGCTACCGTGCTTCTGACTGTTCCCGTAGACAGCAATACATTTTTCAATTCCATGATTGCCCCACAGTTTGTATCTGAAGCTTTACTGGAAACAATCAGTCACAAAGCAAAAGGAATTGAAAAACGTCTCGTTACTATTGACAAATATCTTAGTAAACTTGGCAACTATTAGCTCTGCGGTCATGTCCAAAAAATATCATCCACGTGAAAGAAATAACTTTTATTGCACATTTATTTCTCATGTGCTAGGATGAACTCAAGCAAAAAATATAATTTTTCATCATGTGTATTTTACGAAGAATATTTTTCACTTCCGTCTATTATCAAATAAAGCGAAAAATATTGGAGGCATTTATATTATGGATGTATTAACACATGTATTAGCAAAAATTCAGACGGCTGTTTGGGGACCACCCACTCTCTTTTTACTTATGGGAACAGGGCTTTTTTTCACGATCGCGTTAGGTGGACTGCAAGTCGTAAAATTCCCAAGAGCATTAAAGTGTATTTTTGAAAAAGAAGATGGAGACGGAGACGTTTCATCTTTTGCAACTCTTTGTACTACCCTTGCAGCTTGTATCGGAACCGGAAGCATTGTCGGTGTTGCAACCGCTCTGCGTATCGGCGGTCCCGGTGCTCTCTTCTGGATGTGGGTATCCGCAATTCTTGGTATGACTACGAAATACGCCGAAGGGCTTCTTGCCATTAAATACCGTACAACGGACGAGAATGGTGAGATTGCCGGCGGTCCTATGTATTATATCCAGAATGGTCTCGGCGACAAATTCAAATGGCTCGCGAAATTATTTGCCTTTTTTGGCGCTGTAACTGCACTTCTCGGAAGTGGTACTTTTCCACAGGTACATGCGATTACAGAATCGGTAAGCACTTCTTTTCATCTTCCAGTATTACTTGTCGGTGCAATTATTACCATTATGACTGCTGTTGTAACATTAGGTGGAATCAAATCCATCTCCAAAGTAGCGGAATTTATCGTTCCTTTCATGGCACTTTTCTTTGTAGGCGGATCTGTTCTGATTCTTGTATGGAACTGCAAGGTAATTCCTGCTACATTTGGTCGCATCTTTGCATGTGCATTTTCTAAAGAATCTGTACTGGGCGGAACTGCCGGAACTGCAGTGATCTCATTTATGACAGCTATGAGAATGGGAGTTGCTCGTGGTGTATATACAAACGAAGCCGGACTCGGAAGTTCTCCGATCGTTGCCGCTGCCGCAAAAACGAATTCCTGTGTAAAGCAGGGTCTGATTTCTATGACAAGTGTATTCTTTACAACGATTGTTGTCTGCACGATGACTGGTCTTGTTGTTATTTCCAGTGGTCTGCTTGACAATTCAGAGTTAAGCGGAAGTATTCTCGTCACAGAAGCCTATAATGCCGGACTTCCGATCAATATTGGAACTTATTTGATTTCATTTGGTCTGATTTTCTTTGCATTTACTACAATTCTTGGTTGGAATTATTATGGTGAACGTTGTATCTTATATCTGACCGGAACTACAAAGAGTATTAAGCCTTTTAAGATTATTTATATTCTTGCTATTGCAATTGCACCGTTCATGACCCTTGATCCAATCTGGATGCTTGCAGATATTACCAATGCCCTGATGGGTATTCCTAACCTAATTGCACTTCTTGGTCTGCGTAAGGTTGTCATCAGCGAAACCAGAAAATATTTTCAGGTAAAAGAAACTGTCGTTGCTGCTGAAGGCATTCAGGAATTAGGTTAAGGATATTCAACGAATTTGTATATTTTCTTTCAAATGCACGACAAAAACATAGTATGGATAACGTTACAGAGCTCGCTCGGTTTTCTTGTATTTGTACACTTCTTATGTTATACTGAATCCATCAACGTAAAGGAGTATTTACAATGTCTGATACACAGGAGTTATCCAAACAGCAACTCAAATCAAAAGAAACCAAGGGACGGATTTTCCGAGCAGCCAAGACTATCCTGCAGGAAAAAGGATATGAAGCTCTCTCTATAAAGAACATCTGCGAAGAGGCCGGCGTATCCAACGGAAGTTTTTATCATCATTTCAAGACAAAGGATGATCTTCTTTCCTATTATATCGAGGAACAGCCAAGTATTAATCCTGATCTGCTGGATCTGCCTGGCAGTGCCGAAGAAGCGATCACCACTATCGTCCATGTCTATCTAAACTATGTAGAATACTGCAAGGAACTGGGATTAGAATTCATATCCAACTATTATACGCCTAAGAACCAGTCACTGAATCCGGATATTCGTACGGAACGTCCTTATCCGATTCTGACTGTACACAATTATCTCCAGAAATCAATCGATGCCGGAGCAATTGCACTCCGTCGTCCATTAGAGGATGTCAGCACCGATATCCGTATGATCGTTATCGGAAATGTATTCGAATGGTGTCTGAAAAATGGCAAGGCTGATTTTGAGCAGAATATGCGCAGATCACTGGAATGTTATCTGGACGGCGTGATTAATAAAGATATTTAACAAAAGAACCTTTCAAGTAGCGGGCTTGAAAGTTCTTTTATTAGCAAATTGGCTAATTGCCATGTCAATCATTTATTGTTTTTATTATAACTCACATTTATTGGAATTTCCAATCAGTATTTTTAATATAAAGAGCCTTTTATAGATGCTATCTATAAAAGACTCTTTATATTGGGATACTATTTCTAATTTAAATTCTAATAGCCTAAAATACAATAAACGATACCATCGGAATTGTGATAACCGACAGAATTGTAGTCAATGCTACTCCTCGACTCATCAATTCACTGTCTGCATCATAAGTTTGCGCAAGCATTACAACCATACTTGCTACCGGTGTTCCCAGCATTACCATGCAGACATGACAAAGCAGATCATTGTCCAGCAATCGAATCACAATCAACGTTCCAATAATCGGAATCACTAACAGTTTAACAAATGAAAACAACCATAATGTCTTATCACAAAATACATCTTTTAATTTCATTCCTGCTAATGATATTCCGATTACCATCATGCTCAGCGGTCCCGTCAGATTACTGACTCCTTTGGTTGCTGTGATCACAAATTCCGGCATATCCGGCTTAATAAACAACATTGCCAACGCAAATATAACCGCAATCACACCTATGTTAAATATGCTCCTGAGTTTCAGCTTTTCCTGCTTTTCGCCGTTTGCTGTGATAAGCACAATTCCATAAGTATAAATCAACATACAGAACGGTAATGTGAACAATGCCGAATATAATAGTGCATCCGGTCCATATGCCGCTGCTACGATTGGAAATCCCATAAACGCAATATTATTAAAAATCATCATCATTTGATACAGATTCTTTTCCATTGATGTACGCATAAACATCGTAATGACTTTCGCGATTACAATCAATGCCACATACATAATGACAGCCAATTTCAATGCTTCCCAAATCTGTTCCGGCGATAATGTGGTTTCTTTATTAATTGTAGGCAGAATGATCAATGCCGGATTCGCCACATTTACAACCATCCAGCTAAATGTCTTACCAGCCCGTTCATCCAGAACCCCTTTACGCGCCAGGAAAAAGCCCAGCATCATATAGATGAACAGTACTAACATCTGTTGAAGTAACAGCATAGCTTAAATTACCGGTCCAAGACAGTATATATCCATCGTGCTTACATACTGAATTGCTTCATTCTTAGTCATTTCACCATTTAATACTCTAAGGAACATTGCAAATGCTTCTTCACCGACTTCTTCAATCGTCTTCTTTCCCTGAATGATCACTCCGGCATTCAGATCCATATCATGCTGCATTCTCTCATAAGTATTCGGATTACCACATATTTTCATAACGGGCATACTTGGGAATCCCTGCGGTGCCCCTCTTCCAGTAGAAAACATCAGTGCCTGTGCTCCGGTCGCTGCCATACCTGTAAGAATCTCAGGCTCACGTCCCGGTGCATCCTTGATCCACAAACCTTTCTCCGTGGTTACACGCATTGGATATTCCAACACGCCCTGAATCGGTCTGTGACCACTCTTGACAATTGCGCCAAGAGATTTTTCTTCAATACTGGACAAACCGCCCTTAATATTACCAGGAGTCGGTTGTCCGCCTCGCATATCTTCTCCGATCGCCTTGGCTCTCTGTTCCATACGATTTACAATCTCGTATATCTTCCTGCCAACCGGACCATCCGGTCCGCCTACTGCACGGTTCGCCAGTATATCTTCTCCTCCAAGGAATTCTGTCGTCTCTCCAAATACAACCGTAGCTCCAAGATCAACTAACTTATCGGCTACATATCCAATCACACAGTTTGATGCCATTCCGCTGGTTGTATCGGAACCTCCGCACTTAATTCCCATGATAACATTTGAAATGTCAACAGGAACTCTCTGCTGCCCTGAAATCTGCTGAACTAACTTCTGTGCAAGATCAGTACCCTGCTGAATTGCACGACTCATTCCGCCCAGTTCCTGAATGCGGATTACTTCTAATGGCTTGCCGCTTTTTTCTACTTCTTCCATGATCTTCTGTGTATCTGTGCCTTCACATCCAAGACTTACCAGCAGGACAGCACCCACATTCGGGCTTAACGCCAAACTGGTCAGCGTATCTGTAACACGCTTCAGATCAATTGGTAACTGACAGCATCCCTGATGATGAAAAAATCCGATTGTGCCTGCACCTGTCTGCATATTGCCTGCGCAACATCTGTTGCACAGATTACGCTGGGGATGACTGCCACGTAATTTCTACTTCCGGCTCTTCCGTCCGGTCTCATATATCCTTGAAATGTAATGCTCATGGTTCCTCCTATAAGTCTCCCCGACCTCTTCTTGCTTCCATATTGTGTATATGTACATATTCGCCTTTTTTGATATCCTGACTGGCTCCGCCAATCGATTCGCCATATTTCATAATAGCTTCATCCTTTTTTATATCTCGAACTGCGATCTTATGTCCATATGGTATATCTCCAATTACATTCACGAGATCTACATTTCCTTTTTTGTCGCGGATCTCTACTTCTGTTCCATCCGTAATCCCATTTGCAAAAATGGTTGCGACATTATCTTTATCATCTACCTTTAATGCAATCTTTAGCTCCATAAACTTTTACTCCTTTACAGCCAAAACAGACACTCCATCTGGTATTACTACCACTTCTGCATCTTTTCCCTTCATCTCATATGCCATCCGCAATGCTTCATCAGGGCTGGATGCATGGATCATATTGGCCTTTTCAACTGTCTCTTTATCCAGATATGTTGTAACAAGTATCACTTTATGTTTTTTCAAAATCCGCGCATATATCTGTGCACACCACTGTTCTGGAATCGTTTCCTTTGGTGGGATTTTAGACAGATATGCATCAATTTCATCTACAGAGCCTTTAACGATCAGCTTCTCAAAATGCGAGCCGCCCATACCATCAACACAGGATGCACACATAATAATTACTGCATTTTCCCGTGCACAGGCTTCCGCTGTTGCAACTGCTTTCGGTGTCTGATAAAGGTTCTGATCCAGCGGATATCCACCATTTGATGTGATTACAATATCTCCTTCAATGCTTGGACACTGAGACAGCTTCCGTACGAACGCAACACCCTCTTCATGTGCCTGTTCCAGGTCTCCTGCAAATGCTGCCAAAATCTTTTTTTCACTGTTCTGAGCCACATTTAAAATAAACTGCACATTAACCTTTCTCGCCGCATATACCATGTCCTCATGAATCGGATTATGATGCAATACACCTGCCTGCGCATTCTGATTAGAAATTGCACGATATGAATGGTTCTCATTTACTGTAACTTCATTACAAATTCCCGGCAGAATACTCTTTCTTCCTCCGGAAAATCCGGCAAAGAAATGCGGCTCAATGAAGCCTTCCGTAACCAGCAGATCACATTCTGCAGCAAGCGAATTCACATAGAAGTCTGCTCCGGAAGGCAATTTACACATATAAGTAAATTCCTCTGGTTTAAATGCATCATTAACTGCAATCTTCTCATTGTCTACGATCGCATCACCAAACATTCTACGCTGTTCTTCCTCTGTGGTAGCCCTGTGAAGTCCTGTTGCAATCAATATCGTAATATCCGCATCCGGATTACCTTTTCTTATCTCTTTTAACAGAATCGGTAATGTAATCTTACTCGGCACTGCTCTCGTATGATCACTGGTTACAAGAACTACTTTGTTCTTTCCTAATGCCAGTTCCGATAATTTCTTTGTACCGATTGGATGCTCCAATGCCTCTTCGATGACCTCTGTCTCAGTTTTACCCGGCTGATAATCATCTGCCTTCGCATACATCACTGCTTTCAGATTCTCTTCTTCCACATGAAGCTCCATGGTACTTGTATAATATGGAATCTTAATTGTACGCATATCTTCTCTCCTTATGCTTATTTAGAAGCATTTGCTGCAATACCAATTGCATCCCAGACACCAGCGAACATTGGCGCATATCCGAGATCTAGATACCCCAGCTCTTCGGTCGTCATCCCTTGATCGATCGCACATGCACATACATCAATTCTCCATGCGGCTTCTTTCGCTCCCATGATCTGAGCGCCAAGCAGTGTATGATCTTTTGCATCATATACAAATTTAATCGTAAGTTCTACCGGATCCGGATAATATCTTGCATGGCTTCTGGTTGTTACTGTTTTGATCTTAACGTCCAGACCTTCTCTTTTCGCTTCTTTTTCAGAAATACCCGTTTTTGCAAACTCCATTCCAAGACAACGAAGCATAGAGGTGCCAAGTGCGCGATCAAAACATACTTCCTTTCCGATCATACTGTCTCCGGCTAATCTTCCCTGCTTATTGGCATAAGTTCCCAGTGCGATAAATGCCGGTTTCTTTAAAATCTTATGATATACGGTACCGCAATCTCCTGCTGCATAGACATCCTTTACGGAAGTCTCCATTGCTGTATTGGTAATGATTGCACCGTTTGGAAGTTTTTCAACAGAGTCGATAAATTTCGTATTCGGTGATACACCGATAGATAAGATTACGATATCTGCCGGATATCTTCCCTTGTCTGTGACGATCTCCGTTACCGTTCCATCTATACCTTCAAACGACTGTACCCGCTCGCCGGTGCATACAGCCACATCGTTTTTCTCCAGTTCGTCTTTTACTGCTTGTCCAAACTCTTCATCAAATACATTCAGTACCTGATCGAGTGCTTCTACAATGCGGACTGACTTCACTTTCTGTAATACACAGGCTTCTGCGATCTCAAGTCCGATGTATCCGCCACCTACGATAACTACATTTCCCTTGCTTTTCTGAATTGCAGTTTTGATAGCTTCTGCATCCTGAAGTGTCTTCAGGCAGAAAATATTATTCTGTCTGATTCCCGGAATCGGAGGTACTTTTGGTGAGGTTCCACTCGCAATAAGCAATTTATCATAATTATATGTACTCTCTTCTCCCTGCTCATTCTTGGCAGTTACAATTTTCTTCTCTGTATCCACTGCGATAACTTCCTGACCAAGACCAACGCTGATTCCGTTTTTTTCAAATTCCGGTGCTTTTCGAATACGAATTCTGTCCAGATCGTCATTTAAGCCTGCAACATAATATGGCAGACCACATGCTCCGTATGATACCTCATGGCTTTTTTCCAATACAATCACCTCTGTATCCGGAGCTTTTCTCTTCATTCTGGATGCAGCACTCATTCCCGCCGGATTGCCACCTATTACTAACGCTTTCATTACGCTTCCTCCACTAATTCAAAGACTGGCTTCGTGTATTCCTCACAGTCCATCCATTTCATCTTTACTTTCTTATTGCATGCAAGCTGTTCCGGTTCGCAGTCTACGATATTACTGATGATCCGCACGCCGCCTTCCATTTCAACCACACCGACTGTGTACGGCACCTTATCCTGCACTGACGGATGAAACGCTTTCTGGAATGTCACATAAGAATACAATGTACCTTCTCCTGACATTTCCTGCATTTCTGTCTCACTGCTCAAACAGTCAGGACACAGGAATGCTGCCGGCCAGCGAAGCTTTCCACATTTCTTACATCTTTGAATCTCTAATTTATGTTCTTTACAGCCTTCCCAGAACGTCTTTGTGTCAGCACTGATTCTGGGTGCAAAAAAATCAAGTTTTTCCATCTTAGAAATCCCCTCTTTCCAAAATCAAAGCACTGTTACTCTGGAACACTGCTCCGTTATCACTGCACATAATTAATTCTGGTTTCTTTGTGCCCGGATATACTCCAAGCTGACGATCTCCACACTCACCGCGAAGCTGCATAACTGCTTCACTTACCGGTGTCAGTCCCATAAAGTATCCTTCTGAAAGCATACCTCCGGAAGTATTAACCGGTAGATCTCCACCCGGTCCAATCTTTTCTCTGGTTATAAATTCTCTGACATTCTCCGGTTTAAAGAATCCGTAGTCACGAAGTGTTGCCTCAACCGTATAAGTAAAGCAATCGTAGAATTCACATGCATCAATGTCTTCAGCGGTAACTCCTGCCATAGCATAAGCCAGTCTTGATGATCTGACTGCTGCACTGTTTTCATCAAGTGCTTTCAATCTATATGGAGATACCGTCTGGTTTGCATTGCCAAATCCACGGATCAATACAGCTTTCTGCTTCATTGCTTTTGCATTTTCAGCCGTTGTAAGTACAATCGCACGTCCTCCGTCTGAATTTGGTGTAGCATCCAGGAGTCTAAGTGGTTCCACCACATATGCAGAATCGTAATATCCCTGATCATCCAGAACTTTTTTATACATAGATGCCTGCGGATTCAAATTTGCCCATCTTCTCTGTGCAATGGAAATCTCCTTCCAGACTTCCGGTCCGGTTCCGTATTCTTCCATTGCTCTTCTTGACAACATTGCATATTTAGCCATGGTACTCAGATCACCATATGCTGCCAATTCATCAGTTGCTTTTCCATTGGAGAGTTCTTTTACGAAACTTCTCCGACAGCTTCTCGCATTGTCACCGTAAGAGACCACCACATATTTGCAAAGCCCGCTAAGTAACATTCCTACGGAATGATAAAGCCAGGTTCTTGTACAATACGTTTCCTGGCTCACTACAGATGGGTTGATACCCAGCTGTTCTGCAACGGTAAATGCTGTAACATCATAATCTCCACCGATCGCATCAAAATGACGATACAGCAGCATTGCATCAATATCTTCTTTTCCTATTCCAGCGTCTTGGATCGCATTGCGAATTGCTTCGCAATGAAATCCAACCGCTGTTCTACCTTCGATTTTTCCTTGTGGTGTATATCCGACTCCGACAATGGCAATTTTATTCTTCAAATCATTCATAGCCATTTCACAGTCTCCTATCTTTCACTTCTGATTACAGTTTCCATACTTCATCCAGTTCTGGCATTGTGCAGTCATGGTAGTATGCAAGTCTTGTTGTATTCATCAGATGTTTGTAAGTAAGGTTTTCTGAAATTGAATTATTACCCCAGCTTCCGCATCCAAGAGACATCGTAGGATGCAGACCATTGATATAGTTTCCGCCTGATGCAGCTCCACCAGCCTGGTTAACAACCAGACGTCCTACTGGAAGTTCATGTCCTACATACTCTGCTTTTTCCGTATCATTTGTATAGATAACAGAAGTATGTCCTGCACCTTCCCAAAGCAGATTTGTCTTAGCATCTGCAACTGCCTGCTCAAATGACTCATATGGGAAAAGCTGGATTACCGGGCAAAGTTTTTCTCTGCACAGGATGTTTTCTCTGCTGATTCCTCTGTTGTTAAAGATAAGAATCTGCGTATCTTCCGGTACTTCAAATCCCATTTCAGCAGCAAGCTTCACCGGCTTCATACCAACATGTTTTGCATCGATTGCTCCGTTCTCTTTAAAGAGGATCTTCGGCAGTTCATCTACCTTGTCATCTGGGATCATAGCTGCTTTTGCACGTTTCATTGCAGCAACAAATTCATCATACTTCTCTTTCGGGAAGTGAACTGCCTGCTCACCTGTACACGGAATACCATTATCATATGCACGACTTCCTACAATTGTTGCAGCCATCTTGTCATAATCTGTATAGTCTTCTGCTACGATAACCTGTACATTTCCCTGTCCAACACCATATGATGGACGTCCGCTTGAATATGCGGATTTAACCATTGCATGTCCACCTGTAGCTACGATAACATCTACTTTCTGCATCAGTTCCTTTGTTGCATCCATAGATGGAGCTTCGATACCTGAATCAGATTCTCCGGTGCGCCAAGTTCCTCTAATGCTGCATTAATCAGATTAACTCCGTGAATAGTTACATTCTTTGCAGCCGGATGTGGTGATACGATCATCGCATTACGGCATTTGATTACGTTCATACCATTGCTTCCTGTTGTAGAAGTCGGGTTTGTACTAGGTGTCAGACAAGCAACAACTCCAACTGGTTTTGCGAATGTTACAACTCCGTTGATTGTATCATTATCAATGATACCTACAGATTTTTTATCTCTCAGATAATACCATGCCGCTGCAGTTGCTTTCTTCTGTTTATAAATCTTGCTGTCTACTCTTCCGTAACCGGTCTCTGTTACCGCTTCATTTGCAAGCATTTCTGCATTGTCATAGATTGCTTTTCCGATTGCCTTTACAAGTGCATCCACCT
This sequence comes from Dorea sp. AM58-8, assembly GCF_003464045.1. Lineage (NCBI taxonomy): Bacteria > Bacillati > Bacillota > Clostridia > Lachnospirales > Lachnospiraceae > Dorea > Dorea sp. AM58-8. Next base: position 241,140 of record NZ_QSDM01000002.1, on the reverse strand, counting down.
GCTCCTGTGTATATTTCTCTACTTCAGCCTGTGCTTTTTTAGCCTTTTCCAGCATTTCATCAATCATTGAAAATTCTAATTCTTCCATTTTATTTCTCCTTTTATGCTATATCCTGTCTATCTTTATTAATCGTATATAATACAGTTTTTGATTACCTTGCCTTCTGCATGTTCCAGAATGGCTGTTTCCAGTTCCTGAAGCGGATATTCATTTTGAATGAAATCATCACTTGAGATCACACCCATCTTCAACAGCTCCAGTGCTTTCATTACATGAAGCGGAGTGGTATGGAACACACCCTTTATCGTTACCTGTGAATAATGTAAAAGCGTTGCATCTACATGAAGTACGCTTCCTCCCTTTGTACCACCAAAGAGAAGGATGAATCCACCTTTTCTCGCCATCTGTACGCTGGTCTCCCATACGCCGATCAAGCCTGTGGCTTCGATAACAACATCTGCTCCTCGCTCGTTTTCTGTTTCTGCGCAAAGCGCAGCAACTGCATCTTCTACTCCTGTCAAATTCACTGTCTTCCAGACGCCAAGCTTTCTCGCTGTTTCCAGACGATTCTCTTTCATATCAGATACAATGACTTTACCACCTCTTAGCACTGCAAGTCTTGCAAACATAAGGCCGATCGGTCCGGCACCATTTACGATAACCGTATCTCCCTGCTGAATCGGACAATTATCGATTCCATATACTGCACAGGAAAATGGTTCCATCAATGACGCCGTCTTGTGTGAGATCGTATCATCCAGTTTAAACATATTCTGTTCAACAATTCTTCCAGGCACTTTTACGTACTCAGCGTAGCTTCCGCGATTAAACAACATATCTTCGCACATAGAGAACTGACCCTTTTTGCAGAAATAGCAATGTCCGCAAGGTGCTGTGTTATGAACTGCTACGCGGTCACCTTCTTTAAACTTCTTCACATTCTTTCCTACTGCTGCGATCACTCCAGAATACTCATGTCCAAATGGATGTGGTGGCGTAAGAAGCGGATATCCTCTTTTATAGATCTTTACATCTGTTCCGCAGGTTGTCGATACTTTGTTCTTTACCAGAACTTCATCATCGCCAATCTCTGGTATTGGAGCTTCCTCTATGCGAAGCTCCTTTTCTTTATACAGTACCGCTCTTAACATGAATGCTCCTCCTAATCTTAGTAGCCCATTCCGTCTTTCTTTTCATTGTTCTTAGCCGGCTGTCCGTATGATTTGAAACGAACCATTACTTCTGCCATCTGCTCATCAGACAGTACGCACGGCTGTCCGATGCAAAGTGCACGATACTGAATCTCTGCAACGAATTCCAGGTTAACTGCAAGGCTGAATGCCTTTGCAAGCTTCGGTCCGCTTGCTACCAGACCATGGTTCTGCAACAGAACTGCTTTGCTGTCGCCAATTGTATTCTTTACACTTTCAGCCAGTTCCGGTGTTCCAAATGTGCAATATGGAGCACAAGGAATCTCAGACACTCCAGCTCCGCCGATTACATAGTGAACAGCTTTCAGCGGCTGATTCAGCGCAGCAAACGTAGTACAGTAAATAGAATGTGTATGTACTACCGCTCTTGCTTCCGGCTTATTCAGATAAATCACTGAATGAAGACCATGTTCGCTAGATGGAGCACGATTACCTTCAACAATTGTTCCGTCAAGTTTCATAACAACTACGTCTTCAGGTTCTGTTTCAAAATATCCGATTCCGGATGGACTGATAGCCATATATCCGGTTTCCGGATCATAAATACTGATATTTCCACTTGTGCCTTTGCAGAGTCCTGCACTGCTCATCTTCTTACCATACTCAACAATCTCTATTCTTTCTTTCTCCATTAACATGCCGGTAATCCTCCAATCTGCTCTTAAATCATTTTATTATTTTGTGTTAAATTGTTATATTTCTAAGATTTACAACCATATCGCTCTTTCCTGTATCCCAGAACTCCTTAATCGTTCTTGCAAGTAATAATGGGGACTTCGGAAGTGCATCTACAACATTTCCTGCATTATGAGGTGTCATTGTCAGGTTATCCAGTGTCAGAAGTACATCATCCTTCGGAACCGGTTCCTCCCAGAACACATCAATTGCAGCTCCGCCGATTGTACGGTTCTGTAAAGCCTCGACCAAAGCATCCTTATCAAGTACTCCGGCTCTTGAAGTATTGATCAGATATGCTGTAGGCTTCATCAATCCAATATATTCTTTGTTAATACTGTTCTTTGTCTCTGGTGTTACTCTCAGGTGAAGTGTAATGATATCCGCTGTCTTAAACAGTTCTTCTTTGCTCACCATCTTGACATCCAGACCAATTTCATCTACTTTTTCCTGTGTTACAAATGGATCGTGTGCGATCACCTTCATGCCAATACCAAGGCATTTCTTTGCAACCAGTTTTCCGATATGCCCAAGTCCTACAACACCGACTGTCATCTCACACATAGATGTTGTATACTGGCTATTCACATATTCTTTTCTCCATACTCCCTGTTTTACAGCCGCATGTGCACGAGCAATATTTCTTGTCTCTGCAAACATAAGTCCAACCGCAAAATCTGAAGTAGCTTCTGCATTTCTGATGCAGTGGATGACCGGAATGTTTCTCTTTGTAGCTGCAGCAATGTCTACATGCTCCATTCCGCCTCTACATGTTCCGATTAGTTTCAGGTTCTTTCCTGCTTCGATCAGATCTTCTGGAATTGGGCAGAAATGAGAAAGTAAGATATCAGCATCACCAATCTGCTCATATGCTTCCTTTGGCGGTTCCTCTGCTGTCGGTCCATTTTTCTCAATGTTCAATGCCTTTTTCTGAAATTCCTGTCTGGTTTCACTTTTCCATTCAACAGCTACCACTTCATGCTCTCCACCCGGAAGTGACTTAGCCGCTTCAACCAGAAGATCACAACTCACTACAATATCTCCAATTACCAGTATCTTCATAACACGCCTCTTTCTAAAAACTTTCGTTCCATTGCAGTTAAGCCATGGAACGAAAGTTAATCATCAATATTTACCTTTTGCTTTATTGTCCGTTCGCAGCAGCTTCCGGTGCTACAGGTGCTACATATTTGTCACCAAGCGCAATCTTTTCAATGTACTCACGCACAGAAGATTTGTTCTTTCTGAACAGAACATACAGTACGAAGTAAATTGCTACTACTGCAATAATAATAACTGGGTTCATGGTTAAGAACGCCATCGTAATCAAACCTGCTGTACAGTTTGACATGATAAATCCAATAATCAGCGTTCCACCTTCCAGAGCCTGTGTAGCAGCTTCAAATCCCGCTCCAGCAGCAATCTCTGTAAATGTTCCAGCCCAATAAGATGCCATAAGTATCTTTGCGCTGAATACGATACAAGCCATGATCCATGACTTAATTACATTTCCGTTTGACAGGCAAACAGGAACCTCTACCATGTACGGAAGAGAAGGAAGTACCATAAGAGGAACTACCACGTTACCTGGCAGGATAAATGCCAGAAGTACACATACCGGAATTACCAGAAGACCGGTAGTAAGTGTTGCTGTTTCACCATATCCAAGAGCATCGTTAACTGATACGATAAATTCTCTGTCAGCTCCGTATTTGCTCTTCTTCAGAGTCTTTCTTGAATAATCTGTAAGTACTGTAAATCCAGATGCGAACAGACCGGCAACTTTCGGGAAGATTGCCATTACAGCTGAACATGTGATTGCTACATTCATAACAGTTCCCCATGCTGCCATTGTATTAAGATCTCCGATATTACCTACAACACCAAGTAATAATCCTACAATAAGTCCAATATACATTGGCTCACCCATAAATCCGAATTTCTTTTTAATAGAAGCTGGGTCAGCTTTAATCTTATCCAGCCCAATCTTGTTACCAATAATATTCAGTACAAGATACATTGGAGCATCACCCATATGGTGAGGTGCAGTCATTGCACAACCCGGATAGTGATAGTATGTAGACCATCTCTTCTGCATAACCTCTGCAATCAGCAGTGTCACAACGTTGATGAAGAGCATCAGTACAAATGCAACCGCAAGGTTCGCTTTGATCGCATAGAACATTGATCCCCAAACAATGATAGAATAGTTATTCCACAGATCTGACGGCATAAAAATGTCTGTCCATTTTACCAGCCATAAAACAATCTGGAATACAAGTCCAACTCCGATAAACATCATACCAATATCGGTAGAGTATGCAACAGATGCAACCGCCTGCCATCCGATATCAAGTGCTTTCAGGTTCAGTCCTGTTGTAGCAATCAGCTGCTGAACCAATGGTGAAAGTACCGCACCAAACTCAGTGGTAATGAATGTCATACCTTTCAGACCAACACCAACCAGCACTGCTGATGAAAATGCTTTTTTCGCAGGTGCTTTGAAGATCATACAAATAACGAAGATCATCACTGGAACCATGAGGTCTTTTCCAAAGGTGTCAAAAACAAGTTTCAATGTATCAAACATGCCTTTTTCTCTCCTCTCATTTCATTTTTAGATTGTTTACAGTTTTAAGTTTCTTACAACTTCCATAAGCTCTTCAATGAATTCGTCCTCATTGATTCCTACCAAGAAGCCTGTTGCATTCAGCAAAGGCAAGCCAAAGCTATCTTCTACCGGGCTTGTATAAGCAATCAGATCATAATTAGCTGTCTGAACTGCAAGTTCTACTCCGCCAGGTGCTACCTCAGTAGCCTCTACCTCGTATCCATTCTCCTCCAGGATGTCTGTAAGTTTGGATGTAAGCATTGCTGAACTAACAGTACCTGATCCACATACTGACAAAATGTTAATTGGTCTCATTTTAGTTCCTCCTTCCTTTTATATGGGTTTTAAACTTCATCTAAAGCACTTAACAAACTCAAAATCTCAGTCTTATCTTTCGAATCTCTAAGTCGCTTCAGTAGTTCACCATCCTGAATGATTGACATCATTTTCTTTAACATGCCAATCTGCTGATGCGAATCCTTTACCACTAATGGTAAAATCACTTCGCATTCCAACTTGTTCTCTTTCATTCCCATCATACTGAATGTCACTGCCTTTTTCGGAATGATCACTCCAACTGCCGGCTCGTTTACCAGCTTGTTGTTGGTATGAGGAATTGCAATATTGATTCCTTTTCCAGGAAGTCCTGTCGGGTATTCTTTTTCCCGCTCTACAACCGCATCCGCATATCCAGCGTTTACATATCCGTTTTTCTCAAACATCTCTCCTGCCAGGCGAATACAGTCTTCTGCAGTCTCAACATCTGCATCCAGCACGATCAGTGCTTCATTTAACTTTTTCATCTTGCTCTCTCCCATATGTTTGTTTTATTTTTCTTGCTAAATATATAGTAGCATTCTTTTTTTTCACAAAACAGACCAAAAGCGTTCACTATTTCGCACATATCCGATGCAAAAAGTTGTGTTTTTTTGTGTAATATCAATATATCGCGCTACTGGAACAGCGTAATCAATACACCAATCAGCACAATGGCCACACCTATTACGCGTATAATTTTCCACGCTTTCACCATACCGAAACTTTCATAAAAGAATGGTGTGCAATACATAGATGGCTGTGCAACCACGATTGCTCCAAGTCCAATCATTGGCATATACATCCACCACACCTGCAATTTGTAACCTAATACAAACAAATTAATTACTACAAGTACTGCTGCAATAATATAGAACAGCAGTTTCTTTTTACTGTTGTCTGCATCGATAAATTTACGTGTTTTCAGATAACATTCCCGTCCACAGCACTGAACTTCTTCTGCACCTTTATTAACTCGAATTGTATATTTATTCTTTTCGGTTTCTTTTCCACAATATATACACTTCATCATAATCCTCCCAGACTATTGCTTATACGATTCAACCAGTTCCGTAATCTTCGTCTTCTTTCCGTAAAAACGATATACCTCATCCAACAAAGAAAAATGAGAATATTTGTCAATCGTAGTAAGGCATAAAATCAGATATGCTTTCTTGCCGTCTGGACAAACCACACCTTCTTCTGAAATCATTTTGAGAAGCTTGATTTCTCTCTGCTGCTCACCCTGCATCGGGTAATGAATGAGGATTGCATCCTTCTCAAAACGATAGGTCTGCAACTTGTCTCTGGATACCAGATTCTGAATTCGTTCCCACAATCGGCCTCCGAACTATCCAACAACTCACTGCCATAATGCAACGTATCTTCCCAATCCATATGATCCGGCAATACTTCCGTCCTGGTCTTCTCGCCCAGAATACATTCCATGCCCGGCTGTTCTGATGGGTTATATCCTTTTCGTGAATTAAAATAACGAAATAAACTGAAATAAAGTTCTTTTCGTTCAATCGGCTGTGTCACATTTTCTTCTACTATTGATAGAATATCTTCTATTTTGTTGTTGTATTTGGATAACAGCTTCTCATTCTGCAATATATCCACAATCTTCTGCTGATCTTCCTTGTTAAGTACGATACTGTCTCAACGACATTTTCTCCTGTCACCTTCCCTCGTGGCACATCCACAAGCACTACCATTACATACTCGCTCAGCATTCTGGTTTTCAGTCGGCTCAACGAAATCACATCATACTCAAAGCTGTCACCAAGCAAATTCTGAATCTGTTCTTTGATCAGAGTCGCGATTGCCATATTTTTAGGTCCTACAATCAGAATACTTCCATCGTATTTTGCACTCTGATGCACTTTCTTTTCATCCAGATTACTTACCATATAAATGCAGAGATACGCAATTTCTGTATCTGGAATATCCCGCATAAAATTATTGCCCACCTCTGCAATTGCCCGTCTCGTAGCCTCAAACACAAACGAATACATCTGTTTAATATCTCTGGTCAGCGGATTATCAGACGGTGTTCCGTATTTCATGCGGTAAAACAATGCCCGCAGATGGTGAAACAACTCATGCCGTAATTTGCTACGGTTATAAAACACTAAGCAAGTAATTCTCTCAAAATTAGAGATAAACTGATCGGCAATCTTTTCAATAAATCTCTCCTCTTCCCTGTGTGTCTTGAATCCTGTTGTTTCGATTCCAAGCAGCATGGATGCCAGATAATATACTTCTTCCTGCACCATCTCGATGCCACATCTTGCCATCTTCTCCACACTGTTTTCAACAGATCGATACGACAATGTTCCTGTAAGTGCATTTTTTTCATCATCACTGAGTTTTATCGTATATCCCTTCAGACTACGTATCCAGGATACCTGGATCATGAATCCTTCCGTCTGCATATCTGACAATATATATTCATTTTTAATATCCAGTTCATACTGTTTAATGATACAGATACACAGTTTGTAAAAATCAATTTCATTTTCCGTAAGACTGAACAATGAATTCTGCATATAAATCTTCAACACTGCTTTTCCTTCCGGAGTTTTCAACTCATTGATTTTTTCCTGAATAATCTTTCTTAATGCGGATTCATCTCCTGTAACATAATAGCCCTGTTTAATGGAATTACAGAATTTCAATTCTCCACTTTCTTCTATTTCGCTTTTTACACTTTTCAAATCAGAAAGTATCGTATTGCGACTAACATCAAATGCATTTTTCAGATCATCGATTACAATTTTTTCAGAATTCAGTGTGATAAATAGAAACTCTATCGCCCTTCTCTCTTCTGAAGAAAAATAATATTCTTTTCCTCTATGCATCTGCTTTTCTATACTTGCAAGATTGGTAATCTCTATCACGATTTCTTTATCTTCAATGTTGGCCATGCCAAAATTATCTTCACTCAGCCAGTCATTAATTTTATTCAAATCATAATATAATGTTCTCTTTGAAATTCCATATTCGTCCAGTATTGTATCTACGGATATTCTCTTTTTTTCAAAAAGATCCTGTAATATCTTTGCCTGTCGTTTTCGTAATTCCACGTCACCTGCTCCTTATCAGAAACATTTTTCTTTTAAATTAGTCAACCAGATTTTCAATCAATTCAACAATTGCTGCACCAGCCTCTTCTTCATCTTCACCTTCAACGGTTAATCTGATCGGCGTTCCTGCGTACACGCCGCCTGCCATAATGCTCAGAACACTTTTGGGATTAATCTCTGTGTCCTCTGTGTAAATTCTGATCTCGCTTTTAAACTTGCCACACAGTGACGCCAGACTTGCTGCCGGTCTTGCATGAAGTCCTGTTTTGTTTTTTACTACCAGATTTCTTTCAAACATTTTCTCACCTCATAATTTATTATTTGTAGTAGTATTTACCGTCCCTCTCCAAGGACTTTCTTTATGCTTTACATTCTATCAACACATCAATAACAAAAAAATAGCAAACATTTGCACTTATTTTTTGACAATTCGTGCAAAAATTGCACTCATCAACATATTCATCACAATTACATTGCAAAAAAGTGCTAAAACACGCACAAATTGGCGTATATTTAAAATTATCGATTCAACAATATGCATAGATTACTTCAATATAACATTTTCATCTAATAGATATTTTCTATAATAGAATCTATGATTAATCCTGCTGATATGCAAAAAAAGACGCCATCGCTACCACCGCAATGACGCCTCTCATTTTATGCTTTATTCTCTTTTACTCATCATCTTCTGCCCAGGCGATCGCACAGCGCACTGCGCGTTTCCAGCCTTTCAGCAATTGATTTCTCTTCTCTTCATCCATTTCTGACTCAAATGCTCTTCCAAGCTGCCAGTTCTCTTTGATCTCGTCTTTGCTCTTCCAGTATCCGGTCGCAAGTCCTGCCAGATATGCTGCTCCAAGCGCTGTAGTCTCAATACATTTCGGACGATGCACAATGGTATTATTGATATCTGCCTGAAATTGCATCAGCATATTATTGGCACTGGCACCTCCATCTACCTTCAGCACATTCAACCGTACTCCTGCATCTTCTTCCATCGCTTTAATCACATCATATGCCTGATATGCGATAGATTCCAGCGTTGCACGGATAAAGTGCTCTCTGGTACAGCCTCTCGTCAGTCCGACCACTGTACCTCTGGCATACTGATTCCAGTAAGGAGCGCCCATTCCCGCAAATGCAGGAACAATATATACGCCATCTGTATCTTCCACCTGACTGGCGTACTTTTCTGTCTCCGGCGTACTCTCTACAAGGCGCATGCCGTCACGCAGCCACTGATTAGCGGCTCCGGCTACAAAGATACTGCCTTCCAGGGCATACTCGACCTTCTCCGGATCTGTACTGGCCGCGATCGTTGTCAGGAGTCCATTGCCTGACATTACCGGATCTGTTCCTGTATTCATGAGCAGGAAACATCCTGTACCATATGTATTCTTCACGTCCCCAGGCTGATAACATCCCTGTCCAAACAGTGCCGCCTGCTGATCGCCTGCTGCACCTGCTATCGGTACGTTACCTACCAGAACTTTCTCATCCGTATAACCGTAAATGCAGCTGGATGGCTTTACTTCCGGCAGCATTGCACGTGGAATACGGAACTTCGCCATGATTTCCTCATCCCAGCACAACTTATGAATGTCAAATAACATCGTCCGGGATGCATTCGTATAATCGGTCACATGTACCAGTCCCCCGGTCAGATTCCAGATCAGCCAGGTATCTACTGTTCCAAATAGTAAATCGCCTTTCTCAGCCTGTTCTCTGGCGCCTTCTACATGATCTAAAATCCATGCGATCTTGCTGGCACTGAAATACGCATCTGCGATCAATCCTGTCTTCTCGCGGATCACCTGATCGAATCCCTCTTCTTTTAATGCATCAATCATCTCCGCTGTCCGGCGGCATTGCCACACAATTGCATTGTACACCGGTTCACCCGTATAACGGTTCCAGATAATTGTCGTCTCTCTCTGATTAGTAATACCGATTCCCTTTATCTGCTTCGCATCAATTCCATTTTCCGCCATCACCTGTGCCATAACGGAATACTGGGATGACCAGATCTCTCTCGGATTCTGCTCTACCCAGCCCGGATGCGGATAAATCTGTTCAAATTCCCTCTGTGCCATACCACAGATGTCCCCCGCATGATTGAACAATATACAGCGGGAACTGGTCGTCCCCTGATCCAGGGCCATTACATACTGCTCCATACAATTCATCCTCTCTGTTTGATTCTGCTACAGGGCCTGAATATTCTTAGTTGCCAACACGTTGACCCCTGTACCTGCCACATCCGGCAATACGATCTGTCCGATCTTCACCGGAGCCTGAAGCTTCACATCTTTCAGTGCTTTGATACAGTCAAATATCTTGTCTTTTGGTATATCTGATTCTGTCTTCACAGATACACATGGCAGATGGCCTCCCTCTACCGGGACTGAAGACGTGACGATCCGTCTTGGATCTGTCAGTTCTTTTCTGGCATAGTCCGCTCCTCTCGGACATGTATTGCCAGTTACTTCCATAGTGCTATCGTCCTGGATGGTCACTTTCAGGCTACAGCCCAGAGGACATCCGATACATACTAACTCTTTCTCTCTCATTATCTCTGTTCCTCCTCTTCAATCCGAATGGTAATGCTCTCAAGTCCTTCAAATTCTTTGAGCTTGGATTTCAGAAGGATTACCTGTTCCATCTCGCCGGGAGCCATTACTTTTTTCTTAACCCTGCTGATACACTTATCATTATAATACACGCAGAGATACTTGTCTCTATAAACATTTCCCACACGAAAACGTACTACCTGCTTATCCGTCATACGGTCGACATCCACACTGCAAGGCACCGTATAACGTACTCCATTCTCACCTTTTAATGGAATCTCTTTGCCAGCTTCCGGAAGATTGCCCTGTACATATGCTGCCGCATTTTCACCGGCAGTCTTTGCTTCTCCGGATACATAATCTACCAGATCATGGACATGAAGCACGTTACCACAGGCAAATACGCCGTCTACATTCGTCTCCAGACTTTCATTCACTACAGGACCGGATGTCACCGGATTCAGTTCTACTCCTATCTGGGAAGAAAGTTCATTCTCCGGGATCAATCCACAGGACAGAAGCAAGGTATCACAATCATAATATTCTTCTGTACCCGGAATCGGCTTGCGATTCTCATCTACCTGTGCAAGTGTTACACCTTCCACGCGCTTCTTTCCTTTGATGTCTACCACTGTGTGACTCAGCTTCAGCGGAATACCATAATCATCCAGACACTGTACAATATTACGTTTCAGGCCGCCGGAATATGGCATCAACTCTGCTACCACCTGAACCTTGGCACCCTCCAGCGTCATACGTCTCGCCATGATCAGTCCGATATCTCCGGAACCCAGGATCACAACCTTTTTACCAGGCATTCTTCCTTCCATATTGACGTATCTCTGTGCAGTTCCTGCGGAATAAATACCCGCCGGACGATAACCCGGAATATTCAGTGCACCTCTGGAACGCTCTCTGCATCCCATTGCCAGAATCACTGCTTTTGCCTCAATCTGGAACATGCCCTGTTCTTTATTCATTACAGTAACAACTTTGTCCCTGGACACATCCACAACAATCGTATGAAGCAGATACGGAATCTTCATTTCCTTTACCTTTTCAATATATCTTCCGGCATACTCAGGTCCGGTCAATTCTTCCTTAAATGTATGCAGTCCAAATCCGTTATGTATGCACTGATTCAAAATACCACCAAGTTCATTATCTCTCTCTATGATCAGGATATCTTGTACCCCTGCCTCTCTGGCTGCAACTGCTGCCGCCAGTCCTGCCGGTCCTCCCCCGATGATTGCGATCTCTGTCTTCATCTTATATATCCTCCTTATCGTAACCTGTTAAAAATGCAGAACCTTCGCCGGATTTGGTAATCTCCGATACGTCTTTGCCAAGCTCTCTTGCCAGGATCTCCACCTGTTTTGGTGCACAGAATCCTGCCTGACATCTTCCCATCCCTGCTCTGGTACGACGTTTGATGCCGTCCAGTGTTGTAGCTCCAAGTGGTCTGTGAATCGCATCCATAATTTCGCCTTCTGTAACTACTTCACATCGACAGATCACATTGGCGTATGCCGGATTCTGTCTGATCAGTTCCTGGCGCTCTTCAAATGATGCCTCTGCCACATTCGGAATTCCTTTTCTTGTTGCCTTGAAATGTACTTTCTTTTCCTTCGGATAAATGCCCCGCACCAACTCTGCTACATATTCTCCAATTGCCGGAGAACTGGTAAGTCCCGGTGACTCAATACCTGCCACATCAATAAATCCCGGTGCTCCTTCTACTTCCTTGATAATAAATTCATGTCCGGTCCAATGTGCTCGAAGACCTGTAAATGATGTGATCACCTGACGTGTCGGAATGTTCGGTGCGCTGACTTTTACCTTTGTCAGCAGTTCTTCCAAACCTTCGGCAGTCGTCTGTGTATTTTCCTTATCTTCAATATCTACCGCCGTTGGTCCTGCTAGCAGATTACCGTGTACCGTAGGTGTTACCAGTACGCCTTTACCGTATTTTGTAGGAAGCTGGAAAATTGTACTCTTTACAAAATCTCCCACCTTTTTATCCATCAAACAGTACTCACCTTTTCTCGGAATAATCTCAATCTTATCTTCACTGACCATATTATGGAACTTATCCGCATAGACACCCGCCGCATTGATAACCATCTTTGTCTCCATGTCACCCCTAGAAGTTTCCAGTCTGTAACCACCTTCGATCGGTATGATATTCTGAACCTCTGTATCAAACTGGAACTCCACACCATTCTCACATGCATTTTCAGCCATTGCAATGTTCAATCCAAACGGACATACAATTCCACCAGTCGGCGCATACAAAGCTGCCACCATGTCATCGGTGACATTCGGCTCCATCTCTTTCACTTCTTCTTTTGTGATAATCCGAAGACCCGGAACACCGTTTTTCTGACCTTTTTCCAGAAGATATACTAACTTATCCATATCTTTCTCGTCGAAGCAGAGAACCAGTGACCCATTTCGTTTAAATGGAAAATCCAAATCCTTGGACAGCTGCTCCATCATCTCATTGCCTCTGATATTCATCTTCGCCATCATAGAACCTGGCTCTGTGTCGAATCCTGCATGAACAATACCGCTGTTGGCCTTGGATGTTCCTTCGCACACATCACTGTTAGCTTCCACCACCAGTACATCATACTGATATCTGGACAGTTCTCTCGCCACCGCACTTCCCGTGACTCCGGCTCCAATTATTACTATGTCTCGCATATTATATCCTCCTTCTGTTAACTTTCGTCCAGAGCCACTTCCAAAACGCTGCACGTTTCGCTTTTGTTTCCAATTCTGCTGGGCTCTGAACGAAACAAAAAAAGAGTACAAAAACAAGCCGGCTTCACGCCGTCTATTTTTGTACTCCGTTTTCTCCAAAATCATTATTTAACTGTAATTACCATAGCACTTTTCTCAGAATATGGCAATACCTTTTTATAATCCAACTGCTTTACTCATCTTTTTTCTTCCGACCAGCTCGTCCAGAGATACGTTCATAATCTCTGCCATTTCCCACAAAATCAAGATATCCGGCATCCGTTTGCCAATCTCATATCCGGAAATAGAGCTGCGGTCTAACCATAATTTCCCTGCCAGCTGACTCTGTGACATGTTATGACATTCCCTCATATACTTCAGATTCTTACCCAACTCTTCCTTCTTCATCATCAACACCTATGTTCTTTCTCAAATTGCGTTTCAGATCCATAACTGTCTGACTGATAATCATAAGTTCCGTTTGGCTACAATCTTCTAACGCTTCCACTATCTCGCCTTTGTATACATCATTGGTATATTTCAGGCTGTCACACAGAAGCTGGTCAGCAGATACATGTAAGGCATTCGACGCCTTAACTAAGAAGTCAACACTGAGAGTGGTTCTTGCATTTTCTACATGTGAAATATGCGGTACAGAATATCCGATTTCGCCTGCGAACTGTTCCTGCGAATAATGCAGTGCTTTGCGTGCCTGTCTGATCCTTTCTCCCAGTTTTTTATAATCCATCATCCTACCTCCAGCATTCTTACCGTTATTGTAAAGAATAGCCTTTCATATGACCATTAATTATATGCATAGCATTGCCTCGGTAGTTTAAATTTTATAAAATTTTTCTCAGAGCGACAGATGTATCTCGTCAAGCAGAACCCTTTACAGAATCCTTTATATGTAATTTCGTATGCCTCCACAGCTCATAATCTGCTCTGCAATATCCTTAGTTCCTTCAAAACCTTGCTCTTCTAACACTTGAGCCCCAGTATTTAACGCCTCCACAAAATTCTTTCGTAGCGTATCCAGTCGTTTCATTGCCATCTTCACACCAAGTCCAGCTTTCGTAGCTTCTTTTGCAAATGATTCTTCTGTAATTTTTCGAATACTATAATCTCCACCAATACTCAAAGCCATATTTTCTGTACTGCTTTCATAAACCATGGTACTGACAATATCGTATGCTGGCGCAAGACGAATTGTTTTCAAATCTTTCCCGTAAAGTAATGATAGGTTTTTAATATGATTATCGGTATTACCTATCAGGAAATTAAATACACATATATCCCACAACTTCAACTGATCTTCAATTGGTGAGGCTGAATAATCACGCAATATTCCAAACATTTTGCTCAAATACGAGCCGCCATCTTTTTCATATTTTTCAGAGGCAGGGATTCCTAATGCCTGCGAAAAATCTTCCTGATGTAATCTATATGGAATATTCATACCATTTAATTTTCTTCCATTGGATTGCATTCTCCGATCGTATCTCTTTGTCGCAAAAAGCACATCTTCTGCTTCGTTACTTTCCGTCTTTATAATAAAACTTTGCGGTATTTCAATCCCCAAATTTTTCGCTGTAAGCAAACACAACTGTTCATTTGCCACTATTCGCTTCAGCCTGATATGACTTTGCTTTACAATATGAGTGCTTGGTGCTTCTCCAATTGGCAAGTACCATTTATCTTTTTGTTCATCGTAATACAAACCTACTTTGCCCGATGCTCCAGTCAACGATAAATGTGATTTAGTTACCATTTCTGCCGATTCCGTTGCTCCTTCTTGTGCCAGTTTTTTCACTTCTTCTGATGTAAGCTCTTTATATTTCGACGGAAGTACTGCTCTAGATTCATCGATAATTTTTATTGCACCAAGGCACTCTTGCCCCAGTCCGGCAAGAATTGCAAGATAGTCTTTTTCATCTCGATGCAACCATTCTGCCACACATCGTCTTGTAAACCCTTCCGGTAATAATCCTTCGAAAAAATTTCTTGTACTTTCTACACTAAAAGATTGCTGTTCTAACGGCATACTAATAGATACTGCCCTACTCTCCGGATCTTTCAAATAACTCTCCGTATATGTGAATCGTGCATCATCCGAGCTCGTACCTACAATCTCTCCTACCTGTTTAAACGCACCCTTTACCTCTATTTGAACAGCCAATCTCTGCATTTATCATTCCCTCTTTTCTACTAACAAATTCAACCCCAACACATTAATCAAACGAATAATTTTTTCTATTTCTGCCGTCGTTTTTCCTCTTTCCACATCCGAAATAAATGTAACACTAAGTCCAGTGAACTCTGCTAAATATGCCTGTGTATAATGTAATTCTTTCCTTCTTGCCCGTATAGTTTCACCTAATGTCTTCGTATTATTTATTTTCATTTTTCTTCTCCAACTATGCCGTACGGCTAATTTATATTTCTGTTCTAGTTTTCTTTGCCGTACGGCTAATTTTTTTGTTTTTAATATAATATATGCCGTACGGCTCTGTCAAGCCTAGATAAACCACAACTCCTGTCTCGTCGTGGATATGGCTGTCGCCCCTGCTTTAAGTGCTGTCATGATATCTTCTTTATCATCAATCAGTCCGCCCGCAATTACCGGAATATGCTGGTGCTGCACGATTCTTTTAATCACCTTCGGCATAATCCCAGGCAGGATCTCGATGCAGTCCGGCTTGCTTGCCGCACTCTGGCGTCTGATATTTTCCAGCGAACGGGAATCCAGCACAAAAAAGCGATGCACTGCATACAATCCCAGTTCCTTCGCACGATTGATCTGTGCAGTCTTGGTGGATATAATACCATCTGCTCTGGTGTTATGCCTGATAAAATCGACTGCAATCTCCCGTCCGTCAAATCCACTGACCAGATCCAGATGCACCATAGCAATCCGTCCTTCTGTTTTGACGCGCTCTACAATCTCGGATATATTACAGATATCTCCGAATAATATAAATATAATCTGACTGTCCGTCTCAAAGCTCTTTTCCAGACTCTCCATGTCCTTCACAGTAGCGATCACAGGGCAGTCCTCTATAATTTCTCGAAATGCATGATTCATTTATCATTCTCCAATCCGGCGAAAAAGAGTTCATAGAAATCATCCTCACCTAGTAATTTGGGCGAATTTTCTCCTCCGCCATTGGTGCTTCTGCGCATCGATGCATAAAAGTTCTCTCCGGCACAGATCAGATCCATCTCATAGATCTCATATCCAAATTCTCTGCAAATCCTGCAAAATGCGGAAATCGGATCTGCTTCCTCTCTGGACGCAAGAAATCTTGCCTTCCATTCCGGATTATGCGCTGTCTTATACTGTAATTCATCCAGCATTCCTGCAATATCTGCCATTTATATCACACTCCATTATCATCATTAGCATCAGCTATCAACTTTATATTCGACCGCGTTACACTCCGACTTTCTTGCATATATCGGCAAGACAGCATCTGTCACAATGCGGTTTCGTTCTTGCCGTACAGACCTCCCGTCCATGATTTACAAGTCGGTGACAGAAATCACTGCCTTCCTCCGGCGGAATAATCTTCCATAATTCCATTTCCACCTTTTTCGGATCTTTAATACCATCTACCAGTCCCATTCGGTTCGTCAGACGGATGCAATGTGTATCCGTTACGATCGCCGGTTTGCCAAACACATCTCCCATGATCAGGTTCGCACTCTTTCTGCCGACTCCCGGGAGCTTCAATAATTTATCAAAATCGTCCGGCACATTACCGCCATATTCATCACGCAGGATCCGCATACAGGCACTGATGTCTCGCGCCTTGCTTTTCCCTAATCCACACGGCTTCACAATCGCCTCGATCTCTTCCGGCTCCGCTGCTGCCAGCGCATCCACCGTCGGATACTTAGCATATAGATCTTCTACCACAACATTCACTCTGGCATCGGTGCATTGTGCCGCCAACCGGACACTGACCAGCAGCTTCCATGCCTGATCATAGTCCAGCGTGCAGTCTGCATCCGGATATTCTTCTTTTAAACGCTGTATGATTTCCAGCGCCCGTTCTTTCTTCCTCATTGTCATCCTCCGATTATAAGCTTTTCGCCCATTATAACATTCTTTTATTCATAAAGAAAGATGCGTGCCAACTGAATGACACGCATCGGATATACTCTATTTTATATGATGCCAGGGTCAAAAGGTCTAAATCCACATGAGCTTGCTCATAAGTGGATGAAAGACCTTGGCAACATCTTTTATATTTAGTGATGGAACAGACGGATGCCTGTAAATGCCATAACCATGTCGTATTTGTTACAGGTCTCGATTACATTGTCATCTCTGACAGATCCGCCCGGCTGAGCGATATATTTTACGCCACTCTTATGTGCACGCTCGATGTTATCGCCAAATGGAAAGAATGCATCAGATCCAAGTGCTACATCTGTCAGCTTGTCTAACCATGCGCGTTTCTCTTCCCTGGTAAATACTTCCGGCTTCTCTGAAAATGTGTTCGGCCATGCTTCATCGTTCAGCACATCCATGTATTCGTCGCCAATGTACAGATCGATCGCATTATCTCTGTCTGCACGGCGGATACCTTCCTTAAATGGAAGATTCAGCACCTTCGGGCACTGTCTCAGCCACCAGTTATCAGCCTTCTGACCAGCCAGTCGTGTACAGTGGATACGTGACTGCTGTCCGGCACCGATACCGATTGCCTGTCCATCTTTCACATAGCATACAGAGTTGGACTGTGTATACTTCAGTGTGATCATCGAAATCGCAAGATCAATCTTAGCCTGCTCAGTCATCTCTTTATTCTCTGTTACGATCTCATCGAAGAAATGCTCGTCAATATTCAGCTCATTTCTTCCCTGTTCAAATGTAATACCAAATACATCCTTGTGTTCCAGTGCAGCCGGTACATAATCCGGATCGATCTGGATCACATTGTAATTGCCGTTCTTTTTCTGTTTCAGAATCTCAAGTGCCTCCGGCTCATATCCCGGTGCGATCACACCGTCCGAAACCTCTCTCTTGATCAGTCTGGCTGTATCTACATCACAGACATCTGACAGAGAAATAAAATCACCGAAGGAAGACATACGGTCGGCACCTCTGGCTCTTGCATATGCACTGGCAAGCGGCGACAGCTCACCAAGGTCATCTACCCAGTAGATCTTCGCCAGTGTCTCAGAAAGCGGAAGTCCCACTGCAGCACCTGCCGGCGATACATGCTTGAAAGATGTAGCTGCCGGAAGTCCGGTTGCTTTCTTCAGCTCTTTTACAAGCTGCCATCCATTAAATGCATCCAGAAAATTGATATATCCAGGACGTCCACACAGCACCTTGATCGGGAGTTCGCTTCCGTCTGCCATATAGATTCTTGATGGTTTCTGATTCGGGTTACATCCGTATTTCAGTTCTAACTCTTTCATCCTTATCCGCTCCTTATTTATTTTTATTTACAATCTTTGACTCATAGTTACCTGTTGCAATATCAATATAACGCACAAACAGAGATACTTTATTATCCTCATTCAGACTGTTCCATAACAGATCTGTGAATGCATTCATATCATCCGGGATTGCCACAAGCTTCGGCTCTCCCTCAAAGCTTGGCAACGGATTACCATCATGCATATAAGTATGGATAAAATGTCCTTCTCCCGCTTTTGCATTCTCATATGCAAATGTATAACGGTTACAGCTTGACGGATCACCGTTATTACTCTTGAGGATAGACATTGCGTAGTTATATCTTCCATTCTCAACGTGCATAACTCCGGAAATACGAGGTGTGTAATTCGGTCCGTCCGGCTCAAATTCTCTGCTTCTCAGTGACTGTTCAAAAGTCAGCTGCTTGTCCATGCCCTCGTAGATCGTATCTGTCTGATCTCCATTTGTCACGATCGTCTTATTGCCAAGCACACGTACCGGCGCATAGATAATCAGGCTTGGATCTGTCAGCTTGGACTCGTCAAATGCCTGTGTGCGGATGCCTTCTCCGTCTTCTACAAAAATACGGTTACGGCTGTTCTCGCTTCTTCCCATAATAAAGTAAGCTGTTACCGCTTTTGTGCCATCAGCACTCTTTCCAATGATAATTCCTCTTCCAGGATATGCATTTTCCTTCAGTTCCTTCTCAATTGACAACATTTCCATGAATCCTTCTCCTTTTACTGAACAATTAGATACAGTATCATTATATAGAACTATGGCTGTCATTTCCAGTAGCTGACTGTTTATTTATCCTTGGAGCTATTTATAATCACTGCTTATAGAGCATCGCCATTTTTCTGTTCTTCTCCGTAATGTTTGCTCAATGAGAAGCCTCGTCCGCGCACTTCTGTAACCCTGCTGACAATCATAAATGCCTCCGGATCGATCTGTCTGATCAGCTTCTCTACCTGTGGAAGTTCACGATTCGATACAATACTCAGCACGATCTGAGTTCGTTCCTGACGGTATCCACCTTCACCGTAAAGCATCGTCACACCCCTGTCCACCTGAGCCAGTATCGCCTGTCGTATCTCTTCCACCTGACTACTGATGATCTTGACCTCCGTCTTCGTACTTCCCATCATCAGCACTTTATCCAGCACGGTCGTATACACAAGTACAAGAAGGATCCCATATAGTACTCTTTCCGGCGGATTATAGATTACCTGCATGACCAGTATCAGCATATCAAATGCATTCAGGCTCACAGATACCGGAATCCTGAAATACTTATGCAATACCAGCGGCGGAATATCCATACCACCTGTAGATGCGCCTGTACGGATAACCACGCCAAGTCCTATGCCGACACCAAGTCCGGCAAAAATTGTATTCAGCATGGCATTCTCCGTAATCACATAATTCCCGAAAATTCGGTTGGCTGCTTCCAATGCGATTGGATACGTAAAAGAACTTATCACCGTAGTCAGTGCAAACTTTTTACCAAGAAATGCTACTCCGACTAATAGCATTATAATATTGAACACCAGTACAAATCCGGAAATGGACAATCCTGTAAAATGGTTCACCACCAGACCGATACCAGTCGTGCCTCCTGTCATCAGATTGCCCGGCAGCAAAAACAGCTTGACCACAAGTGCATAGAATACATTTCCAAAAATCACCGTCGCAACCGTACTTATCCGTTTTAAATATATGTTTTCCATAAAAACCTCCGAATATTTTTGTTAAAATATGCTATACAACAAAAACACGCCTGTCAGAGAATTTTCCCTAACAGACGTGGATCAAGGCATCGCCTAATACAGTGTTATTATACTTGTATATGTGCAATAATTCAAGAGAGCTTTTTCACCATAATCTCAGGTTCACATCCATGAAGATATCTGGAGCAGGTACTACAATCAGAAATGGCCGGAGCCTTTTCTCTCTGCAAAATTTCGAATCCCAACTTTTGGTAAAAGTCAGGAATTTTAGCATTTAAAAATACTTTATCGACACCTCTGCGTTCTGCCTCATTAAGAATTTCCCGCACAAGCAACACACCGAGTCCGTTTCCACGATACTCCTTTTCTACTGCAACAGCTTTCATCACATATACATTTTCTGTATACACCAACACCGCCGCACCTACTGTTTTTTCTGTACGGCAGTCTTTCAACTCAAGACATGTAATTAGACCTTCCGGGCATTCTTCATTTTCATCAATTTCTAACCCTGCCCGCACAAAAAGTGGTATAAACTGCTGATATGCCATTGTATGAATTAATTCTATTTTTTCATCCATAATCTATCCTCAAATAAACACAAAGGCTCGTAAGATTTCATAAAAATCATTAGTTGTATATTCAATAGTCTTCGGTGCCGTACAAATACACCCTGGATAATACGAATTCCGAACCGCATCACTATGACTGTAATATACAATTTTTAAATGAAATTCATCTGGCATTTCTCCACGCAAAAACGGTTCACTCATGCCTATTACAGTTTCCCTTAATAAACTTTTAACTTTCTCCGGTGATCTGGTGATTACAGATCCACCTCTGCCTTCTTGTACAGCTACCGTATATATACTTTGATCATATACTTCTATTTCCTGGCATAGTGCATAATCGCCACTGACCAACGCAATAGGAACCCCTGTCATTAATGCCGTATAATAACTAAGTACAAATTCTGATATCTTAACTCCGTTTAATTCAACAGATGAATATTTTCTGGAATTCAATGTATGAGCAAGTGGTGCTCCACCTGTTCCTGCTCCGCTGTGATACCCTATCAACACTGCAAAATCATAAGAATCATCTAATTCCTGCATCATACCGTAAGGTCCATCATCCCATCCGGATATAATGCTGCAATTCTCTGGAAATGCTGTGATATCCAGATTGTTTCCTGTGGCATGAGCATCTTTTATCATGATCTCACAGGATTCATATCTTTCATTCAGAGACTCTACTACTGCCAGCACCTCTTCTGTCATAATCCTGCACTGTCTATTATATTCTTCTGTACCTTTTCTGCCTGCTTCCCACAAAAAAGCCCCTGCAGTTCCTTCAATATCAGCACTGATAAATATTCTCTTTTTATTACCATTATTCAAAGCTTCTGTTCATCCTCTTTTCCAATAGTTTTAACAGCTGTTCAAGAATAACCACGAGTACCCAATACATAAGAATCAAGCCGCAATATCCTTCGAAAAAGCGTAATGTAGATGCCGAATACAATTGTGCTGCTGCTGTAATTTCTATCACTCCAACCGTAAATGCCATTGATGTACCCTTTAAGATATCTACAAAACTATTAGCCAATGCCGGTATCGCGACTCGGATTGCCTGCGGAATTACAATAAGCCTCACAACCTGTTTCTCTGTATATCCCAAAGATCTTCCTGCTTCCAGTTGTCCTTTGTCTACAGAAAGCAAAGCTCCTCTCAGAGCCTCCTTTATATACGCTGAGTTATTCAAACTCATCGTAACAATCGCAGAAGTGAATCCTGTAATGCAAATCAGCGATGGTATAATATTCGGAAGACCAAAATAAAAGAAAAACAATTGTGCGACTAACGGCGTTCCTCGAAAGAATGAAGTATATACTTTTATAAACCCCTGCACATATTTCACATGAAAAAATTCACAAAATGCCATCACCGTAGCAATTGCAAGCGAAATAATCAGCACGCTTACTGACAACAGCATCGTTGTCGGCATTGCTTCAAGCATAGCCTTCAATACATTTAATACACCTTCAACACTAAATCTCATACATGATTCCTCTTCTGCTTTTTATAATAACTTACTATTCTACAGAATCCTCTGTTGTAATGTCCATGTTAAACCATTTTTCAGAAATCTTCTTTAAAGTACCATCTTCTCTCATCTCAGTAAGTGCTTTATCAAACTCTTTGCAGAGTGCTTTTCCTTCCTCCGTTTTTGGGAATGGATATGCGTACTTCTGATAATATCCTGTTTCACCTACAATCTTAAGATCATATTCACCTTCATTAATCTGAACGGTCAGAGACGGTTTACCACCAATCCAAAGTGCAACTCTTCCATTTTCTACGTCTGTAATAGAAATTCCTTCGTAGTATTCAGGCTTCAGTGTTACTCCAAATTTCTTCTGTACCTGATCCAACACTAATTCATCAGATGATCCTACTTCTACAACGATGCTCTGTCCATCAATATCTTCCATGGAGTTTATTTCATCATTAGAACTCTTAGTTGCCAGTACCATTGGATTATAAATATATGGCTGAGTAAATTCATATTTATCGATACGTTCATCTGTAATTGTAATAATATCAGCAATGGTATCTACTCGCCCTGCATCAAGTGCCCCAAATATACCAGACCAGTCTACTGCTTCCATTTCAATCTCGTAGCCAGTTCTCTTGCTGATTTCTTCCATCATATCAGCTTCATATCCTACGATTTTTCCATTTTCAGTATAAGTCCATGGATACATATTTCCTTCTGTTGCTACCTTCAGTGTTTTTTTGCTGTCATCAGCCGCTTTTTCCTCCGACTTTGCATCTTTTGTTCCACCAGAGCAGGCAGACAGAATCATTGCTCCAGTCATTAACAGTGCAAATAACATGCTTTTTCTCTTCATTTTCTTCCTCCTATAAATCATCTAGACTGATCGCCTGCAGAAAATTCCTCAGTCGCACATTTTCAGAATTTTCGAACAGTTCTTTTGTTGAACCTTCTTCCTGAATTACTGCATCATCAAGGAACACAATCTTATCCGATATCAGTTTGGCAAACTGCATCTCATGCGTCACGATTACCATCGTCTGCTTTTGATCGGATAATCTTTTTATAACTCTCAACACTTCCTTGACTAATTCCGGATCCAGGGAAGATGTAGGTTCATCAAACAATATTACTTTAGGCTCCACTGCCATGGCTCTTGCGATTCCGACCCTCTGCTGCTGTCCACCTGACAGCTTTCTGGGATACTGCCCTGCTTTTTCTTCAAGCCCTACCATCTGCAGCAACTCTACTGCCCTTCTCTTCGCATCCTCTTTATTCATCTTCTTTGCATGAATCAAAGGATCTGTTATATTTTCCAAGACTGTACGATGCTGAAACAGATTATAGTTCTGAAAAACCATCGAGCTTTTCTGGCGAAGCTTCCATGCTGTCTTAGACGTCATCGTTTCATAATCATAACTCTCTCCATCTATGGCAATCGTTCCTTTTTGAGGCTCTTCCAGATAATTAATGCATCTTAACAATGTTGATTTACCAGCCCCGGAAGGTCCGATGATTGCAACCGTCTCTCCGTCCTGAATATCTAAATCAATGCCTTTTAGAACTTCTAATTTTCCAAAAGATTTATGTAAGTTTCTAATTTGTATCATTTTTCCACCTGTCTATTATCTGTGATCTGTCATTTCTATATCTGACCATATTGCTGTTAAAAATCCCCGGCGTACCACCCGAATGAACAATCAATACATTATCATCCTGATGTAATTTCTGATCTTTTATATATTTCAGAGCTCCATTTACAATCTTTCCTGAATACACCGGATCTAAAAATACACCTTCATATCTTGCAATCGTCTCGATTACATGCATCGTCTCCTCATCCGGAATAGCATATCCCAGATTTACGCTGTTCTGCAGAATCCTGATATCCTCTTTACCCACAGGATTGGGACAGCCTAGCAAATCCGTTGTCTTTGCGATCAAATCTAAAATAAACTGTGGTTTACTCGGATTCATCTCTTCAATACCAACTCCGGCTGCTATCGTACCTGGCATATATAACTTTGTTCCAAGCAGAGTACCTCCATAAGTACCTCCAGAACCATTTCCAGAGAAAATATATTTAAATTTCACCTGTGTCTGTTCCGCAATTTCTTTTACACAATCCACATATCCACAGATTCCAACCGGCGTACTGCCTGCAGACCGCACATAATACACATCTTTTTCAGTATACTGATGCTCTTTCATATATACAGTCATTTTCCGACCGACCGCTTCATCCAGTGCTTCCTGTGATCTCCGATCTTTTTCACTCACCGTCAATTCCGGATCTTCCATAATATCTGCCACATCTACGAATACAATTTCACAGCCTATATAATCATCCAACAGAAGATTACCGCTTAGGCATTGTTCCTCACCGCTTTCTTCTATTAAAAGAAACAATACGCACTGCATTCCTGTCTTAGATGCAGAAAGTGCTGTCAGCATGCCATGATTCGTTTGAAGTGAGCCACTTGCCACAATTACTTTTGCTTTTTTCTTCTGTGCATCCGCAAGAATATACTCTAACTTGCGAAGCTTATTCCCGCCAAATCCAACTCCCAACAGATCATCTCTCTTTAAAAAAATATTACACCCATACTCTTCACTGATTCGGTTCAGTCTTTGTATAGGTGTTGGTTTAAGAGTAAGATTCATTTTAGCTAATGTATGCATATTTTGACCTCTTCGATTATTGTTTACCGCTGTCATTTATTTTTTCAAAGTAGCAGACTGTTTTTTTAGTATAACATCTCCGTCATTTTTCGACAAATCGTTATTTGTTATATATGTACTTATTTATAGAGTTTATCTATATACTTTTTGTGCAATTTCCACGTTTGAATACTGTATGCATATCCATTTTCATCGGCTCAATGAACATTAACTGCCATATAGAAATTCATACACGATTTCTGCATAGCAATCTATTGCATAAAAACATCGCCAGCCATAACCTGGCTGACGATACAAAAAATTTATTATTTTAAATCTTAAGCTTTTAACAATTTACTTCTCCAATTTTTCAATCTTGCGACTATGTCGTTTTGTTTTCTTGTCATAGTTTATTCCAGCAATAATCAAAGTTCTGAATTGCAGTAAATACCTCTTTCCAGTCCATTGTACTGATTGCATTTACATATTCTTTTGCCACTTCCCGATTTGGGATTTCTACTGTAGTGTGTACACTGTCATATGTCAAATAACCAAAATGAACCAAAAGTGTCAAAATATCATCTTTCGAAGAAAATGTTGTCATATCATTACTGAATGTTCCGAAATTCCGATCCAGGATTGAGATAACTACCCATGGCACATTCCTCTATTCTTTTTATTCATCCAATTCTAACTCATGCGGATACAGAATATCTTTTTCTTTGATAATGATGGTTCCGACACCTGCTTTGCTGAAAAATTCCAGAATCAGTGCGTGTGGTATACGTCCATCTACCAGATGTACACGGTTTACCCCCTGTTCGACTGCACGGAATCCGCGTTCTACTCTGCTTATCACACCTTCTGTCACTTTTCCCTCATCCAGCAGCTGATGGACTTCATCTACGGTAAGTCTCGGATACACCTTAGTGCGTTCCACATCCTTCCAGATACCTCTGTGGGATGACAGATAGACTAACTTATCCGCCTTTAAGCCGACCGCCACTTCTAATGATGCATCTTTCGGATCAATCAATTCATATTCATTATCAATATCGTTCGGTACGATAACCGGGATAAAATCATTATCTAATGCCATATGCAGCGTATCCAGATCCATGCCACAGATACCGATGGCTTTCACACCGCACAGCTCAATCAGCTTGGCAATCCTTTTATTCTCACGGAACTTGTCCGCTCCCATCGGCGTATCATGTACTACAACCGGCCGCATGCCAACTGTCTTGAGCAGTGCAATATCTTTCATCAGTGTCTGCTCATCAATCGGACTTAAATACTTACGGCAGCCATACTCGATTACCACAATTTTATCACTGAAATCCCGGATATACGGTAATGCCTGTATCAGGAACTCTGCCTTTGGTTCTACCTGATCATATAATTTCTGATCCATAGTGTCTTATTTTCTCCTTTATCGTATTCTTTATATCCTAGAATTTACGAATCGTATCTTCTTCGCTTTCTCCTGTTTTATCTATCTCTTTGATTACTACATAATATCCGGCTCCCGGCTGTACTTCGATATACACCCTGTCACCTTCTTTGTGTCCAAGCAGTGCCTTCCCCATCGGTGATTCAATGCTGATGCGTCCATTCAGTGAACTTCCCCTGACCGAGGTTACCAGCTTATATACTTCCGTCTCATCATCATCCTCACAGTAAAGAGTTACCGTATTGTTGATACCCACTTCATTATCCGCAGATGAATCATCGATTACTTCCGCAGTCTTCAGCATACGCTCCAGATAACGGATACGGCTCTCATTCTGATTCTTATCTTTTTTTGCCGCATGATATTCAAAATTCTCGCTCAGATCACCGTGCGCTCTGGCTTCTTTGACCGCCTCGATCGCATTCTTTCTGACCACAAGCTTCCGATACTCGATCTCTTCCTGTATCTTCTCTACATCACTTTTTGTCAATTGCTCCCGCATGATTACTCCCTCTCCTTCCATACACTATCCTAATGTTAGCATAGTTTCCGATTGATTAAAAGCTTGAATCCCTTCTGAAATTGCAAAAAGAGCACCTCTTTCGAAGTACTCTTTCTGCCTTACAGCTTCTTATTCTACATTTTTCAGTGCATCTGTCATCGGAATCCGTTTCACCTTCCGTATCTGGAATAATGCTACCAGTGCATAGGCAATCACTCCTGCCGCAAACATTTTCACAAAGGTAATCTCTGGTACATAATATGGCAGCCATCCGGAAAACTGAGCAAATGCAGCTTTACATATCTCCTCAATCGTAATATTTGCCAACGGAATTGTAAGGATCAACGACAATACTACTACAATGGTCGTTGCTGTGATATACAAACGGTTAATTTCATGATTCGTGTATCCCAGGATCTTTGCCATGGATATGGACTGGGCATTCTTTTCGATAATGATCTTGGACAACAGGTAAATGATAAGTACAAACATGATCACACCAAATCCCTGGAATAATACCATCATATTTCCCATAGATACTTCCAACTGTCTGCATGTCTTATCCAGATCGTCTTTGGTCATGACCGTCGATACCATTTCATCACTGATATCCGTAATCTTCTTATCAGAGAAATATCCGTTAAAGTATCCTTCCTGTTTATTGAATACTTTATTATACTGATCCTGTTCCATAAAGACTGCAATGGATGCCGGATATGTATAAATTCCCGCTATCTTAAATGTATAATCGTTATCATCATACGGCTCATCCAGTGTAACACTGTCACCCACATGTATATTGTGTTTTTCCGCAAATGCATTGGATATATAAATATCATCCGGATTCTGGAATTCAATGTCCACATACGCACTGCCCGGGCTGACTCCATATACCATAACATCTTCGCTTTTCAGCTTGCCTTCCTGTGTCTTTAATGTATTTATGCTGTATTTTTCTGCCCCTTTTGTGGACGTAGCCAACAGTGAATCTGTATAAAATTTATATAACACATTGGTCATCGTGCCATCCGGTGCATCTGAGAATTCTTCACTATCCATATCCTGAAGCACATACTGATATTTACATAGCATGCTATGTGTTATATCCTGTTCAAAGTGAGCTAAGAGCGGACTGAACATCAAGCCGAATAACAGGATCAGATTGGCAAAAAATACACCGACAAATATCGTAATATAGTTCGGTACATTCTGGAAAATGATTCTGAACCGGAATCTTGTAACAAAATGAATCCGACTGCTCAGATGTACGATCTTTTTCTTTTTTCGTCTGCTGAGATCTCTCCGCATAAATTTGAGCGGTGACATCGACAGCTGCTGCGCAAGGTCACGTAGTTGATCAACATCAGGATCAGGATCGGAACCAATGTTGTTTTGATAAACGCATCTGCACTCCATATAGTCACATAGGTCGCAGACTGTAACTGCCGTAATACATGGCAGCCATATAACCTTTCAGTACAGTATAGCCCAGTATATTTCCGACTACTGCCGCAGCTAACATCACGATCACCGGCATCGTCATATAATGCCGGATCAGTTCTCGTTTTGTATATCCGGATGCCCGAAGTGTACCGATAACAGTCGCTTCTTTGGATATCGTATTACTGGTAGTAATCGCAAATACGAATGCAATAATTGCTACTACGATATACAGAAAAGCAGTAAACATCGCACTGTCTCCTCCCATATCGTCACCCGTAAATATAATTGCCTGATTGACGAATTCCGGAATATAATTCACAATCGTTCCTCTTTTTGCCAGTTTTTTCAGAAAATCTTCTCCCATTGTCTTGGCTTCTGTATCATTTTTCGGTGGATCATTATATTTCCAGGCATAACTATAGTGAATATGTGTGTCGTCTAATGTAGTAAAGCCATCTTCTGTCATAATTGCTACCCCGAATTTGGTTGCATCAAACATCATATCCGATGTATTGGAAAACAAAGCGCTGTAGTCAGACAAGGCTACAAGTCCGGTGATTTTTAATGACTGCTTACCGACTTTCAGATCATCTCCAACCTTCAATTCATTATTATCTGCATACATACGGTCAATTGCGATCTCATCTGCCTTCTCCGGCATCTTTCCCTGCATCAGACAAACCTTATCAACATCTGTACGAGGTTTGAAGATTCGAATCGTACTGTCTACATCTTTCGTCTCTTCTTCAATATAATAATTCGGATATACAGTTACGCCATCCTGTTCGATTTTCTGCAGCGTACCATCTGACGCTTCTTCATCCAGTTCAAAATTACCATCTTCGATATTATACTTTTCAAAGCTCTGTTCATATGCCTTAAGCATACTTCCATCGGCCACCAGGAACCCGGACACCAGCGCGATCATCCCTGCCAGAAAAATAAACAGTACAAGATATTTACCAAATTCGCTTTTCAGTTCTCGCGGAAGCCTTTTATTCAGTGGATTCTTCATCGCTCACCACCTACCATTCCAGATCCATTGCAGGTATCTTGTGCTCATTCATATAATTCGTGCGGATCACTCCATCACGAAGTTTTACAACCCGGTCAGCCATATGCTCAATTTCCCCATTATGGGTAACCATCACGACCGTATTACCGTATTTCTTATTCACATCTTCGATCAGCTGTAATATTTCCTTGGATGTATGGTAATCCAGCGCACCTGTAGGCTCATCACACAACAGAATATCCGGATTTTTCACAATTGCTCTTCCAATTGCGGTACGCTGCTGCTGTCCTCCTGATAACTGATTCGGTAATTTATTCCGGTGTTCATACAATCCAAGCGTCTTCATCAGATCATCGACATCCAGCGGATTGTCACTTAAGTATGCACCAACTTCTATATTTTCCCGGATACTCAGATTCGGGATCAGATTATACATCTGAAACACATATCCCAAATGCTTTCTCCGATATAAAGTCAGTTCTTTCTCTGACATATCACCCGTCCGTTCCCCATCGATAGCAATGTATCCGTCATCTGCCTGATCAATCCCCCCCAGGATATTCAACAGCGTAGACTTACCCGATCCTGACGGTCCCAGAAGCACGCATATCTCTCCTTTTTCCATACTCACATCAATGCCTTTCAGCACATTTACACGACTTTCTCCATCGCCAAAATGCTTTGTAATTCCTTTGATCTCTAAAAACATAACTCTTCCTCTCCACAAATTAGTTGCAGCTAACTATACATCAAAAATCGATTAGGCCGACACCTACTCGACGTGCAAGCAATGTCATCTCGCCTGTCGGCTCGATGAACATTGGCCGCCATATAGAAATTCGTGCAAGCACGATTTCTGCATAGCAGCTTATTGCACAAAAAAGGTGGTTAGTACCTACTAACCACCTTTATCATATACAATCTGATACCAAATTGCAAGTCTTTTCATTATGTCCCAGTTTTATTCACATTTCTAAATTCCTAGTTCTGCTTTTTCAGATCAGCATTAAAAATGTCTCTGTCAAGCAGCTTATTCTGGTGTGCTATGATTGTCGTACACACAGCATCTCCGGTAATATTAACTGCCGTACGGCTCATATCCAGAATACGGTCGATTCCCATGATCAGACCGATTGCTTCTACCGGGAGTCCTACCGATGCAAATACCATCGACAGCGTTACCAGACCGACTGACGGCACACCCGCAGTTCCGACTGAAGCAAGCGTCGCTGTCAGGATAACGGTTGCATAATCTGCCGGTTTCAGCACAATTCCATACGCCTGTGCCGCAAATACAACCGCCACGCCCTGCATGATCGCTGTTCCGTCCATATTAATGGTTGCTCCTAACGGAATGGTAAAAGAACTTACCTTTCTGGATACTCCAAGCTTCTCGTCCAGGGTCTCAATAGACAACGGAATCGTTGCGTTTGATGTTGCTGTTGAAAATGCGAAGCTCATAACCGGAGCAAATTTCTTCAGGAACTTCATTGGATTCAGACCAGTCAATACCTTCATCAAAATCTGATATACACCAAAGCATTGAATTGCAAGCGCCAACAATACTCCGATCATGTATTTTGCAAGTGGCAAAAATGCACTGAACCCAATTCCGGAAAATGTCTTTGCAATAAGACAGAATACGCCGATCGGAGCTGCAAGCATGACCGTGCTTGTCATTTCCATCATCACATCATTAAACTGAGAGAAGAAATTAGCCACCGTATCCACACGTTCTCCAAGCTTTGCGATCAGAATTCCCACAAATAACGCAAACACGATAACCTGCAGCATTTCTCCGGTTGCCAGTGCTGCGATTGGGTTCTCCGGAATGATATTCAGGATTGTATCTGCGGTACTGACCGCCTCTGCCGTCGATGTCTCAACAGCTTCCATTCCCGAAATATCCAGACCAATACCCGGATTGATCAAATGTCCTACAGCAAGGGCCACGCTGATCGCAAGGGCTGTAGTCACCAGATAAAACAGTAACGCCTTCACACCAATCTTTCCAAGACTTTTCGTATCACCCATTGCCATACTTCCGCATACCAATGAACAAAATACCAGTGGAACTACCAACATTTTCATCAAACGGATAAATCCGTTACCAATTACATAGAATATCCCATTTACAAATACAGTGTCTTTCACATAGCCAGACGGTACAACGTAATGCATGAGTACACCACACAGACATCCCAGAATCAATGCTGCAAATATCTGCGTCGTGAGACTGATTTTTTTCTTTTTCTCTTTCACTGTCTTTCTCCTTATCTCATTTCTTTCAAGAATTCCTGCAGGCTCTCTTCCCAGTCTGCCGGCTCTTCCAGTCCGCAGATACGCAGCATCATGTTATCTAAGAGTGAGTACACCGGACGTACATGCTTCTGTCCTGCTGTCTCTTTCACCTCGATATCTTTTCCAGTCAGTTCTTTTAACTTAACTGCATACTCATATCGGCTGACCGGACCTCCGGTACACACAATATGGAAAATGCCATAATTCGTACCGTCTATCAGATTCATGATCACCTTCGCCAGTTCTTTTGCACTGGTTGGTACTGCGCATTCATCAGAAGCCACTTCAATCCTGCCATCTGCCTCCAGAAATTCATGTACAAAATCTGCGCCTGTTCCATACACCCAGGATGAACGGATAATGATATGTCTGGTACACAGACTACTGACCATCTGCTCTCCTGCAAGCTTGGACTTGCCGTAAATTGATCTCGGCACCGGATTATCGAATTCGTTATACGGAACTTCGCTGTCGCCATCAAACACATCATCCGTAGACATCTGGACCAGCTTGGCACCCAGACGTTCTGCCGCGGTCGCAAGATTTCTTGCACCAATTGCATTCACCTTATACGCTTCTTCCGGATTTGCTTCACATTCTGACGGATTTGTCAATGCTGCACAGTTGATAATAACCGTCGGGCGATTCATTTCTGCATAGAGACGCACTGCGTCCATATCTGTCACATCGACATCTTCTTTATTCGTACACAGTACATGATATCCGTGTTCCGGAAGTACTTTATGGAGCGCTGTCCCTACATGACCATCTGCTCCCGTAATCCAAATCATATTTTTCGACATAATCTTTCTCCTTTTGCGAACTCAGAAAAGTCCAAACAACACAAATACGATTGGTCTCATGTTTTGCTGTCTGGACTTTTATAAATGTTACTATTATTATCTTTTCATTTAAAAGATTCCAAGTAATTTACTGTATTCCGTGAGTGCTCCATCTGTCTCTTTTGCAAGCACTTTCTTCGCAAGCACCTTACCGAGCTGAACGCCTTCCTGATCAAAACTGTTGATGTTCCATACAAATCCCTGGAACATTACTTTATTTTCAAAATGTGCAAGCAGTGTTCCCAGTGTCTCCGGGTTCAGCTGATCACCTACGATGATACTTGATGGTCTTCCGCCCTCAAAGTATTTGTTACGGTTCTCATCATCCTTACCGCAGGCAAATGCCATAATCTGAGCTGCTACATTTGCACAGAGTTTCTGCTGGCTCGTACTTCCCTGGATCACTACATCATTGTCCATCTGATTATGCTTAAATCCCACAAATTGAAGTGGAATAATTCCTGTTCCCTGATGCAGGAGCTGGTAGAACGAATGCTGACCATTTGTTCCAGCTCACCGAAAATCGCCGGTCCTGTCACATAATCAATCTTTTCTCCAAAACGGTTCACACTCTTACCGTTAGACTCCATATCCAACTGCTGTAAGTGTGCCGGGAAACGGCTTAATCCCTGCGAATAAGGAAGCACTGCTGTAGAACTGTATCCAAGGAAATTACGCTCGTAAACGCCGATCAATGCATCTAACATTGCCGGGTTCTTCTTAATGTCTGCATTCTTTGCAAGCTCATCTTCCTCTGCACATCCCTTCAAAATTCGTCCGAATACTTCCGGTCCAAACGCCAGTGAAAGGATCACGCCACCAACAGCTGATGTAGAGGAATATCTTCCTCCGATAAAGTCATCCATATAGAAAGAATCGAGATAGTCTGCATTACCCGCGAGTGGTGAAGTCTCACTTGTAACGGCAACCATGTGCTTAGACGGATCGAGTCCTGCACTTGTAAGAGCATTTTTAACAAATGCTTCATTTGTCAATGTCTCAAGAGTTGTTCCTGACTTTGACACAAGTACAAAAATTGAATGAGCAACATCAATAGATGCAAGCACTGCTGATGCATCATCCGGATCAACATTGCTGATGAATCTGGCTTCCATCTTATGGGTGCCATTGACCTTTGCCCAGTTCTCAAGGCTTAAATATAACGCACGAGGGCCAAGGTCACTTCCGCCGATACCGATCTGTACTGCTGTAGTGAATTTCTCACCATTCTCATTCACAATCTCACCGGCATGTACTTTATTAGCAAATTCAGCCGCTCTTGTCTGCTGGGCAACATAGAATTCTCTCTTATTAATACCATCAGCCACAACATCATCACCAAGCTGTCCACGTGTCAGCTGATGAAGAACCAGTCTCTTTTCACCTGTGTTAATTACAGCACCGTTGTACAATGCTTTATATTTATCTGCAAGTTCTGCCTCATCAGCGAGCTCCTGCAAAACTTCAAGTAATTTATCATCAACCTGCTTAGCAGCATAACAATATGTCATTCCGCCGGCCATCGGCATCTGATATTCTTTTACACGTTTTGCACCATTCTCTCCGGCCATGAGTTCTTTTACATTGACAGGTTCTTTCATTGCTTCAAGTTTTTTATAAGACTCAAGCAAGTCAAAATTCTTCCATTCCATCTTAATCATTCCCTTCTTTCAAATGCTCTAAGTTCTTTTATAGTATACTAAAATCTCTAACGTTTTTCAACGAATGGTTAAATATATCCCTGAGTAAACATCACATCAAAAATTGTCCCCCCGGACGGATTGGCTCTGACCGTAATACTGCCATCATGTACTCGCACGATTTCCCGTACCAGCGCAAGTCCAAGTCCTACACCGCCAAGCTCCCTGCTTCTGGATTTATCCACACGAAAGAACGGTTCAAACACGCGCTCTCTTAGATCTTCAGGAATTCCGCTTCCCGTATCCTCTACTGACAGATAAATATGTTTTTCCTTCTGGTATGCTGTTACTGTAACCTGTCCGTCCAAATGATTATATTTTATAGCATTTTCAACAAGATTGTATACCAGCCTGTAAATAAGGATATCACTTCCAATCATCGTTATATCCTTACATTTCCCAATCAGTTTTATATTCTTTTCCTGTGCGAGCGGTTCCAGATCCTCCAATACTTCATCAATAAGAGCGTCAACTATAATTTTTTCATCCCGCCCTACTGTCTGAAGCTCGCTCATATCAAGCAGCGTCTTTACCATTTTGCTGAGTCTGTCATTCTGTTCCGTAACCATCTTTATCGTCTGTAATGTGTCTGCATCCTGATCCGGATGTCGGGTGGAATTGTATAGATCAAGCTGTACCTGCATCAGAGATAATGGGGTTCGAAGCTCATGTGCCGCATTTGCAGTAAATTGTCTCTGTATCTCAAATGCATCTGAGAGTCGTTCAAGCATCTTGTTATATGAAACACTAAGCTGATTCAGCTCTTTAATCTTATTTTCTTCTATTCGTGAAGCTGCCAGATTTTGTGCCTGTACCTCTTCGATTTTATCTGAAAACTCATTGATTGGTCTGAGTGCATGCCCACTTATAAAATATGTAGCTACCCCTCCAAGAAGAGCCAGTAAGGCTGAAATAATCAAACTGTTTCTTTTGTAGTCTACCTTATTATTGTACACCTGAACAGAAAAATCATTTGCAAACTCATCCCACTTATCCTCCGGAATGCTGATGTATATTTCTTCTGAATCCCCCTCTTTATCATCTTCCCGGGCATCAACGGCCTCTTGCAGCGAATCCATATAATACACACCATTTTTATAAATAAACATCGTCAGACAGCCACATATGATCGCAATGCATAATGTAGTTATGCAGGTAAGCCTCCATTGCAGTGACATTCGTTTCATTGATCGGACTCCTCTCTTATTTTATATCCTTCTCCTACCTTGTTCATAATCGGATCATATCCAAGCACTGACTTAAGCTTTCTTCGCAGCGAAGACATATGTACTCTGATAGCTCCACTAAAACTATCTGCAGATGCATCCCAGACATGCTCCATCAATTCCTCCTGACTTACCGGTCTTCCCAGATTAAGAAGTAAATATTCCAAAATACCCTTTTCTTTTCTTGTCAGAGAAATCATTTCCCCTTTTGCATATGCCTCACGCTTTATCGTATTGAATTCTATCTCGCCGCTTTCCAGGCATACATCCTTCTGCACAAATTTCCTTCTTGTCAGACTTCTGATACGTGCCTCAAGTTCCTGCAAGTGGAATGGTTTTTCCATATAATCATTTGCCCCTGCATCCAGTCCTTCAACTTTATCCGCAATCTGCCCCCTTGCAGATAATATAAGAACCTTTGTCTCCTCATTCATCTGCCGAAGTTCCTTTAGGATCTCCATCCCATCCATGCCGGGCAGATTCAGATCCAGAACAATCAAATCATAATTCTCTGCCAGAATGCATTCAAGAGCATCCTCTCCGTCATAACAGGTATCCACCTCGTACCCAATATCATACATTCTTTTTGCAACCGTATCACATATTTGTTTCTCGTCTTCAACTATTAATAATCTCAAGATTCTTTCACCTGTTTCTTAACAATAATTTTACACCAGCTATTGTATAATACCAATGTCAGCTGGTCAACAAATACAACAAACGAAAGGAGTAATAAAAACTTGAAATGCAAAAAATCATCTCAAATTGTTTTGCTCATCACAAGTATAACTATGGTTAGCTATGGTGTAATCAGGGGTGAAGCAGCTGTCGTGCTTGGTAAAGCAATAAAACTATGTCTGGAGTGTGTCGGAATTGGATAAGAAAAAGAATTTACTGTCAAAAAAAATAGCCGGAATACGCGGATGGATACAGGCAGGTGCCACGCTGCTCACCAATATTCATATTCCCAATTTGTTTAAAGCAACCATATATCAGGGCAATGCTAAAACAGTATGTGTACCGGGATTAAACTGTTATTCCTGTCCTGCTGCAACGGGAGCATGCCCGATCGGAGCCTTTCAGGCGGTTATCGGATCATCCAGCTTTAAATTTTCATACTACATAACCGGTTTTTTTATTTTGCTCGGTGTGACACTTGGAAGATTTATATGTGGTTTTTTGTGCCCGTTTGGATGGTTTCAGGATTTGCTTCATAAAATCCCGGGGAAAAAATTTTCTACAGCCCGCCTGAAACCGCTAAGATACCTAAAATATATCATTCTTATTATTTTCGTTATACTTCTTCCAATGTTTGTAACGAACTCAATAGGAATGGGTGATCCATTCTTCTGTAAATACATTTGTCCGCAAGGCGTTTTGGAAGGAGCTATACCTCTCTCACTTGGAAATGCTGCTATACGGTCTGCACTGGGAACGCTTTTTTCTTTTAAATGCGTTATTCTAATCACAGTTATTGTGTTAAGTGTTATATTTTACAGACCCTTCTGTAAATGGATTTGTCCTCTTGGAGCAATCTATTCATTGTTTAATAAGGTAAGCTTTCTTTCGATCAAAGTTGAGAACAGCAAATGCGTCGGATGCGGCCAATGTTCAACGGCATGCAAAATGGATGTCGATGTGTGTAAAACTCCAGACCATCCAGAATGCATACGATGCGGAGCCTGTATAAAGGCTTGTCCGAAAGATGCCATCCACTATGAGTTTATGGGTAACCATTCATCTTAATACTATTATTTAAAGGAGCAATTATTCATGAAAACAAAAAGAACATTTATTTCTATTTTTACACTCTGCGTAGCATTATTACTTACAGCATGCAACGGAAACAAAACTTCAGACACTGAAAATTCTCAGAATACCCAGACTGAATCCAGCACAGACTCTTCTGACGGTTCCAATACGAAACTGGATGATTTGTATCAGCAGGAAAACCAGCTCTTTGCAGATCATAAAGACGTATGGGACAAAGCATTTGGCATGATGAATAAAAGCGCTGCTGATCCAAACGGAAATTATGCGGATTATCTGGCTGACACAGTTGAATCAAACAAAGATTCTTTTACAGATGACGAACTGAAAATACTTACAGATGATATTGAAACGATACGAAAAATCGAGGAGCAGATCGCAGAACTCGAAAAGAAAAATGCCGCATCAGATAGCCAGAAAAACACTTCCGACGATGCATCTCCTTTTAAGAATTTTTCCGGCAAAGATTATGATGGCAATTCTGTTGATGAAAGCCTGTTTTCCAAAAATGCAGTAACTGTCGTTAATTTCTGGTTTACCGGCTGCAAACCTTGTGTTGCTGAGCTGTCTAAGCTTAACGAATTGAACGATGCCATTAAGGCAATGGGAGGCGAAGTAATAGGCATCAACACCGAAACCTTCGACGAAAATAAATCTGCCATTAAAGAAGCAGCATCCATTCTCGAAAGTCAGGGTGCCAAATATCGCAATCTCTCCATTGACTCTACTTCAGATGCAGGCAAATACGCCTCCGGTATTATGGCATTTCCTACAACAATACTAGTTGACAGAAATGGTAATATTGTGGGTGATCCTATGCTCGGTGGAATTGATAACCAGGATAACTATGATACTTTGATGAAACAGATTCAATCTGTAATTGATGCAGATAATACGAATAAATAATAGAGAAAAAGGAGCTGTCGTGAAGTGAACTGAACTGCTTCCCGTCAAGTAGACAATTGAAAAAATATAAATTTTTCCTGCCAGCAGAAATTTATCTGCTGGCAGTTTTTATGCAGCTTAAATCTTGAAAATCCTGTTTTTGATTTTGAATGACGAATATAAGTCATCAGGATGATACAGACCAAATCGTTCATAGATGCTGTCGAAACCCTCACCATTCTTCAAACTACCGGAGTAAACCTTGTTGTAATGGCTTCCTCTCACAGGCAATAGCCGCTCTTAATCAACTCAATCAAATATAATTTTATTCAATAAAACAAACTGAATTTGTCTCTTAATCCTTCAATTTCGATAAATCTTCTAAATACATTTCTGTATATCCACATTCTGGGCAAACTGCAACTCTAACATCATCTATAGTTGTCGCCTTTTGTTTTTCATCTACACGAACAACAATCCCATAACCACCGCCGCTAACTTTAAGTCTCAAATCCAATTTCATGCTTGCTCCGCACTTTTGACATTTTCTCATTGTATATACCTCCAAATCCGATTTGTCTATCTCATAAACCTGTCTTTTTATTTTTCAATCTGACCTCATAGTTGTTGTGATTTTTGCTGTATACTCGCTACATATCCACCAATTTTCATCACATTTCTGGACGCCTCACAGAATCGAAAAGTAAAGAAAACCCCAGAAACACGCGGTTTCTGAGGTTTTATAAATCTTTTTACGTTCCAAACGATTATCGCTTGCATAATTCCGACCCTTGAAAAATAAGGCTTTTCAAGCATTTTGTCAGTTACCCGTGTGTTACTCAAACCCCTCGGAGAGTTCTCCCGTTGTTTTATTATAACACACCCGTCCGGAACTTACACCTCAATGATGCGAACATGCTCCGGCTGACCGGACAGGAAAATTCCGTCGATAGTCTCAAGCATTTTCTTTCCCTCTACTGTGTGAATTGCCTTGATATAATACGACTGTCCTCTCACTGCACGTCCGCAGATACTTTCATTTCCCCATGATGCAGAACGACGGAGATTCAGAGCACCATCACAATCAACGATCGCTCTTGTGGTCTTTTCCGGATAGATTGTGTCAGAATCGGACACCTGTTCCTCTGCTTTTCTTTCATCGTCTCCGGATGTCTCCTGCCCTGCTGCATCGTCTCCATCGCCGGAGGTCTGCTGTCCGTTCTCCTGCTCGCTATTTGCCCCATTCTGCCCGTTTTCCGGTTCTACTGGTGCATTTCCTCCAGTGCCTCCGTTTTCGTCGTCTGTGGACGCTCCTGCGTTGCCCTGCTGTCCCTCTGCATCCTTTTCATCGGTGAGGGTTGTTGCTGCTTTGAGTTCCTCTGCGGTCATCGTGCCGACCTTGTTCCCGTCTGCATTGTAGGTGTTCACGCTACCGTCGGGATTTGTCTCCAGTGCTCCCTCCGGAACATTGTCCGTGAGTGAGCCGATGACGTTTCCGTTTTCATCCCACACAACCAGTTCCTCGTTTTTTGCTGCTGCTTTCAACGCTCCCTCGATTGTCTTGTATTCCTTGCAGTCCTCTTTTTTGAACTCCGTTCCTTTGCCTAAATAGTATAACATGTTTTCGCCCTCCTCTGCTACTTTTTGAGATATTTGCTCGACGCAAATCCCACCACGTTTTTATATGCTACATACAACCACTTCACTCCGGACACATCCGTGTAATATCCATAACACTGACACGTCTCTCCGCTCTGCATTGTCGTCAAGACTTTCTTGTCTTTTCCTGTTCCTGCTCCCGACCGTAGATTCAACGCTCCTGCTCCCGTTACCTTGTACGTTCCTGCAAGGCTCTTGTTGAACCCTTTTGCGGTCTCCAGTTTCACGTTGCTATTGATTGGAACTGTCTGCGATGCACCTCCTCCGGATGTCTTTGCTCCATTGGTGAGGTTCGTCGCCACATGAGCACCATCGTTCAACAGAATGTCGCCCTCAAGCAAATACGCATCTGATGTCAGATATTTTTTATCTGTCAGCACCTCGAATCCTGCTGCCTTGAGTGCTGCCCGCAGGTTTCCGGTATAACATGCAGTGCTCACATTTTTCAGTTTCTCATTTTTCAGTCTATATCCTGCACCTTTTACGATTGCAGCAACACCGG
This sequence comes from Dorea sp. AM58-8, assembly GCF_003464045.1. Taxonomy (NCBI): domain Bacteria; kingdom Bacillati; phylum Bacillota; class Clostridia; order Lachnospirales; family Lachnospiraceae; genus Dorea; species Dorea sp. AM58-8. Next base: position 200,739 of record NZ_QSDM01000002.1, on the reverse strand, counting down.
ACGAACAGTCAGCCTCGCACGGAACTGTGATTTGAGCAGGGTCGAAATTTGAATCCGCAAGGTTCGTCCAAAATGTTCCCCTGTGCGACTGACAATATCCGACCATATTGTTGACTGCTGCTGCCTTTGCCATCTGTGCAATGAGTTTTCTCGTTGCTGCATCCGGATGACGGAGAACGCATTTCCACGGTCTGTTATACCAGTTTATAACCTGCCACTCTGTTCCCGTCTGATCTCCGGCTTTTCCTCCGGAATATTTTCCTCTCTCGTCGTGTCCGCAATTTGAAATCATTTCTTTTCCTCCTTTTGTTTCTTATCTCCGGAATCATCTATCACTGACATAATGAATATAAAAGCCAGTATGAACGGAACTCCTATCCATATCACCGCCACCAATACCGACAAAATGAAAAATGTCAGTTTGACCATGATTCTGTCCTGTTTCGTTTCCTGTTCCTCGTAGTATTCCGGAAACAACTCTTTTTCCCGCTCCTCTTTTTCGGACTGCCTTTCAAGCATCCAAAAAATAACAAACGTCAAAACGAATGTAACTGCTGCCCCGATGATGTACACCGTCACCATCGTGCTCCAGTGCTGTGACATGAAAATCTCAATTTCACTCACTGCCCTCACCTGCCTCGTTCGCAATGAGTTTCTGCACCGCCTCATTGCTGTCAAGCATCGTTCTCATTTGCTCAAGAGCCTCGTCCACCATCATGCTGAACATGTCGAATGTGATGACCTTTGCAAGCCACTCAAACCTTGCCACAAACATGTCGTACACATACCGGAGTTTGAGTTTTCCTGTTCCTGCTCCCAGTTCCTTTTCTGCTTTTGTCACCGCATACAAGAGCCACTCTCTGACCTTGTTCAACTGCTTATCAGATGGCATTTTCACAAAAGAATAAATTGCGTACCCGATAGAGCCTCCCACTGCTGCTATTGCCACGATAACAAACCAATTTTCAACGATGAATTTCATCCCTGCACCTCCTCATTATTGTCTGCATTGATGTCATCCGGTTCGTTCTCGTGCTGTTTTCCTGTATCTTTCTTTGTAACCGTCTTTACTGACTTAATGAGTGCCATCGCACCGCCCTCCACTGACAGGAATCGAAATACATTCTCTGTCAATGTTGATGGTTCAGCACCCACTCTCACAAACACTATAATCGCCACAACTGTGTAGATAAATGCTGCAAGAATCATACAGATAACAACACGATTCATGAACTGACCGGAGACTTTGTTTTTCCGCTTTGCTGCCCGCTGTTCTATCCGGTACAATTTTCTTTTATGCCGGAAATACATGCGACGCTCTGCGTTCGTCATCCTGCTTTTGTTCACTTGTTGCCTCCTTTATGTGGTTGATTCTTGCCTGTTCCCGCCCTCCTGTTATTGGTCGGTCTTAATGTTCAAATTCATCCCGTCCAGTCTCTTGTGATACGATTTCAATGACTGCTCAACTATGAGAACCCTGTCGTGTAAATCCTGCACCTCTGCCCGTGTCTCTTTGTAGTCACGTTTGATGTCTTTGACATCGTCGGCAATGTTCTCCAGTTTTGTCATCATGAGTGTGTTCGCTGTCGCACGTTCCTCCGTCTCCTGCTCTGCATCCTTTTTGTCATTCCGCTTTTTATTGGAAATCCCGAAAAAGATTGCAAATGCGACGGAAATCCCGCTCAACAACAATGAGAGTTCAATCGTCACTCGGCTGCTCCTTTCCGAACGCTCCCACGTCGTCGGTGTCGCAGTATCGTCTCATGTGGTACTCAAGGACATCCAGTTTCCCGTCTGCCTCATTGACCATGTTCCGGAGTTCCTCTTTGACCCCCTCCTCCACTTTTGAGCGTTCAATCATTTCTTGCTGCTTTTTCACGATTCCGGACAACTCCTCCGTTATCTCACACAACCGTGATATTATTTCAAGCGGTGTCATTTTACTTCACCACCGGAATATTTTTCTCCCGTGATGTATTCATATTCCTCCGCTGAAATACTTCCTTTTGTGACACGCTCTGCGATCTGTTCCTTGGTGAGAGTGCCTTTCTTGTACATTCTTTTCAGACTTTCGACAAGTATTTTCATATTAAATCAACCCCTCCTCAATCAACTGTTGTGTGTATTCGTCGATGACTGCATCTTTCTGAAACTGTGTCACGGATTCAACGATTCCTGTTGTGTTGGATGCAACAACCTCCTGCATGAGCGTCAATCTGTCATATTCCTCCCGTGACATCTCACGCTCCTCTCGCTGCCATCCGGTGATTTTCTTTCCGTCTGCATCCTCTTTCGTTGCTTTCTTGATATTGCGTCTCTGATATACCGTTGTCGGTGATGCTGTTGTGTCGAACTCCTCCGGCTGTTCTGCCTCCGTTCCGAACACTTCTCTCCATTCTTTCATGTTTTTCTCGCTCCTTTCTCTTTGAATGTTTGCTAACTATTTTCTTTAATTTCTTAACATTCACATAAGGCTTGACCCTTTGCAGGTACATGTCGTATGTGTCTGTATTGCTCAAGTAACCCATGTATGACAGAATTGCGGTCGCATCGTACCATGTGATTTTCTCTTTCTTTGCGACACGGTTGACTTTCCGTGTGCAACTCAACATGATGCTTTCCCGCAGAATCGTCTTGTCGTGATAGAACTGGAATCCCATGAAATCGAGTGGTCTCCCTTTTCTCTTTCCGGTCTTTTTCTCTGTGTAATCGAACCGGAACACCTGCCAGTTTCCTTTCATCAGCAAGTTGAACTTTTCTCTCAAGAATCTCTCAATCTCCTGCTGCATCCTGTGGAGTTCCTTTTTGTTCTTTCCGAACACCACCATATCATCCATATACCGGATATAATGCACCGCTTTCAACTGTTCTTTGATGAAATGGTCGAGAGGCTGCAACATGAAATTTGACAACCACTGCGATGTGTAAAACCCTAAAGGCAACCCGACCTCGCTCCCGTCAATTATCAGTTCGAGGATGTACAACATTCTCTCGTCTCTGATTTTCTTCTTGAGCCACGCTTTCAAGACATCATGGTCAACACTCTCGAAAAAGTGTCGAATATCCATCTTGAGAACATATTTGCAGTTCTTTTTGTCTCGCTGAATCCACCTCTCGATGTACTTTTTCCCATAATGAGCACCCCTGTTCGGAACGCTCCCGCACGAGAACTCATACATCCCTTTCATGAAAATGTCATAACACGCAGAGACGACAATGTGGTGAATCACCTGCTCATAATTGTATCGAGGTTTCTCAATCATTCTCACTTTTCTGCTCGTTCCCTCGTTGATGCAAACTTTCCCGTGTCTTGATGGTTTCCATGCCTTTTCCGGATGCGGTACGTCGTACCCCTCCGGTGCAGTGTTCTCAAGTTGCTCGACGACGTTCTTGACATGTCTCTGAATGTTGGTCGGCTCTAATATCACCGCAACGTCCGGACGTTCTGTTTTGCCCTTTGCTGCTTTATGAAATTTTTGCTCAACATTGCTATGTTCTAACATAGGCTTGTACAGGTTATTGACGGATTTCTTTCCCATCTTTCTTATCACCTCAAGGTCTTTCTGATATTCTTACTCGACCCTGCCTGCATCGGTATCATTTCCACTGGTTAGGTGTATTTCAACACCCTGCGGTGTAGGAAAAAGGTGTGCTTTTGGTTAAATGCTCCATAATTTGATAAGATTGGCTCGCCACGATGTTCGTGTTCACGTTCGTCGCAGGGTTGTTCACATTCCAGTACGACAAACCGCACTTCGACCCGTTGCCACGGTTGCCACCGAACAGGGCAAGGACGCACACCGATTCCCCTGTCATGTCAAGGTCATCTTTTTGTCATGTCGGAGATTCTATCACAATTTTTTCTGTTTGTGTCGGATGTGCCTCCCGTTTCCATCATCGTGGAAAATCCTTGTCGTACCGGACACCTCGGAGGGTAAACCCTCCGAACCTCCCTTTTTATTGCGGGGGAGTATCTCCCCCGTTCCCCCTCGCTGCTTACGCAGCAGCAACAGGCGGTTTACAAGAAAGGCTCGCCACGATGTACGTGTTCACGTCCGTCGCAGGGTTGCTCACATTCCAGCACGACAAACCGCACTTCGACCCGTCGCCACGGCGGCCACCGAACAGGGCAACTGCAACGATCGTATTGTTGAACCATAACCCATCACATTCGTATGTGGTCTCACTTCCGGATGCAACGGTCGGGATTCTTCCGATGTCGGATGCCATTTCCATTCTTGAACAGTAGCCTCCGGATGTTCCGGACGGTGTCAGTCCTGTGTTTGTGTACCCCGCACCTGTTGAGTTGTACGGAGGAACTGCTTTCACATGATACACTCCGTTGATAAGCAGCAGACCTCTCAAACGTTTCCAGTAGTTCGCAAAGAAGTTCTCGCAGTAAAATACTTTGACTGCCTGTGTGGTCGATGTATAACCGAAAAACTGTCCTTTTCCGTTGAGTGTTCCGGTCTGCAAGAAATTGTCGGATTGACTGTTTCCGTTTCCAAACTTGCCTTGTGAATTGGTGCTGCATGTAATCATCGTACACATTTCATACATGAGGTTGATTTCAGAAAATGACTGTTTATCCCATCTGTCACCGTTCTGCTTTGCTGCGGTCGTCTCCTGCTCGTCTGTCATGGACGCTGTCGGTGTGAGACCGGAGAGCGAACGCATCCTGCTGTTGACAACCGAACCCTCGTACATCGGGAAATATGTCACGGGCAGGACATTTCCGTCTGCGTCGGTGTGTGCGTATGCTTTGTATGTGTCATCGTACTGCTCCTCACAGAACACAACAAAATGATAATTGTTCTGTGTCCATCTCTTGACCCAAATCAGAGGAATCTCGGACATTGCATTTCCACCGTATGATGTTTTTGTGATGTCCGATGCTCCTCCGTTCAGCTTGAGAGCATGGTTTTCATGATTCAGTTCATAGTCAACCGTTCCGTCAGTTCTTACCATGACCGGACGGTTTTTCTTTACGAACCAAATATCTCCCCAGTCTCCATAATCGAACCCGCCTCCTGCGAAATTCATTCCTGCGGGTGTCATTCCAACCGCATCATAAAGATATTTGACACGGGTTGCCGGATTGCTGTCGAGGAGGTTGATTCTCATTCCGTATCTTTTCGGTTTTGCTTTTGCGTCCTCGATAATTTTCTTTGTGTTGGAAAGAATCTCCTGCGACGTGGATTCTTTCGCCATGAATATTCTGTCACCTGCTGCCATTATTCACTTGCCTCCTTTGTGATTTCCTCAAAATACAACGTACCGTTTGAGATACCCATTCGATACTTGATTTGTGTCGCATCGTCCTCCAGTTCGACAGTCGTTGCCAGTGCTTTCATTTCTGCAAGCAACTCCGTTCCCTTTTTGACCATGTCGTCATAGTACGTTTTTGCATCTTTGTCCATTCCGGTCTTGATTTCTCTGACCTCCTCGATGTCAAATGCGACAGGGAGGCTCATGAACTCGGTCGAACCGTTACCGATTCGGATGATTCTGTGACCGCTTGTCGTGGTTTCGAGACCCAGTTCTCCATCATCGAGAACCCTCTTGCTCTCCGTCCACTCTGCGGTCGTTCCCTTTTTCAGAGTGATTGTTGCTGTTGCCATTCTTTTTCACCTCTTTCTCAAATTGTGTGTGACGTTCCTGCGATATACTTGTCATAATCGGTCGTGAACGGTGTTCCTCCCTTGACAAGCAGGAGGTCGGTTGATTTTGGTGTTCCTCCATCCACATTGATGTTGATGTCCGTCTCAAGTTCTCTGATGCGTTCATAATAGTCTTTGACTGCTGCCAGTATCGCATCAAGACCGGACTGACTGATGATGATTTTGTTTGCCTCCTCGGTCGCTGTCAGACATTTCTTTGTCTGCTCGATTGCTGCCTCCATCGCCTCGACACATTTTGCAATCGCCTTTGCGGTGTCATCCTCTCTCCGGCTCTCTTTGATTTCTCTTGCCTTTTCAGCAGCCTCTCTCAACCGCTCCTGTGCCTGTCTGACCGCCTCTGCTGCATCAATGGTGTTCTGTGTGTCCTGTGCGATTTGCAGAGCCTCTCTCGCTGCTGCAATGGTGTTCTCCAGTCTTGTATATTCTCCGGAGTGAATGATTTCCGATTCATCCCGCTGTGACGGAAAAATCTCCATCTCAAACGTCGCACTCGTCAGCAATGCACCATTTTGATACAACTGCACCTCACATAATGCTGTTCCGTGAACCTGCAACATGCCTCTTGTGAGAGGAATGAGAGCCTCATTTCCGGACTTTTCTCCATCGTTGTGAACGTGTGTCTTGTCCGGTTTGGTCATGTTGATAATGACCTCCACATTGTCCGGTATCTCATACACGACACCGTCCTCCATGAGCGTCACTCCGATGTACCGTGTTCCCATATCCATCTGTTTCGCTGCAACTGCAAAATGCTGTGTGTCTCCATACAAATCCACTTTGATGTGTCTAATGATTTCCAATTTTCTCACCTCCTCATGACAATTCTTGCTCGGTTCTCTGAACCTCCTCGAATGACAGTCTTGTGTTTGCCAGTTCGACCTTGTTCTTTTCTTTCGTCAACGGGTATTCATAGAATTTCACAATCCTGTGGCTCTCACGGATTCCCGTTGACTTGGAGATCAGCAGCACCGTGTCTCCCAGTGCTATACTGAACACCTCTTTGTACTGTTCTTTTTTCTCCTCGTCCTGCACTGCCTCAACAAGATTGATGATTTCTGCTGTGTACGACCTGTATGGTTTGGAAAGTTCGTCCAGTTTCGCCTCCGCATCCTCTTTCAGTGATTCCGCATCCGTGTATCTTTCATCTTTCCACGTCATCGTTTTCACTTTCTTTGAATACTGGTGATTCTCAACATAATTTTTCCCGTCGATATTCAGCATCAATCCATCTTTCCCTATCGGAATGAGCCTTGTTGCAAAGTCGTATGAGTTTGACTGTACCTGCAACCGCTTGAGATTCAGACGTTCAATGAAATATGCTCCTCTGTCCTCTCCGTATTTCTCATATACCGAAATTCCCTTGTTCAGAGAATCGAACACCATCTCGCATCTATACGTTGTGATTGCCTGTTGAGCGACATCCCATGCAGAACAGTTCTGTTCTATCCGGATTGTTCTCTTTTTGGAAACATCGCACCGGATGACTTTCCATCCAGTTCCGTCGATTGCCTCTGTCAGACATTCATCGACCGTCTTTTCCACAGTCTCAAATCCCTGCGGATATTGTTTGCCCTCCAGTTCCTCGACGTTCAATGTTCCGGTGCATTTGTACCATTCCCCGCTCGGCTCGACCTGCTTGATAACAAATTCGTCCGTGTCGGTTCTGATATATCCCTCCTCTTTGATGTCCGCTGCATACCTGTTTGTCTTTCGGAACTCGAATGTGATTTCCTTATCTCCGGTCTTGAGAGTGCTTGTGATGCACGTTTCTTTTATTCCGGATAAAATACACACCTTTTCGTGTGAATCATTGTACAAATCCATCTGACCGCCTCCTATAACCACATAGGTTTATACTGCAATGTGACAAGTGCGTTATTGTCAGAGAAAATGAGATGATGTTCCTTTTCCTGCCCTGTTGTGAGATACGGAAATTCCATCAATGACACATCCTTGAACTTGTTCTCTCCGTCCATCGTTGCGAATCCTGTTTCTCCGTCAATGATGACGGTTGCTCCTCTCGGAATCGTGTCGATAATAATTTCACCGCAGGAAAGACCGTTGATTCTTAACTGCTCAATGTACTCCGTTGCTGTGATTGTCAGTCTGCACGGTGTCGCCCTGTTTCCCTGTGCCTCAAATATTGCCTCATACGCTCCCTGCCAGTTCAAACTCACTTCGTCGCTGAACCAGTACCCCGTGAATTTGAACTCTGCTGTGTACCGTGTTTTCGTTATTGTCTTGCTCAACGAGTTCCCCGTCATATATGCCTTAAAATGGCGACTGTACCCGTCCAGTGTAAGGACAACACCTTTCTGCAACTCTGCATTGAAATCACTGACATGTTTTTGAACCTCGTCTCTGTCTTTTCCTCTGAACAGGACTGTCACTGTCAGTCCGGACAATGGTGTGTATGTTTCGGATTCCGACGGTATCAATGCCCCGTCGAACATCTCCACCGTCACCCCCGTCTGTGGAGGCTCGAAATCAACTGTCAACTGCTTTGCATCGAATGACCGAATGTCTATGCTGTCAATTTTCATGTCCTCACCTCCGTTTTTTTGTTGCTATTGCAAGATTATCACTGACCTTTTCGGTCGTTCTGCTTGCCACTTCGTCTCCGTCAATATAGTTGTGAACCTCGATAAAAGCGTTCACATTCTGATTGATCGCTTTCAGCTTTCGGTCAAGCATTGAGTTCAATTCTGTGTAGAACTCTGCAAGTGGCAAAATTGCCTCTGCTCCTGCCTCTCCTCCGACCATGAGCCTCGTTCCATTCATTCCGAACACTGTCGGACTTGTCATGATTCCTCCTGTTTTGTACCATTCAACACCGAATGACGGTACAGATGGAGGGTTCAGACTGAACGAACCGGATATACTAAAATGTGGCATTTTCAAATGTGGCAATGACCACTCAAAATTGAAAAATCCCTTGATTTTGTCGATAGCGTTTGAGACCGCTGTCTTTGCGGATTCCATCTTTTCGCTGAATTTTGCTCGTATGCTCTCCATGACTGAACCGACCGTTGAAAGAGCACCGTTCAATTTTGTCGAGAAAGATGACTTGATGCTGTCGAGTTTTCCACCTGTCAACGTGTTCGCTGTGGACATGAGCGAGTTCATCGTGTCCTTGATGCCTGTGAATGTAGCCGACACAATTCCTTTCATGCCCCCGCCTTTTTCGTTATAGGCAGATTTCATATTTTCCAGTTTTGTGGAAACATTGGTCTTTGCGGTCTCCATGAGATTCGTCGCTGTGTCCTTGATGTTTGTAAACCTCGTTGACCATCCCTGTTTTACGCTCTCGACCTTGTTTGTAAAATCGTTCTTGAGTGACAGGAGTTTGTTGCTCGCATCTGTGTTCCACTGTTGCATCGTCGTTGAAATCGTCGATTTCATGTGAGACCATCCGGTTGACACATAGGACTGTATTCCGGAAATCTTCGTCGTGAAATCGGTTCTGATTTCCGTCAGTTTATTTGATGCGTTTGTTTTCCACTCGGTCATCTTGGATGTGACCGTCGTTTTCATATTCTCCCAACCCTCGGAGACTTTCGTCTTGATTTCCGATGTCTTTTCGGAGAATTTTGTCTTGATTTCTGTCAGTTTTCCTCCCGACAGATTATCAACGAACGTGAATCCGGCTGTGTAATAGCCTTTGATTCCCTCCCATCCTGCTGCAACTACTCCTTTAATACCGCCCCCGTTTTCCTCATAGGCGGTTTTCATGTTCCCCAGTTTCTCCTTTGCAGTGTCAACTGCTGCCCCCATGAACTTTGTGACAGTATTTTTCACCGCTGAAAACGTCTTTGTCGCTGCTTGTCCGACTGCACTATTCGCAACCGAATCTTTTATCTCGTTCACCTTATTCGTGACCGCCTCTTTTGCTTTCGAGAACGCTCCCGTTATGGTTTCCTTGATTGCGTTGAATTTCTCCTTGACGTTACTCCACAACTCGGATAATTTTTCTTTGACCTTATCCCAGTTTTTATATAAAGCGATTCCTGCTGCGATCAGTCCTGCAATCAGTGTCACAATTAAAATAATCGGACACAGATTCATGACTGCATTGAGGGCGGTCTGTGCCACCGTCATTCCTCCAGTCACTCCGGTCGCTGTCGCTGTTGCTGCGGTATGTGCTGCCTCCGCTGCTGCCCCTGCTGTGTCTGCTGCTGTTCCTGCTGCGGTTGCTGCTGTCTTGGCTGTTATCTTTGCGATGATTCCTCCGACAAACGATGCAAACTGTTGACCTGTTTTCACCGTCGTCGATATTCCCTGTGCTACTTTTCCGAATCCGATTGCTAAAGGACCCACCGCAGCCACCACAAGACCGACCTTGATGATTGTCTGCTGTTGCCCCTCGTCAAGAGAGGTGAACCACTTTGTCAGTTCTTGAATCTTTGTCGTCACCTTTTCGATGACTGGTGCTGCTGCGGTCTGTGCTGTTGTCGCCAGTGTTGACAATGCCAGTTTTGCATTGTTTATCGCTATTGTTGCATTATCAATCGGGTCGAGTGTTCCGTTGTATGTGTCCTCGACCGTCGTTCCATATTCTGACATTGAGGATGACAGGCTTGTGAGGTCAATTCTGTTCTCTCGGATTGCTGTCGCCATTTCCGCAGCACCCTTTTTCCCGAACAGTTCTGTCGCAATCTGTAAAGCCTCTGTGTCCGTCTTTGCGTTCTTAATGCTGCCGATTGTCTCCTCCAGTGCGACATCCATTGACTTTCCCTCGGCTGTTGCGTTCTGCAATGCCTTTTTCAGTCCTGCCAGTGCTGTCGTAGAATCAACACCGTTCGCATCGAATTGAGCCATCAAATTGATTGCTTGTGGTAATGACAACCCCATCTCTTTGAACGCTGAATTGTTATCCAGTACATAACTTTCGAGTTTGTCAACGGAAATTCCTGTCTCCTGTGCTTTTGATGTCAGCAATCCCAACAGATTCCCCGTCTGTGATGTGTCTATGTTCCACGCTTTCATGATTTTGTCCACTTGGTCAACAGACTGTGTCACATTCGTTCCGTTTATGCTCGAAAACTGAATGAATTGCGTTGACAGGCTCTCCAGTTCCTCTCCTGTCGAATGAAATCTCGTGTTTACTTCACCGATAGCCTCTCCGACCGTTGACATGTCCTCCGGCATACTTCCGAAAACATTGTCCGCAGATGCGGTCAATCCCTCCAGTGCCTCTCCGGTTGCTCCGGTCTTTGTCACTATCGTGTCATATCCCTCGTCGAGTTCCTTGAACGATGCGATTGATGCTGCTCCTATTGCAGCAATTCCCGCAGAAACGACGGACATTTTCTTTCCGAAACTCTCCATCTTTTGTCCTGCTTTGTCACAACCGCTTGCAAATTCATTCAGTTTATGATTTTTCAGTTCCTTGTTTACTTTTTCGAGTTCAGATTCCATCTCGACGAGTGATGCTTTTGATGCGTTCGTCTTTGTGGTCTGATTTGCAAGAGCAGTCTCCGTCTTTCCTATTGCTGTCTCGTTTGCCTTAAATTCCTGCTCCAGTTTGTCGAGTTCCTCTTTCAGTGCCTTTGACTGCTCTGAATTTGCTCCGGTCGCCTTTGTTGAATCCTCATAGGCTTTCTTTGCTGCCTCGACCTTTGTTTTCAATTCCTCCTGCTTTGTCTTTTGGTCTGAAAGTTTCTGTGTGAGTTTTGCTTGTTGCTCACTGTTTAATTGAACGATATTCTTTTGCAGAGTGATTTTTTGAGTGAGGCTCTCGGCTTTCGCCTTGAGTTGGTCTGCTGCCGAACCGAACGCTTTTGCTTGCGTCTGTGCCAGTTTGAACTCACTGGATAACACTTTCATCTGTGACGCAGCGGATTTCATTTGTGACTGATAATCAGACGAATTTGCTGAAATCTTCACGCTTGTATGTGCCATCGGTTCTCCTCCTCTCTGTGTTATGTGTTCTCGTTCACCGTTTCAAGTTCAAATTTCAGATATTTCAGCAGTTCAATGATATTTTCTTTCATGCACTGCCCGTATGATTCCCGCATGAGCCGAATCGCAATTTTTGTCACACGGTCAACGATTTCTCCGCATATCTTCCATGTGTTCTGTTCTTCCTGCTCCTCGTCCTCATACCCATTCTCACGGTCATATTCGTCGAACGCAGATGTCTCTCTTTCGATTGGCTCTGTCTCGACAATGTTCAGCAACGCATCGGAAACAATATCCTGCATGATGAAATGAATCCCCTTTGATGCTGTCAGAAATTCAATGACATCCACCTCACCCAGTTCATCGAGAGACATCCTGTTTCCGAATATCTCTTGAATAATTCTTTTGTTGAAAAACAGTGCATCCGTTATTTTGTCCGAACCGTTTTTCTCCATGAGTGCAGCATATTTCTTGTACTGCTCAACCGTTATGTTATTGATGAATACTTTTCCTGTGCTGCAAGTGATTGTTATTTCCGGAATCACTTGCCACTCTGAAAATTTTTCATCATCTTGTCCATTCTCTTGTTCATTTCCTCTGCGATTCCCATGTCAATCATGTTGAACTCGATGACGATTCCTGCTGCATCCAGTCCGCTCTCTGCGTCCTTTAACTCGTCAACCGTGAACTGATTTCCGTATGCTTTGCAGATGAACAACATCATCGCCTCAATTTCCTGTCGTGAGTATCTTTTTGACGCTCTCTCGGATGTCGCAGCGTCAATCTGTTCTGCAAGATCGAGATATTCCATGTATGTGTCCGCAGACATTTTCTCCATTTTGAACTCTTTATGATTCACGATAATTTTTCTATTCATTGAATTATCCTCCTGTTATATCCTCTCTTGTTTTACGCTGCTGCGTCCGGTGCTTCCTGCACTTTTGAGAACCAGTCTTTGATTGCTGTTGCTGCATCCGTGTCCTCTGCTACAAGGTTGGATTCATCAACAGATACCTCATACAGATTGTCGATGCTACGCTCGTAGAAACTGCCCTTGATGCTCTTGGTTGTAGGTGACAGTTTTCCCTCTTTAGTGCTTGCCTCCTCGCTGATACCCTCTGCAAACTTTCCGACATAAAGCCACTTGAACTCATATTTTCCGTTGAGTTTTCTTTCTCTCCATCCGACAGCGACCTCCGGTGCTCTGTCGTCAGATGACTTTCTCAAGAATCCTTTCTCGTACAACTGCCCGAACAGAATCACTCTGTCCTGCGGTGCAAGAGCATTGATTTCCAGTTCGACATCTGTTCCCTCGTATGAGGTGATGACCTCCTCGGTGTTATCGTCGGAGTAGATTTTCTCACTTGTCCACTTTTCATCAATTTTCGCTTTGATTGCCCTTGCTAATTTCACCGGAGTTCCGGCTGTGTATGCTGTTGCAGTATTGCTCTGCACCAGTGCGATGTAGAAATCTTTCAGACCGCAAGTTCTACTCCTTACAATCTGCTGTGTGGTTTCATTTACCTGTGTTACTGTTTCGCTCATGATTTTTCCTCGCTTTCATAATATTTTGTGAATCGCTGTGCTTTCATATAGATTCCATCCTCCGGTTTTGAATCGTCTCCGTTTCTCCCCTCGAATGAGAACCCATTCTCTTTCATGAGAGACTTGATTTCCCTTGCCAGTTCCACCTCGTCCTCCTTTGAGAAAATGGTGACTTGCAAGGAAAGTGTCACTCCCTCCGCATCATCATCCGAAAAATTATCATCGGTTTCGCCCAAATCCCACAATGTCACATGACATTTGTTGAGGTCTTTGTCATACCACCCCTGCATCACGGTGATTCCTCTGTCCTCTATCGGCTTGAGTGCGTCTGATGCGTCTTTTATGATGTCCGGACTGCTGTCCATGCTTATCACCCCACTGTCCTGTCTAAATACGCTTGATATTCCTGTTCTGCTATCTTTTGCAGTTCTGCATCTGCCTCCCTGCCTGTTGCATATATGAACTCTTGTGGCGGTCTGTAAATCGTTCCCCAGTTAATAAAACGGACGTAGAAATGACCGCCCTCGTCCTGTGTGTTCTTTTCCCATCCGACATCTGCTGTCGCTCCCGTACCGTTCACCTTTACTTTCCCGATAGGGATTTCATCTGCTGCATGTGCGGACACTGATGATTTTGAACCGAACCCTCGCCCACTTTTTTTGATGTCCTTTGACTTTGGGATTTTTCCGGACATGATTCTCTGTACAACTGGTTCTCCTTTTTCAGCGATCGTTTTATTCACCTGTGCAATATCTTCATCCGATGCAGCACTTTCAAACGCTTTTACCAGTTCCTCCAGTCCTTTGAACTCAATGTCAATTTTCATGTCCTCACCTCCGTGTCAGAATGTGACACCTATGCAACCGCACGACATTTCACAAGCACCCATCCGTTATCTGTGAACATCGGTGATGCGTCATAGATGTCGAATCGTGTTCCGTCATACTCTGCATAGAACTCTTTCATTTTCTTTCTGACCTCTTTCATCCGCTTGCAATTCCGAACCTTGAAAACAATGGTGTTCTCAAGACCTGCTTGCAGTGCTGTGTATTTCTCATTTGTTCCCAAACTCTGAACATCGCACCAACACTCATAAAACACCTCTGTGGTCGGTTCTTTCCTGCCCTCCTTGATTTCTGTGGTCACTCTGATTATTTTCACCCGTCCGGTCATTCACTGCTCCCTCCATACTTTTCATTGAGTAGCATGGTTGAGACCGCATTTGTGAGTTGCTGTGTACCGTTCTGATACTTCTCCCTGTGGTCATACAATTCCTTGACGAAAGAATATACAAGCAATCTCTGACGGGCGGTCAAATTGTATGGGTCGAAATTCGGAATCAGTTCCATCAATTCCTCTGATGCAATCGCCTCAACCATAGTCTCGACAATGTCCTTGTCGTCGTCATAGTCGATGTGATTGTATTTCATGCAGTCCTCAACCAGTTTGTCTCTATACTCTTTCTTTTCCTCGTCCGTCATTTCATTCACCTGCTTTCAATCACAGGGCGGGTGTTCCCGCCCTGCTGCATTTCTTATCCCTGCACAACTTCCGTGATGTTGCCTTTGATGATTGCTCCATCATCAACAGGCTGCACGTCGAAACGGTCACGAACCTTGATTCCGGTCATGTCTTTCTCCCACAAACCTGCTGCCTTGTCGTTCATGTCGATTGTGATGACATTTCTGTCAAATAATGTGATAGCCTCTTTTAAGTCGCCCATATACACAGGATGCTTGTATGCGGACACCTTTGCATCGACTGTCGTTTCCTGCTCCTGTCCTTTGCAAGTTACAACATACTTTCCTTTCACGACTTTCCATGCTGTTACGTCGGACGTTGCTGATGCGTCGATTGCTGTGGTTGTTCCGTCGATTGCTAATTTGCTACCGGAGATTGTGAACGCAGGTGAGTACACTGGTTCAGATTTCACAGTCCTGTTTGACACCTTGACAATCGGATATTTACCGAACAACATCATCTGTGTCGGCTGTGTAGGATTCGGCTGCAAAATGTACTTTCCATCCTTATCCTTTAACTTGTCGAGGTAGTTGTACCCGTTCTGATTTGCGATGACCATTGCTCCGGTTGTGATAGCAGGGTCGAGACCCACGTTGAACACGTCCTTGAGGCTGTCGATTGTGGAAATCACAACCTCTTTTCCCTTTGTCATCTCGTCCGCAACCTTGAGAATCATCGCATTTCTTGTCGCCTTTGTTTTCTTGGCAATCCATTTGTTGATGTATGCCATGACATTGGCTGCGGTGTCCTCAAACAGTTCTGCGGTGATTTTTAAGATGCCACCTTTTTTCTTGATTGCATACACAATCTTTTTGAACTTCGGCTCATCCATGTCGGGGAAATCCGCCTCCTCGTCCACATTGTCGAACGGAGTGGAATCTGCATCGACCTCAATGTTTCGAGAACCGCTCTTTGTGGTCACTCCCTCCACATTGACATACTGCTCCAGATTATCCTCTGAACGTCTTAACTCGATGATGTCTGTTCTGATGTCCTCCGGAACGGTGACACCGATTCCCATTTCATCATCGTCTCCCTTTGTGGTGTCTGTGCTTAACGCATCCTTGTACACCTTGACATCTCCCTCGTCCGGTTCTCTCTTTAAGAATCCGCATTTGACGATATTGACGAACGCTTTCACGAGGTTTTTCTTGTCTGCTTTTGCCCCGATGGTCTTTGCTGTTCCCGTCGCCACCTTGTCCTCGATCTCCTCATGTTCCTCCTCGTCCAAATCGAACAGGAGGTCAAACTTTTCCTGTAACTCTTTGAGTTCCTCTTTTGCTGCCTTTGCCTTGTCGAGTTTTCCATCGTTCACAAGGCTCTTGACCTCATTCTTTTTGTCGTTGATTGCTTTCAACAGTTTCTGCATTTCCTTGTTCATGAATCATGTCCTCTCTTTCTTAAATTCCATACATGTCGAGGTCTGCAAGAATATCCTGCTTTTCTGCCTCGATTCTCTGTTTCTCTGCCTCTGCTGCTGCATTGTTCCTGTTCTCCAGTTCCGCAAGCACCGCATCGACAATGTCCTTTGTGGCTGTTCCTTTGATGCTCTCCGGAACATGGTTGTATTTTTCAAAATAATCTGATGCACACGCTGCGACTGCTGCCTTTTCATCAATCAAAACGTCGAAATACTCTGCCAGTTCTGCACCGCTGAACCACTTTTCTTTCGCCATGAAAGACTTGATTTTGTCTCTCGTCACACCCTCTTTCAAGTGTTCCTCGTAAACGTCGAGAATTGAATCCTCGCATAAATCAAGTTGTTTGATGACCTCTTTGAAATCGTCTGCGTTGCCCCATGCCATACATAAAGGCTTGTGAATCATCGCCTGTGCTCCTGTCGCAAAATGCAGTTCATCACATGCGAACATGATGACAGATGCGATTGACGCAGCCATTCCATCAACATATCCGACTTTGTGTCCGGAGTATCGTTTCAACTGGTTATAGATTGCCAGTCCTGCGAATACATCACCGCCACCGGAATTGAAATAGATGTCGATGTCCTCATACCCATCCAACTGGTTGAGGAAATCTGCGATGTCCTGCGGGCATCTGTCCTCCTCGAACCACATGGATTCCCATGTTGCTGATACAATGTCACCGTAGAAATACAAGGAACATCTGCTCTGTTCCTCGTCCTGTTCCAAATCCAAATAGCCGACATTTTCAACTTTTCCGCTGCGTTTATTCTTTTTTGTGAAATCAAAACGTCTTTTCTTTGCCATGATTATTCACCTCCCTCCTGTTCTTCCTCGTCCTCTGCCTCGTCGGTTTCGTCCGGTTGTCCTGTTGTGTCCGGCTGCTCTGTGTCCGGCTCTGTTTCTTCCTCCGGTTGCTCCGGTTTTTCGGTCTCCTCTTGCTCGATTTGACCTTTCTGATATGCTGCTCCTGCCATTGTCAGCGGAACGATGCTGCCATTTGCAAGTAAAGTGTCGCCACCCTCTCCATCGGGGAGGTCAAGTTTGCGTCGTGCCTCATTCGGTTTCATGATTGAGCCACTGACACCGTTTTTCAGGTATTCCATTTGTGTCTTTGAATCTGTCCGGAAAAGAACTTTTTCATTGTATTTGTAATAAAAACCGTCATCCTGTTCCTCGTCCGTCAGCATTTTATAGTTGATTTCTTCCTCATACTGCTTGATGACGAACAGTTCTGTATCAACGTAAAAAGACAACTGCTGCAGCTCACTGTTTGCATAGGACGACTTTGAATAGTCGTTGATTTGATTCGGTTTCACACCGAACGCTGCTGCGATCTGCAATGCAGTGTATTTTTTCAATTCAAAGAACTGTGAATCTGACAATTTGATGTCGAGTGGTGTCAGTTTCATCCCTAACGGTACGGGAATGATTTTCCCTGTGTTCCTCGCTCCGCTGCCAAAATCCTCGAACGACTTCACAAGTGCCTCTTTCGCTTTATCATTCAACTCTCCCGTATATTCAAGCGTCGCTTTTGCTGTCAGTCCGCTCTCATATAGGCTGTTCATATATCTCTGTGACGCTGATGCTCCGGAAATCGTGTCACGGAGAATCTGCTGAACTGGTAAACCTGTCACACCGTCAAAACTGAATGATGTTTTGAAGTGCATGACCTCACTCGTGTCAAATACATACTGACTTCCGGATGTCGGGTCTGTGTAGACATACCACAAGCGTCCTTTTCCTGCGAATATGCCTGCATCATCCACAACAATCTGAACACAATTCGACTGCATCACCCACAGGTCAAGAATTTTGACCTCTCCTCCGTATTTCTTCCGGATGAATTTCTTTCTCATGTACACATAAGCGTTCCCGTAGTGATTGCGGTTGATTTCCACTGTGTTCCAAAATACCGTCGGTGTCATGAACGGGTTCGGTCTCTTGGTCAGCAGTCTCGACGTGTCCGTCTGTTCTGCCTCAATGATTCCTTTGTCCGTTC
This sequence comes from Dorea sp. AM58-8, assembly GCF_003464045.1. Taxonomy (NCBI): domain Bacteria; kingdom Bacillati; phylum Bacillota; class Clostridia; order Lachnospirales; family Lachnospiraceae; genus Dorea; species Dorea sp. AM58-8. The sequence goes on along the minus strand of NZ_QSDM01000002.1, from coordinate 182,668 downwards.
TCTGATAATATTTGATAGGCATTTTCGCAAGAGTTTCCGACAGCATCTTGAGACATGTGAAATATGTCACCTCTGATGTTGTCTTTCTCCTCCTGCTTAAACCCATGCTCTCAAGGAATGACGGTGAGTTGAGCGTCATCACCCCGCCTGTCAGTTCCGTTGAATCACTGACCTCCGGTGCAGTTTCACCTTTCCACCAGTTCATCAAACTGTTTGCTATTTTTCTAAATGGGTTCATTCTTTCTCACCGCCTTTCCCCATGTATTTCTCATACATTTCAAGCCATTCATTCACAACCTCATTTGTGTCCGGCTTGTACTCCTCTTTCATTGCTGCTTTCCATGCGTCGATGATTGCGTCAATCGGGTCGATTCTGTCCTCGTCGAGTGCCTTGTCGATTTTGATTTCACCGTAACTGTTCGAGATAGTCTTTGCGTTTGCAATCGACCACGTCAGCAGTTCATCGAACGGAACAACCTTGCCTTTTCCGACTTCTGTTCCCTCAATCACGACGTTTCCTGCTTTTATCTCCAGTCTGAAATCAACTGTTGCGTCATTGAGTTCCTTTGCTGTCTGTGTAATTGCCACAGAATCGAATCCCAGTGCCTCAAGGTCTGACAGGAACGCAGATGCGTTGTGTGGGTCATAACACACAAGTTGAGGTTTCAAATCATTCTGTTTGATTAAATCCTCAAGGTACTTGATGATGTACTTGTAATCTGTCTTTATTCCTCCCAGTGTCTCCGTGACTGTCACGAGACCTTTTGAAATCCATACATCATACGGAACTTTGTCCGTCTTGATATGCTCGTCCACTCTGCTCGCAGGTATGAATGAGTGAGTATGCACAAAATACTTTTTCACACCGTCAACCATGTACGGGATGACGATTGCGATGGATGTCAAGTCGCCTCCGGACGACAGGTCAACTCCGACATAACATTTTGAGCCTCTGAAATCCTTGAGCGTTCGCAATGCTGCACATCGTTTCCAGTCTTTAATGTCCTTGATGTACAGTGCGTTTGACCACTGCATCCACATGTTTAACTGCTTAACGAGGAAATCTCGCAAATCTTCCCCGCCCATATCACGGGCAGTGTTCGCAATCGGAACGAGATTCTCCAGTGCATCCTCGTCATATTCGAGAATCGGGTTTGCTTTTATCCAGTTCTCCTTTTTGTATAGGTCATCCGCTGTGTCCAACTGTGCTATATACACGAACTGACTGTCGTTCTCAAACACACCTTTCAGCAGATTGCAGCAATACTCATATAACTTGTAGCAAGGCGATTTCAAATCGAACCCCGCTGTCGTTATGACGGAGATCAGTGCGGATTTTAATTTCTTGATACCTCCCTCAAGCAGTTTGTACATCTGATTTGTCTTGTGAGCGTGGTATTCGTCAACGATTCCCAAATATGCACGGTGTCCGTCCAGTGACTTGGTATCTCCGGATAATGCCTTGATTTCCGAATGTGTACAGAGACAATCTATCGTGTGATTATGCTCATGCACCTTGAACCACTCCGACAAATCCTCGTCGGAATTGATGAATTTTACAATTTCATCAAAAACAATGTTCGCTTGGTCTTGTTTTGTCGCAGTACAAAAGATTTTTCCGTATTTGTACCCGTCAAAATTGCCATAGTAACACGCTAAAATTCCGTTGATGAACGATTTTCCGTTCTGTCTGCCTAACTGCACATAGGACGTTCTGAACCGTCTGTGACCCTTTTCTTTCGTCCTCCACCCGTTCAATGACCCCAAAATGAAACACTGGAACGGGTACGCTGTCACATTCTCCTGTTCGTCACCCTCTGCGATCGTTAATTCTTCCGCAAAATTGATGATTTCCTCGGACTTTTCAACGTCGAAATAGAATCTGTATGGTGCTGCTTTTGCTTTTTCAAGGTCGTCAAGATGCCTTTGACATGCCAGTTTGACATATTCACCTGCAACGATGACACCTGCAACGACATCAAGAGCGTATTGTGTGCAACGGTCGGTCACTGTTGCCCCTGCTGCCATTTATGAACTCGCATACTTGGCGAATTTGTTCTCCGGTTTTGTTTCCTTTGCTTTCGGAACTACCAACCGACACCGACTGCTGACCGTCATTCCGAAATCCGATGCCCCCTGCCGACATTGTTTCATGCAGCGGTCTTGTATAATCATGAGACGCTCCCTCTCACCGTTCACAACCTCCCGTGTTCCGACCTGTACACGTTCCTGTTCTCCTGTGTCCGGATTCTCTCGCATCTCATAGACCGGAACATCGACCATCAACGGAGTTTCTCTGATTTTGTCCGTTATCTCGATGTATTGGTCTTGTGCAATCAGTAATCTCGCCAGTGCATCACAATCCACGTTCGCAATGAGTTTGATTGCAAGCAGTTCTTTTGACAATTTCCGGAATTTCTTCTTTTGTTCCGGTGTCAAATATGCCGGAGGCTTGACTTTGTCGTTTGGGGCGACCACCTCTGCATTTTTTCTCGCCTCAATCTCTGCTTTTGTGAGGTGTTTTTTCCCTTTCATGACCACCAAATCGGTCGGTTGTCTCTGTCCTGCCATGCAGCATCAACCCCCTTTCCGTCCAGTGTTCACGAGTTTCGTGTCACATTCTGACACCTTTTCGTCACTCCCCTGTGTCTTGATTTTCTCGTGGGGAGTTTTCTCCAAAGAAAAGAGGGGGTGCGACTAAGAAACGGTCACATAAAACTTTTTCATATCCCCCTGCCTCTTTGAAATGGTAATCAATCAGCGACCTCAACTGTGTCTGTGTTGCTTTCATGCTTGCATTGCTCTGTTTATATAGTGCTGTGATTGTGTTGTGTGTCCGATGGCTCAAGGGTATCAAGTTCAATGGGTTCAACCTCTGCTCCCAGTCCTCCTCAAGTTCTATGATGTGGTGGATGGGGTCTGAATCTTTCAGTGTTATCAACTGGTGCTCAACATACAGAGCATATATATCCACATATTCATACACACTCATGATGACAGGTCTCAACTCCCGCCATTCCTTTGACAGATAGAACTCTGCTGCTCGTGGGTCTCTGCGTGTATTGTTATATGTCACATGCCTTGACTGCTGCCTTGCCTCGCACTGCTCGCACATGGTCAATGCCTGTGGGATAAGGCGACCGCATCCCTTACATGCTTTCAATAACACACTGCTCACTCCTCTCTGTCCATCGGTCTCCTGCTGCCTCTCATGTCTTTCAAGAGGCGGGCATACATCGCACATGATAGTGTCCTGCTGCCCGCATATAACAGGAGGGCAAACAGGCAAGAAAAAAGCGACTGCATCTCTGCAATCGCTCACTCAACTGTTCACGTTATCATATTAGCACGTTTATATTTGCTTTTGTTCACCCACTTTTTACCCCCGAAATCACCCTCATTTCACCCCGTTTTCACTCTCATTTCACTCCGATTTTGTCATTTTCGATTGCTTTTGCACCGAATAATTTGATTGAGAGACGTTCTGTCATTGATCTGCACCACTTTTTCGGTGAGTTCTTTCCGCATCCTGTCTCCCTCACAATATCCTCGTATGACTTGCCCTTGATATATACTGCCTCAAGTGCGTCGTACTTGTACCCCTCACCTGCTGCCTCTGCATCCTCTTTCAGCGATGCAAGAGCCTTTTTCATGTGCTCGAACAGAATGACCGTCTCTGCCTTGCACTCTCTGATGGACTGGAGGAACGCTTTCTCTGCCGAAATGTTATATCTTGATACATCGTCAATCTGTGATACTTCCGAAATTGCATCCTTGATATATCGCTCTATTTCCCGATAATTCTCAAGATATACCTGTGTTTTCTGAATTGCTGTCATTTCTTTTTCTGTCTCCACGTCGTTTTCCTCCTTTTGACCTTTTCAGAGGCAAGCCATGATATTTCCTCCAATTATTCGACTTTTCCTGCCTCCTCAGTCTGTATATGCTCTCAAATGCGGTCAATGCCTCTTTTGCACTGATTCCCACTTTCAAAAGAGCATCTTGCAGGTTTTCTCCTCCTGCTGCCTTGATTTTCTCCGGATGCTCCGGAGATTCCGTCTTTTTCAAGACCGTTGCTGCCTCTGCTGCCTGTTCGATGATTTCAGACACCTCTTTCTCTGTCTTTCCCGCTGCCCGCAGTTTTGAAATGACGTTTTTCACCTTTTCCACGAATCCCATGTCTCCATCCTCCTCCGCACCTAATTGAAAGGGAGTTCTTCGTCGATTCCGTCCGGAATATTCATAAAACCGTCACCTGCGTCCGAATACCCTCCGTTGTTCCCGTCCTGCTGCCCTGCTGCTTTCTTACTCTCTGCAAATTCCTGTTCCTCGACAATCACGTCCGTGGTATAGACCTTTTGACCGTCTCTGTTCGTATATGACCCCGTCTGAATCCGTCCAGTGACAACCACTTTCGTTCCCTGCTTGAGATATTTTTCTGCGAACTCTCCATCTCGTCCAAACGCAACGCAGGAAATGAAATCCGCTGACTGCTGCCCGTCTTTTGCTCCTCTGCGGTCAACCGCAAGTGTATATCGTGCGATTGCCATTTCCTCCTGTGAATTATTTCTCGGTGAATATCTGACATTCGGGTCTCTCGTGAGACGACCCATCAAAATGACCTTGTTCATCCGTTTTCCCTCTCTTTCTGCAAAACATACTCATTCTGTGCTTTCTGCAATTCCGTGATGCCCTTTTTGAACTGTGCATCATCTCCATTCATGCAGATTTCAAACAATTCCTCATATCTGTCAATATTCTCGGTGATGAACGCTGCCTCTGTCTTTGAACGTCTCTGCGTGAGGAACATTCCTTTGATTGTCTCTCTCATGGTCTCGCAGTTCTGTCTCTCCTCCTCCGTTTCCGGAGGAGTTTCTTTCAGCATCTTATCGACAACCCTGTCCACCGCATCCGCAATCTGTTCTTTCCATCCGGATGACGCTTTTTCATCAATGAGTTGTGACTGGATGTCCTCGAACGATGCTCCCGCTGCTGCTCCCGTGATTCTGATGTCCTTTTTCCCTTTTGCTGCAATCAGAATCAAATCATCGTCATACGCTGCCATGTAATAGTCGAATTTTGCATTGAAATTCTCTTTCGGATTGATGATGACCTCCGGCTCACTGCTGCCCTCTGTCTGAATCATCACACCGATGTATTTCTGACCTGTTCCCTTTGCCTCAATGAATAATGCTTTTAATTGCCCTTTTTTCAATTTCCTGTTCCTCCCATAGTCAGCAGCCTCTCAAATAACTGCTCATATAGTGCCTTGAATGTGTCACGCTCGGTCTCAAGCCTCACAACAATCTCCGATGTCTCTCCTGCTGCCTCCTGTGGCTTTTCGGTTTTCTTTTCTTCTAACGACTGCTGCATCGCTTGAATTTTGTTGCGATAGTATTCAATTTCCTCCTGCTGTTTCTGAATCGTCTCATTGTACTGCTTTGATGTCTTTCCTCCACCGCTCAACTGTAAGGAAATCATGAGAGCGATGTCGATGTTTTTCATTTCCTGCTCCGATACCTGCCCGATGTAGTTATTCACACGGTCGGTCGATACTGACGATACCTGTTCACACAATACTGTGGATAATCGTCCGGTACTGCGGACGGTCACATGTGTCGGGAGGTCTGTTTTCGGTTGCGTCGTCATATACACAACCTCAATCACTCCGGAGTGCTTGTTGTTTTCGTCATTGCTGACTACAACTGCGGGTCTGTCCGCAAATTGTTCACTCCCGTTCGTCGCCCCCCCTCGTGCGATATAGAATATCTCTCCTCGTCTGATGTTATCCATTGCCTTTTCCTCCTTATTCCACCACCATCATTCAGCATCCTCTTTCATGAGTGATGTTGCCATGATGCAATATCCGTCCTCAAGACCTGCAAACTCCTCAAGGATATATGTCACAAGCACTCTCACGGTGCGTCCTGTGTTCTTTCCGTCCTTGAACTCCATCATCTCAAGGATGTCGCCTTTTTTATAGCCTCTGTCATTCTTCCGGAGTTCAAATGTCTTTTCTCCGGATGCAACCTCCTCAAAAAATGTCGCTCCCAGTTTAATGTGATGCACTTTCTGACCGTTCTCCTGTGTGTCTGACGGGAGGTTGTTCATCTTCTCCTCCTCTGCCTGTTCACGGAGTTTCTTTTTCGTCTCACGGTCGATTGCATCCTGCTCCTCGTTATATCTCTGCTCGTCTGTCTTGTATGCCTCTGCACGGTTCTTGTACTGGTCGCATGAGGTACATGTTCCGGTCTTTACGTTGCAGGTCTCGTATTCTGTGCAGGAATAGCAGATTGATGTGATTCCCTCCGGATGCGGTGTCTCATAATCGTCGCCCGCTTTCTTTTCTTCCGGAGGATTCATGCTGTTTTCTGATGACTGCTGCCCTGTTGTGTCTGAATCTGACACGGTGTCCTGCTGCCCTGCTGCATCCTGCTCCTGCTCCGGTTTCTGCGGTGATTTCATGTCCTTGATTTCCGTATAGGACAATTCTCCGTTTTCCTTGTATTTTGCAAGTGCCTCCTGCTGCATCTCCGGAGACATCCCACTCAACTCGTACGCTGCGGAGAATGTGAGACGCTCGTTGTTGAGTTCCTCCCGAAACTCCGGAATCAGATTGTTGTTGACGCTCTCAATCTGTGCGATCTTGGTCTTTGACATCTTGAGCATTGATGCGATAACATCACGGAGGCGACCGGACTGGAGGTCATATCCTTTGATTTTCTTTCCATCCGTTTTCATACGCTCAAGACACGCTTTGAGACGCTGTTCCTCCTCGATGACATCCTTGAGAGACTTTGTCCGGTATGCGTTTGCGATGATGATTTCCACCTGCTCCTCGTCCTCGTCCTGCGGTGTGGTCAGTTTGCAGGTCGCAATCTCAAAATCTTTATATCCCTGCTCGACAAGGTGCTTGAGTGCAAGCCACCGTCTCTCACCTGCCACGATTCTATATTCGCCCTGCTCATTCGGTTCAAATACGACCTCAAGATTCTGTTTGAGACCATACATGAGGATGTCTCCTGCAAGTTCCTCAATATCTGCCAAATCATAGAAATTGAGTTTGTTCCGGTACATCTTGAAAATTGAAATGTCCTTTGTCCGGAATCTCGCTCTCGGTGATTCGTCAACTCCTGCCTTGCTGTTCTTGTTCAGTGCGTCCATGACGCTGAATCCTGTTGCCATCTTCTTTCCTCCTGTTTTCTCCCGTCAATGCGGTCACGATTTCTTTGTATTCCATTTCACACTCGAAAATCTGTGCGTCGAGTGCATCCAGTCTCTTGAATAACTGGTTTTCAATGCTTTTCGGTACTTTCTCGCCATTCCGCAGCAATATACCGATTATCTGATATTTACTCTTGCAGGTCAGTTCCGTCAAAATCTGAATCTGTTGCTTTTGATTCTCTGCTCTCCGGAATGACCCGCATATCTCTCTTTCGGTCACACGCACCCGCTCCCCTATTCTGTTAATTTCTGCTTTTTGGTCTCTGTACGCTCGACGTTTATCTCGCCTTTGCTATTCTGCGATATAGATGCTTTGACCCCGCCTCGGAGGTTCAGAGTGACCTTTGCCAGTCCTCCGGTGTATATCTCCTCAACTGCTGCCTTGAGAATATTCACGATGCCCTCACTGCATCTCTTTTCCGGTGCTGCTGCCTCTCCGAACAATGCAGCGACGTTCTGCATCGCCTTTTCTTTCCTCTGTTTCTCTTTCTGATACTCAACCGCCTGTTCGCAGGTGCAGGACATTGTCGCCTGTTCCTCTGCCTGTGGCTGTGTCAATTTCTCCTCGCTGTCAATCTGCACCATCTGTCCGCAGAATCGACACGGTGCTGTGTTGATGATGTTTCCCATGTTCAATCCTCTCTTTCTGTCGCTCTCATGCGACCTCCTGCAAAATTATCTTTCTGAATATGCTCTCAAATATCGGAACTGCGATGCTGTTCCCTGCTTGGTCATATAAAGCCTTGTAGTATTTCCCGTTTCTTTCTTGAACTGCTTTCGCCCTGTCAAAATCCTCGTCTGAATATCCCATCAATCTCCAACACTCACGCTCTGTCAAATACCGATACCGTCCATCTCCTCGGTCGATGACCTGTGCAGGTGTCCGGTCTTGCCTTGTTGTGATTGTATATGCACAATCTTTGATGACCGTCGCTCTCCGGATTCCTTTTTCTCCGATACATGCAAGGACAGACGGTTGTGTCACATCGTAGATGTCCGGAACGTCATCCTCAAGGAACTCTTGCAGGTTTCGCATCGGTGTCCTTATGAGGTCATCGAACTCAAATTTTTCACCGTTCAGAACAGAAATCGTGAACACTCTTTCTCTCGCTTGTGGCAATCCGAACTCTCTTGCATCTAAAACCGCATAATTATTCGTGTACCCCAGTTTTTCCATCTCGACCATGTATCTGTCGAAATTCTGTCTCATGTACTTTGATTTCACATTCTTCACGTTTTCCCATATCACATAGCGAGGTCGCCATTCTCCCATATTCTCAATGATATGTATTGTCTCCCACATGAGAGAGGAACGTGTTCCGCTCCCCTCGTCTGAACCTTTCCCTCTGTTGATTCTTCCGTCTCCTGTCGCTTTCCCTTGATGTCCTGCGATGCTCATGTCTTGACAAGGCGAACCATGAATCAAAATATCCGGTTTCAGATTCCATCCGACGACCGTCTGTGTTTTATATTCTAATTCCTCACGGAACATCGAATTGTATGACCGGACTGCTTTTTCATTGATCTCCACATAGTCGATTGCTTTTGTTGGGATGTTCAAATTTCTCAAGGCACATCGAGGCGAACCAATTCCCCCGAATAATTCAAGAATCTGTATTGTATTGTTCATGTCCTGCTGCCTCCTGTTCCTTTATTGCTAAATCCGGACATTCACGACAGTCTTGACCGTTCTCCTCGCACTGTTCCTGTTCGTGTTCCGTCACATCCTCCATGTCTTTTCCGTACCATCTGCAAAAACCGCTCATGTTCAAATCTCCTCTCTAATCAAAATCAACGAATTGTTCCGCTTTGAATCGGTCTCCCATATCCATGAAATAACCGTATAAAAACTCTTTCTGTTGCTTTGTCAGATTTTTCATGTTTGTCACTATATATCCGGTATATCCGGATGGATTGTGAATCAAGCAATATCCCTTTACCTCTGATAGAAAATCTCTCATGAGATGGTTAATTTCATTGCCTCTATTTTCTTTCACCCAGTTCCAATATTCCTCCGTGAACCCTTTTTCCTCACAGATTTGTTCTGCTGATTCCTCATGAGTTCCGAACGGTGATTCAGTGAAAACTCCTGTCGGAGACAACCACCCGAACTCTTTTTCCTCCTTGTCCTGCTGCCCTGCTGCGTCCTGCTCCTGCTCCTGCTGCATCTGTGGCATTATTCCATTGTTGAAATTTTCAAGATGCTTTGAAAACTTTTCCATGTTCATCTCACGCTCAATGATTTCCTCGTATTTCAGAGGTTTTCCCTCTTTCCCGTCCTTGAGCATGACCATCCGGCACGTTCCCCATTCCATCTCACTGAATCCCAAATCGTAGCACTCCATCACATAAAACAATCCCGTTTTCAAATCCGGATTCATGCGAATCTCGACCATGTCAATGAAATTTTTATTGTCCAGTGCATCCCATACAATGTGAAAGTAATATGCAAAACCTTTTTCAAACGATTTGCACTTTCCCGAACCGTCAAGTGTTATGCAGGTGTCGCATCCTCCATTAGTGTGATGTTTGCATGAGTTGTTGTTGCATGTGATTTTTCTCTTTCCCACGCTCACCCCTCCATTTCCTTGAGTAACTCATGAACCACATTGCGATAGTCCTGTGACACGATGCAGTTCTTTGAAAACTGTGGGAGGACTGCCATTCTCATGGATGCCTTTTCCGCTACAATCGACCGACGAATCGGTGTGACGAACATGTCAAATCCGGAACTGGTTTTCATCCACTCCTCGAAATCCAGTGATGTCTTGTTTTTCTGTCTCATGGTCACAAGACCTTTGATTCGGAGTTCCGGATTGATTTCCCGCAGGTCGTCAACCTGCTCCTGCAAGTTGTGAATCGCCTCGTTTTCATATCCTCCGACCTTTACGGGTGCAATGACGAGTTCTGCTGCCAGTAGAATGTTGATGACCACCATATCAAGCAGACGACCACAATCACAAATGCAATAGTCGTATGCCTCGGATATTTCCTCCAGTGCATCCCGCAGCCTCGTGACTTGATTTGCCTCCTGCTTGAGCAGCAGTTTCATGTCTGTCTGCATGAGATACCCGTTTGCAGGAATGATGTCAATGTGACTGTACTGTGTGGGTCTTATCAAGTCCGTTGTCCGGTATGACCCGCCTACGCTCACATGACGCTCAAGCAGTTCACTCATTCCTGTTCCCTCCGGCTCGTATGCCTCGAATGTCTTGGATGTATCGCCCTGTGGGTCTCCGTCGAGAATGAGAACACGTTTCTCCTGCTCCTCTCCCAACATGTAGGCGATTGCATCCGATGTCGTTGTCTTTCCGATTCCACCTTTCGGTGACATAACTGCAATAATTTTCATTTTTTTCTGTTCCTCCTGTTATCCTCTTGTTACCTGTTACATGAAACCTCTGTCGTCCGGCTGTCTCCATCCGCAGCGGTGCAGGTGCATCCCCTCGCCCACCTTGTAGAGTGTATATGTGAACCCTGCTCCCAGTGCTATGACAACGACTGCTGCCACAATGATGATTTTCCTCATGTCCTCACCTCCCCGCTATATCGTGATTGTGTGGTATATACACAACTGCAAATCTCTGAAAGAATAGTCCGGTGTTTCCTCCGGTTTCATCGGTGCAATGAGACCCCGTTCCTTGTATTTCCTGTGAGTGATCTCCGGAATTGCTCGGAATCTCTTGACCTCTGCATCTCCTATCTGTGCGACAATGTCCTTGTCGACCTCCATGTTTGCGAAATACTGGTTGTATATCTCCTCACCGTCCTTGATGACCCGAACCCTGTCCGGACTTTCAAGCAACGTCATAACATCCTTGACCGTCATCCTGCTGCACCTCCTCATTTCTTTCTCGGTTTGCTCTCTTTGATTTCCCCATTCTTGAGGATGCTGTTGTTCGGTATATCCATGACCATCTTTTCGATTGCGTCCTGCTTTCCACTCGCTCGCCCCATCACAATCATGACATCGTTCATCCTCCAACTATTGAGAGATAAATATTTCTTGATGACCTCGATTGCCTCCTCTGCGGAGTAGCAGGTCGCCACGAAATGACCTGCCTCTGCCATGTCTTTGAGGAACTCTTTCTGTGATACCTGCTGCCTGTTGTCTCCGAACTTCATCTCGATGTATAGTCCGCAATAAATTCCTTTCGGATATGGCAAGCAAAGGTCGCTCACTCCCGCCTTGACACCCATCTGTTTGAGTTTCACCGCCTCCTGCTTGTTCCTGCTGCCTCCGTTCGGTACATGGTGCAGCCATTTCAATTCCGGATAGCGGTTCATGTTCCAGTTCGCCCATGACACGACATTGATTTGCTCCGTGTCCTCACTTCTCATTGCATATCTCATGTTCATTCTCTTTCACCTCTTTCCTGCTGCCTATCTCCTGCTTGCACATGTCATAATATTCGCAGAACAGACACACATGTCTGCAATCCTTGACCCTCAACATGTGCAGAATCCTCTCAATCACCTGCATCTTGCTCCAGTTCCTCCTCGATTTCTTTCATCCGGCTCATGATGGTCTGATTGTACTCATACACATAGATTCCGTTTTTCCATAGATGTTGTTTTGCTCCCTGCTCCCCGTAGTTATACGCTGCAAGTGCATCTTGAATCGTTCCGTATCTCTCAATCAGTTCCGACAGGTAATCAATCCCGACGAGTACGTTCTGATATGGGTTCGTGAGGTCTGTGACGTTCAGACGCTCCATCCTGTCTCTGTGGCACTCCTCATATATCTGCATGTACCCGATAGAATGACCATCATCACCAACCTTGTCGAATTTATATCCGGATTCTTTCTCAATCAGAGCTACCACAAGGTCATATCTGACCCCGTACTGCTTGCAGACGCAATATGTATATACCTGCATCTTTTCCGGAAAATAGCCACCTGTCCGACTGTATTCCTCCGGTATCTCATAGAGCACGAATCCATCCTCCTCGCCTCCCCAGTCTGCCGACATGGTGTCAAATACTGCATACTTGTCCGGTTCTGTGTCCTGCTCCTGCTGCCATGTTCGCACCTGCTCAAGCATTGCATTTTGTCCGGATGCCTCTCTTTTCTCGTCGATTCTCTGCATCCGTGCATTGAACTCCTGCGACTGCTGCTCATGCTCCTCAAATTCCTTGTCATCTCGCATGACAGAGCGTGTCAGACCTATGCTCACAGCGATCGCCAGTAATACCATCACCGCAATATATGTCCGTTCCCGTCTCCTCCTGCTCATTCTTCTCTTTCTTTTTGCTTTCATTGCTGCCTCCGTTTCCTCATTCTCGCCCGTATGTAGAACATTGAGTTGAAATCGTTGTAATAGATTCCCGCATCTGTAAAATCAAAATCCGGATACCATTTCAACATCTGCTCACGAACCTGCTCATGTCCTTTTCTCATGGTCTCGACGTATGTTCCGATTTTCTTATATCCTCCGGCTTTTGCTGTCGGTCTCTTGGAATGAACCACCTTGATGTCGTGGTCTCTCAATCCCTGTGAGGAGTTCCACCGTTTCTCCGATTTCACCCTGTTCTTTTCCTCGACGATATACTTTGCCATTCCTGTCAAACCGTTCTCGTCCTTTTGCAGTCTCCGAACCTCGTTCCTGCTGCTCTGTTTCCAACATCCCTCAACCACATCCATGTCCATGTCGCCATCCATGACAATGTGATGATGCCACCGGATTTCCTCTGTCGGATTGTAGGCGGTCACATAGACATATCTTGCGTTCGGGAGACCCCTTTTCTTTCTCTGATAATTCACCCGTCGGATGAATTTCTGCACGTTCTTGATTGCTGCGTCGATGTCTCCGTCCGGAGGGAGATGCTCATTGTCATATGTAAACGTGAGCCACAAATCCCTGTCCGTGAAATTCTCATTGATAAGACGCTCCACATATTTCCTTGCGTTCTTGTCATTCAGATTCCTTTGAGCCTTGTCATTGTCCTTTTTGATACTCCGACCCTCCGGAGGTACTTCATCCATTTTCTTGAACTGTGGATATATCTCAACCTCGAACTGGTCTCCTGCTCGTATCTCCTTGAGTGCATATACAACCTTTTTCCCTTGCTTGAACATCTGCTCAACAAAGAACTCGTGCATATCCTCAAGGCTCTTGTTATATGCTGCCTCATAGTCATACGGGATGAACGTCATCCCTTTCTTTCTCTTTGCCATTCTGACACCGTTCCTCCTGCTGCCCTTATATATACTTTTCAACGACTTGTTACTATCCATCACAAGGTCGTCAAAAGGGTCTAAAACCCTTTGAAACTACGGGGTTTTCCCGCTTTTTCATGCTTGCAATATGGTGTCAGATTTGCTATAATATTTTTAGTGTTTTAAGCGTCTGACACAGACTGCTAAACGGGAGACCGCTGCAACGGTCTCCTTTCTTTTTGCTCTTTTTTCTCATGCTCTGCATATTCATTTTTTAGGTGTATTCCTCGTAAATCGCCCCCTCCGTATCAAACACAAGTCATCCTCACGCTGTTGCAACCGCTGTCTTTCCCTGCTGCTCCCATTTCTGACGTTCCTCCTGTTTTCCTGCCATATATCCGGCAATATAGGACTTGTCAACGTCATCCATCTGTGTGAACCGCTCTGCGATATTCTCAATCATTTCTTTTCTTTCATCCTTTGACATATATGTCACGCTCCTCTCTTTCCTCTGATTCTCTCAAGTTCTGCCTGTATGTCTTTTCCGGAATAATCTGCAAGCAGTTTCTCCGAAATGTGATAAGTCCATATTGATGACATCTGCACCGCTGTTCCGATAGGGAGTTTCCCTTGCTGCATCGCTATTCGGATGAATTGCGGTGATACATTCAATATGACTGCTGCCTCGGTTGGCAATATACGTCCGACTTCCATCCGTCTGACCTCCTGTTCTGACCTGCCTTGTCAATGCGTGGGCGGTCATCCCACACAGACGGGCGACTGCTGCCCGTTTCGGCTCTCAATAGTCGTCCTCAATCTGTTCGTCTGCCTCTGTGTAATATTCCCCGTCATATCCTTTTGACATGATTCTCTGATAGCATCTGTCACACACCAGTCTGAACGGGATTCCATGACAATCCTTTGTGAAATACATATCCTCACGATCAACCTCATGTTCGCACACCGGACATGTCCGAATGTCACGCTCCTCGAATCTGCATGACAACCCATTCTGTCTCCTCCGGCAATCCTCGACCGTTCCGTCTCGTCCTGTCATGAGTTGGTTTTTGCAGATGTCGCAATCATTTCCCTCGTTGAAATATTTCATTTCCTGCATCCTGTTTCCTCCTGTGGAGGCTCTCTCGGTCTGTTCATGACCTCGCCTCTGTTCCGGCTGAATTTACCGTGTTGTGTCTTTTCGCCTTAAAAAGTCACCGAAAACCTGTCATCCAACTATGAACCTTTTAGCAAGTTCACCCGCTGCCATGTTTCTCACGGTATTCCGACGCTGTCTTTCGGCTTGCCATCGTCAGAGCGTCGGTCGCCATCCGGACGCTGACGGGGCGACTGCTGCCCCGTTTCGGCTTTTAGTGTGTACCTGCGAATCTTGGGAGAAAAAATCCGAAATCCGTTGCCGGAAATTCTCCTCGTTTTATATTGTTTTGAATACCACAATAGTCATGTGCGAAATTGAAATCATCTGCTTGCAACCAGTCATCCAGTCTCATGTTGAATTTCTTGTCTGCACTCTCGATGTCCATCAGTGCTCCCATGCGATCACCTGTGTCAATTTTCATTCTTTCTGCTCTCTCGCAGATTTTCACATATTTCAAGTATCTTTCTTTTTCCATTTCCATTCCTCCTATTCTTATAAAAGGGCAACAGTGCTGTGTCCTCTCGCTCGGTTGATTCTTCCACTTAACGGTTTCTTGGAATAGGGGTAAAGTGCTGATTGGTTCAGCCTGTCCGCTTTCTTCAAATAGTGCGGTACACTGTGCTTTCTTGCCCTACCGTTCCTGTTTTCTTCAACTACTTTGACGGGTCATGTTTATTCTTCACACGCTCTATCTGCTATCCGGCAGCCTGACCACCATGTCACTTGCGTGTAGCCCTATCGCTTCACCCATTCTTTCCTGCTTTCTGTTGCCTTTGGTTACATTATAGTGACCTGTGTCCACCTTGTCAATACTTTTTTGTTGCCTATGGTTACTTTTTTATTGATTTTTGTCAGTTACCGTGTTATGCTTTATGCAAAACAAAGGAGGTGATTCGATATGACGCAGGGTGAACGCATCAAAGATGTGCGAAATTCGCTCGGTCTTACCCTTGAAAAATTCGGTGAAAAACTTGGTGTGACCAAAACCGCAATTTCTCGTCTTGAAAAGGGTGAACGTAGTCTCACTGAACAGATGACAAAATCCATTTGTCGAGAGTTTGGTGTAGATTATATGTGGTTGACCACTGGAGAGGGAGAAATGTTCGTTGAGACCGACGATGACTTTTTTGAAAGAATCGACCGCATCATGGTGGGTGAAAATGAGACCCGCAAAAATATGATAAAAATGCTCTTGTATGCCTCGGATGATGACATCAAGGCATTTGACAGACTTGTTGATTATTACATTTCATTGAGAGAGGAGAAATGATGAAAAAAGCATCTGAATTATATTCTCTCACTCGTCGAGAGTTGATTTTGCTTGAAATGTTTAACATGCTTGATGACGAGGAACAGGTTCAGCGTTTGTGTAGTCTTTCCGGTTATTTGCTCGGACGCAAAATCTTGTCGGAGGACGATTCGATGAAATACCTGCGTGAAATAAAAAAAGACTGACAGTCTTTTTCAACTGCCAGTCTCATGGGTGTACAGATATAAAACGAATTTATATATCCTCTTGAGGACTTTTTCGCTTTGTATCTTACCGACTAACTCAATGATAGTCTCTTTGTAATGCAAGGGAACACCACCCCTTTCCGTAGTACAGAATAGCACATTTTTCCATGATTGTGGAAAAATCGGACATCATTTCCATAATTGTGGAAATATCTCCCCGAACGGACGACCATTCGTCACATCATGCTATAATAATTTTATTTGTACTCGGATTCAAACAGGTCTGTGATTCTGACCTCCAGTGCAATCGCTATCGTTTCAGTTGAAACAATGTCGGTGACACCTTACCGTTTTCGATGTTGTTGAGCGTCGATTTTCCGATTCCGGATTTCTTCGCCAACTCCATCAATGTGAGACCTTTTGCGGTTCTCATTTCCCACAAACGAATTTGCATACTGTCCACCTCCTTTCACAATGAAAAGAGTACAGTATGCGTTATTCACTTGTAGAATGGAGGTGTTTTCATGAGTGAACTTTTGAAAAGCATGACAACGAGAGTTGTCGGTGTGTCATTTGATAATGATGACGGAACAAGCAGGCAGGACATCATTTCCGGCTTGTCTGTTGGAGAGGCTCTGTTGCTGAATTATCATGAATACGAAAACGAACCCGCCTATGCTGTGACGGATGCTCTCGGAAACTGCATCGGACATGTCTCGAAAGAATTGGCTGCGACAATCTATCAGAAATATAAAGATTGTTATTTTGCTGTTTCTGTTGATGACATCACCGGAGGTGATTCCGGTCTGAAATATGGATGTGTTATCAATATAGACATATATGATTCTGCTCCGGATTTCAGTCAGAACGAATCCCCGATCGCTGCAATGGTCGATGATTCTGTTTCTGCTCCTGTTCAAAACGCAGAATCAATCAAGACAAATCGTGTATATAGTGTAATGTTCACCGTTATCGGTGCTTTGCTTATCCTCGTCGGTCTTGTTTTATTGTTAATTGCTCCGCTTGGCGGTGCTGCTGCGATTGCCGGAGGTGTATTGTCCATCATTGTCGGACGAAAATATAAAAAATCGTAACAAAAAAGACGACCCGTGCTGCAACACGAATCGTCCTTGTGAAACCTCCGTCTCATGCTCCTGCAAAAAGCACTGACAGAATGTTCCTGCAAACACCATTCTATCATAAACCGTGCTTTTTGCATTGGTTTTATTTTTTATACTCTTTTTTAGGATGGTGATTGAATGAAACTACCGAACGGGTTCGGGTCGGTCTATAAATTATCCGGAAACCGACGAAATCCCTATGTAGCAAAAAAGACAAAAGGGTGGGAAATTGACCCTATAACCGGAAAATCAAAACAATTATATATAACCGTCGGATATTACCCGACACGCAAAGAGGCTCTCACTGCATTAGCAGAATACAATAAAGACCCCTTTGATTTACACCATGCAACTATTACTTTCGAGGAAGTATATGAGAATTGGTCAGAAATCCATTTTGAAAAAATCAAGGACACGAATGGTTATAAGGCTGCATTTAACACATCGAAACCCCTGTGGAAAATGAGATTTGTTGACATCAAACTGGATCACCTGCAAGGTGTCGTCGATAGTTCCGGCAAAAATACTCCCACACTTAAAACCTTGAAAATCCTGTGGGGTCTCATGTACGACTATGCTGTCATTCACGAGATAGTGTCTCAAGATAAAAGAGACATGGTCAGATACGTCGATATAAGCAAGGCGGGAAATCCGAACGCATACAACCGGAAACCTTTTTCAAAGAAAGAGATTTCTATTCTGTGGAAATGCAAGGATTCAAACATATATGTGACCGTCATCCTTATTATGATTTATTCCGGTGTCCGTATCGGGGAACTCCTCGACCTTGAGAAAAAGGACATCCATCTTGATGAACGATGGTTCTATGTGAAAGAATCCAAAACAGAGGCAGGAATCAGAGAAGTTCCAATTGCTGAAAAGATTGTGCCATTCTTTGAATACTGGATGAACCGGAAATGTGACCATCTGATTTGTACACCCGACGACGAACCTTTTCAGTACCGGAATTATTATGATTCTTACTGGATTCCTCTGATGCTTGAGTTCGGTTTCGGGAAATTCGTCATTGATGAAACGAAAAAAGAACCTGTCTATGACGGACACCGCCCGCATGATACAAGACACACCTGCATCTCTCTCCTCACTGAAAAGGAAGTTGACGAGAGATTCATCAAGAAAATTGTCGGGCATAAAGGACAGGGTGTGACCGAAAACGTCTACACCCACATTGAACTCCCGACCAAACTTGAGGCAATCAATTTGATTTGATGGAGGTGTACCGATGGATAGAAAAGAATATAAACAGGCTTTTGATAGGGAACGCTATGAACGAATAGAGTTGAAAGTTCCTAAAGGAATGAAAAGTATTATCAAATCTCTTGCTAATGACAAGGGAATGTCTGTCAATGCGTATCTGCAAGACCTCGTCAGAAAAGACCAGTGCGGAATGTTTGACACGATGCAGATTGCAGAGAGGAACAGAGAAATGATTTCCGGAATCACTGGAAACATGCACGACGGATATGACATCATATTCAAGGATGGTTATTCCTGCCACTGTCGCACGAAAAAGGATGTCCGGTCTTGCATCATAGACCATTGCACTGAAAAAGGCGGTTGATACCGTCTTTTTTTCTGCCTACGGAGGACACGCAAAGTCCTACGGAGGACACCTTTTTTCGTGTTAGTTACCTGTGTGTTACCTGTTAGTTACCGGAACATTTTCGTGTGTTTTGAGGATGTTTGATAGATTTTCAGAATATAAAGAAAACCCCGAAAATACTGGATTTTCGGGGTTTGTTGCTCTTTTTCGATATTCGGTTGAATTATCGCTTGCTGAACTGTGGAGCACGACGAGCTGCTTTAAGACCGTATTTCTTACGTTCTTTCATACGTGGATCACGTGTCAGGAATCCGGCTTTCTTAAGCACTGGTCTGTAATCAGCATCTGCCTCAAGAAGTGCTCTTGAAATACCATGGCGGATTGCTCCTGCCTGTCCTGTGTAACCGCCACCCTTTACGTTAACGATTACATCGAATTTACCTTCTGTATCTGTCAGTACTAATGGCTGACGAACGATAACTTTCAGAGTTTCAAGTCCAAGATACTCATCGATATCTCTTTTATTAATTGTAATCTTACCTGTTCCAGGTACAAGATATACTCTTGCGATTGATTTTTTTCTTCTTCCTGTTCCGTAGAATTTTGCTGTAGCCACTGTTATATCCTCCTTTCGACCTTCCTAATTAAAATTTCAGTTCAACCGGCTTCTGAGCCTGCTGCTCGTGCTCCGGTCCTGCATATACATGAAGCTTCTTGATCATAGATCTTCCGAGAGGTCCCTTTGGAAGCATTCCCTTAACTGCCAGCTCGATAACGCGCTCTGGTTTCTTATCCATCATCTCTGCCAGAGTAGTCTCTTTCATTCCTCCAACATAGTCAGAGTGATTGTAATATACCTTCTGGCTCAGTTTCTTACCAGTTACTTTAACTTTTTCAGCGTTAACTACGATTACATAGTCACCTGTATCAACATGCGGTGTGAATTCCGGTTTGTTCTTTCCTCTTAAAACCTTTGCTACTTCTGATGCCAGACGTCCTAATGTGCAATCTGTTGCATCAACTACATACCATTTTCTTTCAATCTTATCTGGATTAGCCATATAAGTTTTCATTGGTTTCCCTCCTGTGATTCATTACATTGCTTATTTAACAATTAACTCTATCGAAATCAGATGCTTCCGGGGCTTTGGAGAGCATTCTGTTTCTCCCATCGTCATACTGATTTATTATATTATACGTTTTTTTGCATGTCAAGCTTTTTCCGTATATTTTGTGGTACTATCTACGCACAGAAAAGACCTGCCACTCTTCTGACCAGATGAGAGGCAGGTCTTTCCTATATTAAGCTAATAAACCTTTAACGTAACTGTTCTTAAGTTATCACCTTTTTCCACAATTAATCATTTCCTACGATCTGAAGATCTTTTGGATACTTCGTCAGCACCTCACATCCATCCTCTGTTACTATAACCAGATCTTCGATCCGGACTCCACATCATCTTTCAGATAGATTCCCGGTTCGATGGAGAAACACATTCCAGGCTCTGCGATCAGATCACAGGATGGGCTGGCCTCCGGCGGTTCATGAACAGTCATGCCCACGCCATGTCCGGTTCGGGTCAGAAAATACTCTCCATAGCCGGCATCTGTAATGACTTTACGTGCCACTGCATCTACATCCGACATTTTCACTCCAGGCTTTACGAAATCTATTGCTGCCTGCTGTGCCGCTTTTACAATCTCATATACTTTGCGGTGCTCTTCACTGCAGCTCTTATAGAATACTGTACGTGTCATATCACACCAGTAATTATTAATCGGTGCCCAGAGATCAAATAATACTGCATCTCCCTCTTTCAGCATTTCTCCGGCAACTGCTCCGTGATGTGGCTCTGCTGCATTTTTTCCATAGCATACATACTGTAACTGCATGTCCTGAACCGCACCATGCTCTTCAAAGAATTCTTCGATCATGTTGGACAGTGTCAACTCATCAAGACTCGGATCAATATGCTTAATTCCAAACTCTACTGCCATGTCATTAATATTAGCCGCATGCCGAAGTGCTTCTTTTTCCGCTTCATCTTTGTGTGATTTGCAAACGTCGATTGGATCAGAACCAAGTACCGGAATAATATCATCACGTTCTTTCAGTACAGAAATCGTATGCTTGGAAGCCCAATTTTTATCAAATCCAACCTTTCCCGGAGCCAGCTCATCTGCAATCAACTTATATGGATTCTCTCCATCTGCATAATAGTGCATTGTCATGCCATCAATCGGCTCAAAGCAAAACAGATTATTCATAAATGCATGTACTTCTCCGTCATCCTTCAGAAGAATTGCTCCGCAACGTTCCATTGGATTCACAATGCGTCCTGTCAGCCAGAAGATGGCCGGATCATCTGCAATCAGTATCTGCGTAAGTCCCTGCCGCTTCATCTCTTCCACAACTCTTGCAAATCTTTCTTTGTTCATCATAGTCTGCTACCTCCTTTTGTATTCTTTTACCATTATGTATGTCCATTTTCTATATATACTGTTTAACTTGCTTCTTCGCCTTTCTTTCTCATCTCAGCCAGTTCCATCCGTCGTTCTTTGGTCAGCTTACGGAAAATGATGATCGCTACAATTGCGATGCACAGCATACCAATAAAGGTCTTGAAGATCATCTCGTATCCTTCCAGTCCTGAGAAATGATTCAGACACCAGCCATTGTACAATGGCATAATGCTTTCTGCGCTGTATCCAAGAGGAGAGATGATAAATGTAACTGCACCCATGATTTCTACCGGATATTCGCCTTCTTCCAGAACCGCATAGTGTAATGCCTGTGCACTGTACATGAACATACACAACAATGCTATACTGATGATCAACATCCACATAAATTTCATAGAACGCGGTGTATACAGAATACCGGCAACTCCTACGATCATCAGAATAACATCTGCCAGCATCATGGTTGAAAGACCTTTTCTGTCGGCGATCTGTCCACCGATCGCACATCCCACAAAGCGGAATCCATTTGCCGCATACCCCATAATCGCTGCCAGTGCTGCAGACATTCCAAATGCTGCTGTACAATACGGCACTACATAGTTATATGTAATGATAACTCCATACGTCATGAACATGATCACGATTACACACCATGTAGTCGGCATTTTCAACGCTTTCAATACATTCTTTCCAAAGCTTGTATCCTTCTCTGTATTAGAATCCAGTGACTTCGGGAGGCATTTCAGCAATGCAAAGTATACAGCCACACCTACTACGATTGCTTCAATACCATAAAAGAGAATCAGCCCTGTCATGCCGTTTGCTTCGCCGACTTTTTTCGTAACAGCGGTAAATGCTGCCAGAATCACAAGTCCTGAAAGGAAGTTCAAGATTCCTCTTGTCATATCAAACAACGCATAGCCTCGTCCCTGCTCACTTGCTTTTGACAGTGCCCGCAGTGCTTTCATACACGGATTCCAGAATGTCATAATAGAGGTAACACCCCATAATGCATAGATTCCTACATGAATCGGAAATGCCGGTTTCAGAAGAAGCACGAACGCTCCGAGTCCTGTTACTACCAAGGATCCAGATATCGCAAGCTTCAGAGATACCCGGTCAGCTACCCAACCGCCCAGACAATATCCTACGATTGCAAGCACTCCATAGATGCTTCCCAGTGTTCCCATCTGCAGATCGTTGATTCCAAAATACGAAACATACGCATCGTAATAATAGTAACGGAAGTATGGAAGCAGATACACACTCATTCCAGCCAATGCAACTAACATGATGACAACTCGATTTTGTTTATAACCACGTGTTTCCATATAATCACCCTTTCTCTCCGGTCTCCTGTTAAACTACTTATCCTGATATAAGAAATACTTATGCGCAACTCAGTATTTATCTTGATAAAAGATTATCATTCAGGTTCATATTTATCAAACCGGTGATTTTTTCCTCTATGGAAACTTTTAAGACTTTTTTGTCTAATTCAGAAAGAAAGATTGTATTTTTAGAAAATACTGCACATCAGTCTATTATTGTCTTAGTAATTTCAAAAAAATCTTTCCTTTTTGGAAATATATGGTATATTAGTTATTGTAGCAGTCTATCTGTTAAGGAAAAATATTGTAAATATCTATATACTAAGGAAGTGATTATATGGCAATCAATACTGTGCATACGCCGGCGGAACACGTTGCCCAGAGAATCCGTATGTATCGCACCAGACAGCATATGACCATCGATACTCTGGCACGCAAGCTCCATGTAAGCACATCTACCATTTCGAAATACGAGAACGGCCGACTTGCATTAAATGTAGCTACATTGTTTGAAATTGCAGATGCATTGAATGTATCGGTAAATCAGCTGACGGATTACCAGGCTCCCGGCAAGCCACGGCTTGAGAAAACAGACGAGCGCAGTTTTTTCAAGCGTTCCAATATCTTCTATATGTATCAGTATTTTGCAATTGACCGCAAGATTTACCCTTGTGTACTGGAAGTACAGGCGAATCCGGAACACGATTACGATGACATCATTCTTTACTACGATGTCGCTGACGAATATAATTATACTGATGCGCAGTACATTTACAAAGGAACTATGTTTGTTCACGACTTCATCACCAATATCTACTGCAAGAATCCATATAACGAAAGTGATGACTTGTCCATCTGCGCCAAAGCGACATTTTCTTTAAAGAATACAACAACCGGACTGCTGATTGCCTTATCGCAGTCACTGCGTAATCCTTACGCGACCAAAGTGATTTTTTCGCTGAATCCGCTGCCTATGGACGACACGCTCCGGGCTGAACTTAGCATCTCAGATAAAACAACTCTTGCAGAGCTGAAGCGTGTAAACTCCTTAGTCATTTATTAAACATACGGCAACTATTCAGAACTCCTCTGAAATACAAAAAAACTGATACGTCATGCTTGCATGAAAGTAGCAATTTTTCGTATTTCAAGGGAACTCGAATATGTGGGGTGAGTTCTGAACAATTACAACATACAAAAAGAGGTTATTATATGTGGGCTTATAATAGTGTATTTTATCAGATCTATCCGATTGGCTTCTGCGGTGCGCCATATGCCAATGACGGCATCTGCGTTTCTCGCATCCTCAAGATTGGAGAATGGGCTGATTATTTAAAAGAACTTGGTGTTGATGCCATCCTGCTGAATCCGATCTTTGATTCAGACAATCATGGCTACGACACCAGAGACTTCCGTACGATTGACTGTCGCCTTGGCACGAATAAAGATTTTGCAGATGTCTGCCGCACACTTCATGAGCATGGTATCCGCATCGTGCTGGACGGCGTATTCAATCATGTAGGACGAGGATTCTGGGCATTCCGCGATGTGCAGGAAAAGAAATGGGATTCTCCATACAAAGACTGGTTTCACATCAGCTTTGACGGCAACAGCTGCTACGACGATGGCTTCTGGTACGAAGGCTGGGAAGGGCATTATGAGTTGGTGAAGCTGAACCTTCAGAATTCGACCGTGACCGATTATCTGTTGGACTGCGTGCGCGGATGGATCGAGGAATTTGATATTGACGGGCTTCGTCTGGATGTAGCGTACAGCCTAGATCATAACTTTATGCGCAGTCTCCGACATTTTACCAACGAACTCAAACCAGACTTTGCACTGATCGGAGAAGTTTTATTCGGTGATTATAATCTGATCGTGAATGATGAAATGCTGCACAGCTGCACCAACTACGAATGCTACAAGGGCATCTACTCCAGTTTCAATTCTATGAACATGTTCGAGATCGCACATTCACTGCACCGCCAATATGGTCCGGACCCATGGTGCATTTACCGCGGCAAGCATCTGATGAACTTTGTAGACAACCATGATGTCACCCGACTCGCTTCCATTCTGACGAACAAAGAACATATACGCCCGGCTTATGGTCTGTTAATGGGTATGCCTGGCATTCCATGTCTCTATTATGGCAGTGAATGGGGTGAAGAAGGTACAAAAGCACCAGACAATGATTATGCACTGCGACCGTGTTTTGATGCACCAAAGCCAAATGAACTGACAGAATTTATCGAGAAGCTGATTGCCATACGGCAATCGAGTGATGGTCTATGCAATGGCAGTTACCGCAATGTAGTTCTGACCAACCATCAGTTAATCTTTGAACGCGCTTCTGAAAAAGAACGGATTCTGGTAGCAATTAATGCATCCAGTGATCATTACACTGCTTACCATGGTGATCTGAATGGCACGGCAACAGAACTTTTAAGTGGTAATGCGATAACGTTGAACGGACAATTTGACATGGCACCTTACAGTGTCAATTATCTGAAATTCTAAAAACATATCTGTTGTGGACAACTATATATAATACGAGGCTGTGACTAATCATTCGTTTTGATTACTAATCAAAAGTGTTTGATTAATCACAGCCTCATTTCATACATATATCAGCAGATGCCTGCGGATCACTCCGCACTTTTCACTGGCATCTTATTTCATTACTACTTTACGGAAGTTCTTCTTGCCTTTCTTTACTACCAAACCTTTTCCCAATGTATCTGCTGTATAAGAAGTCTTGATATCTCCGACTTTCTCACCTTCAACAGTTACACCGCCCTGCTGTACAGCACGTCGTGCTTCTGCTCTTGATGGAACCAAGCTACTCTTTACAAGAATACCCAGGATATCGATGCTTCCGTCCGTCAGATCCTCTGGTGTCAGTTCTGTTGTTGGCATGTCTGCTGCTGCCCCCTGACTGAACAATGCTTTCGCTGCTGCCTGTGCCTTCTCAGCTTCTTCTTCGCCGTGCACCAGTTTTGTCAGCTCGTAAGCCAGAATCTCTTTTGCTGTATTAAGCTGCGCACCTTCCCAGCTGTCCATCTTGTCAATCTCTTCCAACGGAAGGAATGTCAGCATGCGGATACATTTGAGCACGTCAGCGTCTCCTACATTTCTCCAGTACTGATAAAACTCAAACGGAGATGTCTTCTCTGGATCAAGCCACACAGCGCCGCTCTGTGTCTTGCCCATCTTCTTGCCTTCTGAATTCAGAAGCAGCGTAATGGTCATCGCGCTCGCATCCTTGCCAAGCTTACGGCGGATCAGTTCCGTACCTGCCAGCATATTACTCCACTGGTCGTCACCACCGAACTCCAGGTTACATCCGCAATTCTGGAACAGCTCATAGAAGTCATATGCCTGCATGATCATGTAGTTAAACTCCAGGAAGCTGAGTCCCTTTTCCATTCTCTGCTTGTAACACTCTGCTGTCAGCATACGATTAACCGAGAAGTGTGGTCCGATCTCGCGCAGTACATCGATATAGTTCAGATCCAGAAGCCAGTCAGCATTGTTAACCATCAGCGCCTTGCCTTCTGAAAAATCAATAAACTTGCTCATCTGCTTCTTGAAGCAGTCGCAATTGTGCTGGATCTGCTCCGGCGTCATCATGCTTCTCATATCAGATCTTCCAGACGGATCTCCGATATATCCTGTACCGCCACCGATCAATGCAATTGGCTTATTTCCTGCTTCCTGCAGTCTCTTCATCAGGCACAATTCCATGAAGTGACCTACATGCAGACTGTCTGCCGTCGGGTCAAATCCAATATAAAATGTTGCCTTTCCATTGTTAACCAGTTCTCTGATTCTCTCTTCATCAGTCACCTGCGCGATCAGTCCGCGCGCCTGAAGTTCTTCATAAATACCCATAATCTTCTCCTTTTTTTATTATTCAAGTCGAACGTCCGTGAGACAAATTTGCTATTACTCACCTCCTGAAGAGGTGGAGTCTTCTCGACTGAGATAAAATAACCCATCCTTATCTCTCGATAAGGACGGGTCTATACTCCGTGTTACCACCTTAATTCACCATCAGTTCACACTGACAGCCTCTGTGGCTGCATTCACAGCTTCTGCGCGTAACGTGCGCCAGCGTCACAGTCTACTTAAATCTCACATCAGATTCTGCCTTTTCATATCTATCTGAGATTCTTTCGTTGTGCAGCTCCGAGATGTATTCACACTACTTTCCTTCATGCGCCTCTCATCAACCGGCAACTTTCTGTATGGGTGCAAGCAATGTTACTTTTTCTCTTCTTCGCTTTTCCACTATTGTTTAAAAGATTAACTGATTTCCAGCCTCTTGTCAAGACCTTCTATTCCGTTCACCGTCTGGCAATGCACCATCAATTAATCAATACTATACTTCCTACGGTACTCATCCAGAATCGGTTTGTGTGTCTTCACCTGTGCAAGCATTTTCTCCTTGGTCTGCATATCCTGTTCTTCATCCAGATAGATGAATGAATATGCATATCCGGATCATTCTCTTCCATCTTGATCACTGCTGTAACCGCACCGGTACAATGCGCTGTAATACGTTCAAAGCTGTTCAGTAATTCATTAAACGCTGTACCCTGTCTCAGTTCACAGTCTCCGTGACTCAATCTGGTCACGTGACGCATCTTCATCTCTTCTGCCAGCGCTGCTACTACCAAAGACAGGGATCTGACACGGTATGCCCCTTCTTCTTCACGCTCTCGAAGAGTCGTCTCCGTCAGGCTTACTGTCTCACGAACCGCTCCCATGATCACATCCAGTTCCTCAATGGCTTCTTTAGATAATTCAATATTACTTTCATTGATCTCATTGGTCACTCTGGCAACATTGGATGCATAATCGCCCACACGCTCCAGATCGCTGATGATATGCAGATACAGTGACACCTGTCTGGTCTGTGCCGTATTCATCTCACGCTTGGTAAGCTGCATCAGATACTCGCCGATCTTCGTCTCGTACTTATCAATCAGTTCTTCCTTGCTCTGAACTTTATTATAACGTTCACGTTCATATCCATCTACCAGATCCAGTGCACGCCCAACATTCTTACGCACATTCTTAGACATGCCGCGCAGCACACGACGGCACTGTCCGATAGCAAGAGCCGGATATGCAAGCAGACGTTCTTCCAACAGATCAAAGTCTGCGCTGTCTGCCATGTCCTCCAGATCCTCCGGGCTGTCCTTGATCAGCTTACATACTAACTTCTCAATCTTCGGAATAAATCCAAACAGTACACATACAGTTGCTGCACGGAATGCGGTATTAATAATCGCGATCGCAACCGGACTCATAGTCATATCCAGGAATGGATAGTGTATAAATATATTACTTACATAAAAAACAGTTCCCCAGATCACCATACCAAACAAGTCATTGATCAGATATACCAATGCTGTTCTCTGTCCGTTCTTATTGGCACCGATCGCAGAGATCAATACCGGACAGGCTGCACCAACACCGATTCCCAGTATGATCGGGAATGCAGTCGCAAATGTCAATGATCCGGTCACAGACAATGCCTGCAGAATACCAACTGCTGCTGATGCACTCTGCAAAATTGCGGTAAACGCAATACCGAGCAGAATACCTGCTAACGGATTAGAAAACATCGTCAGCATATTTGTAAATGCTTCGCTTTCCTTCAGCGGTGCCACAGCCCCACTCATAGTCTGCATACCAAACATCAGAATGGAAAAACCAAGCATGATATTACCCACATTACGGTATACGGTTCTCTTGGATACCATCTTCATAACAATACCAACGATTGCTACTACCGCACTGATCGTTGCTGTCGATAAGATCTTGGCAATTCCGCTGGAACCGTTAATATAAGACAGACACAGAATCCATCCGGTAATACTGGTACCGATATTGGCACCCATGATAATACCGATTGCCTGTCTCAGCTTCATCATACCTGAGTTAACGAATCCGACTACCATAACCGTCGTCGCTGATGACGACTGGATAACCGATGTCACTCCGGCTCCAAGTGCCACTCCTTTCAGAGATGTGTTGGTCATTTTATAGAGAAACGACTCAAGCTTGTCTCCCGCAACCATTTTCAGTCCGTCACCCATAAGCTGCATACCAAATAAGAATAACGCAACTCCACTAAGCAGTGACAGCATCATCGAAAATATGTCCATAACGTCCTCCCCGACTATATAACATAGCCGCTTTATTATCCTTCTATTCTATGAATATTCCTACTTTGTCAATTTTTAATATACCATCACTTTCTACAGAAGTCTACGTTAACTTTAACAAAATGTAAAATTTGGTTTAAATCAATATAAAATAGACTGTGCATTCTCACACAGTCTATCCGCTACACATTATTCATTTTCATTACCATACCGTATCTCTACCAGCACCAACCCCTGTGGTGGTGCCGTCACTCCGGCTTCCGTACGCTCTCCGGCTTCCAGGATTTCCTTCACCCGTTCTGGTGTGTAAAAACTCTCCCCACACGGATCAGTGTTCCGGCTATAATTCTGACCATATTATAGAGGAAACCATTTCCCGTAATCCGGATACAGATATCCTCGCCATTCTGATCGATCATAATATCATACACTGTACGGACCGTATCGGACGTATTCGTTCTGACATTGCAAAAGCTTACAAAATCATGCTCTCCGATCAAATAAGATGCTCCTTTCCGCATCTGGTCTATGTCCAGTGGAAAGGATACAAATGTAGAAGTCCGCCGTTTCATAGGATTCGGCACAGACGCATTGTAAATGTGATACTCATATGTCTTTGTAATCACATCCTGATAGCGTGGATGCCAGTCATCCGGCACCTGTTCAGATCGAACAATTACAATATCCTCCGGCATTCTCCGATTCAAAGCATAAGCAAACCGTTCAGCGGGAATCGAACATTTTGTGTCAAATACCGCAACATTGCCAAGCGCATGCACGCCCGAATCTGTTCTGCTGGCTCCGATCACCCGGATCTCTTCTCCTGTCAGACCGCTGATCTCCCGGTTTAGTATTTCTTCGATGGTAACTCCATTGGGCTGAACCTGCCATCCACAATAGGCGGTTCCGTCGTAAGCTACCGTCAGTTTGATTCTTTTCATATATCTGTTCTCTCCCAGGTCATTTAGAAAATCCATACATGGAAAGGAACACATCTTCCTATTATTAC
The DNA here is from genome assembly GCF_003464045.1 of Dorea sp. AM58-8. Classification (NCBI taxonomy): domain Bacteria; kingdom Bacillati; phylum Bacillota; class Clostridia; order Lachnospirales; family Lachnospiraceae; genus Dorea; species Dorea sp. AM58-8. The sequence continues at coordinate 153,006 of NZ_QSDM01000002.1, read as the reverse complement.
AACTGCTGCCACATAAAAGATCACCAGTACATACGCTGTACGATCAACTCCAGTATAATGAAGGGGCTTCATCTTGGTACGTCCGTCACCACCTCTGTAGCATCTCGCTTCCATTGCCATGGCCAGATCGTTGGCTCTTCGGAATGCAGATACGAATAACGGCACCAGGATCGGCACCATACTCTTTGCCTTCTGGATCATATTACCACTTTCCAGATCTGCACCTCTGGCAATCTGTGCTTTCATAATCTTATCCGTCTCTTCCAGCAGGATCGGGATAAAGCGCAGCGCAATCGACATGATCATTGCAATCTCGTGCACTGGCACATGAATCTTATTCAATGGCTTCAACAGACTCTCAATACCGTCTGTCAGTTCATTCGGTGTCGTAGTAAACGTCATCAATGAAGACCCTGTAATCAGATACACCAGGCGGATTGCCATCAGGATTGCTGTACGCAAACCACCTTCTGTAATTGTAAAAATCCACGCATGGAACAGCACGTCTCCTTCCCTCGTAAGGAAAAGGTTAAACAACAACGTGATCAACAGTAACATCATAATCGGCTTCATACCCCGCATGATATAGCGGAATGGCACTTTTGACAGCTTTATAATGGCTATCAGGAATACTGTCGTCACAAGATATCCCAGAATGTTCTTAAATAAGAATAACGAAATCAAATACAACAGTGTTGCCACCAGCTTCACTCTCGGATCCAGACGGTGCAGTACACTTTTCGCCGGATAGTATTGTCCAATGGTAATATCTCTAATCATGAGCCATCACCTCCATAATACTGTCTGCAGCTTCTTCGATCGTAGTCGCCTCTGTATTCACATTCAGGCCATGTGCTTTCAGTTCATGCATGATATAAGTCACCTGTGGCGCTGCAAGTCCGACCTGTTCCAGTTCTTTATAGTGCGCAAATACTTTTTTCGGCACATCGTTATACATCACTTCGCCCTGGTTCATTACAATAATGCGATCTGCATATTTTGCAATATCGTCCATACTATGGGACACCAGAATAACCGTCAGATTTCTTTTCTTATGAAGATATGCAATCTGATCCAAAATCTCATCACGGCCTTTCGGATCAAGTCCTGCGGTCGGCTCATCCAAGATCAGCACCTGCGGTTCCATGGCAAGCACGCCTGCGATTGCCACTCTCCGCTTCTGTCCGCCGGACAGTTCAAACGGCGATGCATCATAGTACTTTTCCTTTAAGCCTACAAGCTTCAGCGCCTCTCTGGCTCTCTTCTCGCATTCTTCCTTAGAAAGCCCCTGGTTCTTCGGTCCAAAGCACACATCCGACAGCACATCCACCTCAAACAGCTGATGCTCCGGATACTGAAATACCAGTCCCACCTGATTACGAAGCGCTTTCATATTATAACCGTCTTCGTAAATATTCTCTCCGTTATAGTACAATGCTCCACTCGTAGCCCTGATCAGACCATTCAGATGTTGGATCAGCGTAGACTTACCGGATCCCGTATGTCCGATCACACCTACAAATTCCCCATGTGGAATCTCCAGGCAGATATCTTTGAGTGCCTGTTTCTCATACGCCGTACCTGCACTATATACATAATTCAAATGTTCTATTTTAATCGACATATCGCTTCTACCAATTCTTCTTTCCTCAAAATCCCGGCTGGAATATCCAGTCCGCGTTTTTTCAATTCATCTGCAAGTATGGTCACCTGTGGCACATCCAGCCGATACTTTTTCAATGTATCCACCTGCGAAAATATCTCCCGCGGTGTTCCTTCCATTACCACATGTCCGTGATCCATGACAAATACTTTATCTGCATCAATCACTTCTTCCATATAATGCGTAATCAGTATTACCGTAACCTTCTCTTTTTTGCGCAGTTCCTCTACGGTACGAAGGACTTCCTTTCGTCCGTTCGGATCCAGCATCGCAGTCGGTTCATCCAGCACAATGCATCTCGGCTTCATGGCAATGCTCCCGCAATCGCTACACGCTGCTTCTGACCGCCGGACAGCTTATTCGGCGAATGATGTCTGTAGCTGATCATTCCGACTGCTTTCAGGCTGTCCTCCACGCGCTGCCAGATCTCATCCGTCGGCACACCCAAATTCTCTGGTCCGAATCCCACATCTTCTTCTACCACCGTCCCGATGATCTGATTATCCGGATTCTGAAATACCATCCCCGCTGACTGCCTTACATTCCACAATTCATTCGGATCACTGGTATTCGTTCCATCTACCCACACTGTACCTTCTGTCGGCACCAGAATCGCATTCAGGTGCTTCGCCAGCGTCGATTTTCCGGAGCCATTATGCCCTAACACAGCAATAAATTGCCCCTCTTCCACTTCCAGATTCACCTGATCAATAGCGCGGTAGCTGCCGATCACATTGCCTTCTTCGTCTCTCTTTGCATATTCAAATATCAGGTCATCGGTCTGAACCATTTTCTTCATAATAGTTTCAGCCTCCTTCTCTTTATTCACGTAACAGTCTTATGCCTTCTCCGGCTCCGGATACTCAGTTCCCTGTGTATCTACTGTTACTTTTTTCATTTTCTGCTCCTGGAGCGGACGATCTCTGAAATCTGTCTGTACTGTTGCAATCTTATTCACAATGTCCATACCTTCAATAATCTTACCAAATGCTGCATACTGTCCGTCAAGATGCGGCGAGTTCTTATGCATGATAAAGAACTGGGAACCTGCTGAATCCGGATGCATAGCTCGTGCCATAGACAACACACCCTCTGTGTGAAGCAGGTCGTTCTTCACGCCATTCTGAGAAAACTCGCCCTTGATCTGGTATCCCGGACCACCCATACCGGTTCCGTCCGGGCATCCGCCCTGAATCATAAATCCATTAATGACACGGTGAAAGATCAATCCATCATAGAATCCTTTCTTTACCAATGAGATAAAGTTATTGACCGTATTCGGTGCAATCTCCGGATACAGTTCTGCTTTCATAATATCGCCATTTTCCATTTCAAAAGTTACGATTGGATTTGCCATTTTATATACCTCGCTTTTTTATTTCTTTATTTCTATCCATATCGGATCACATATTGAGTCAATTGTAACACGTCACTTATGCAAAATCAACGCAAAGGATACGGAGTTCTTACATCTGTCCTGTTTCAAAAGATTTTATTAATTCCTTGTAAAGTCGGTTGTTGATTCAATTTTTTCGTGTTATAATCCTATGGGTTTGAAATATATTAATCTTATACTATATACATCGAAAGGGTGTATCTGCATGAAGAAGTTAAAAGAACTGTTTAAAAAATATAATCATGCGTGGGTACTGTTATATGCACTGATCTACATGCCATGGTTCACATATCTAGAGCGCCATGTGACTGCTGATTTTTATCTGATCCACTCACCTCTGGACGATTATATACCATTTGTGGAGTATTTTATCGTTCCTTATCTACTGTGGTTCGTATATCTTGCAGTCGGTGCATGTTTTCTTTTTTTCAAAGACAAAAAAGGATTCCTGCAGGCAGCCAGATTTGCGATCAGCGGCATGACCATTTTCCTGATCATCTGTACAATATTTCCAAATGGTCTGGCATTACGCCCAACCGTCTTTGCTCACGATAATGTATTTGTTGATCTTGTAAAGATTGTCTACTCCACAGACACGCCGACCAATGTATTGCCAAGCATGCATGTATTCCTCTCCGTAGGTATGTGCATGGCATTGAACCGTACGCCGGCACTAAAGGATAAACACGGCATCCGAATTGCCGCCGGAATCCTCTCATTTATCATTGTGCTTTCTACCATGTTTCTGAAGCAGCATTCGGTAACAGATGTAGCAGCTGCTCTGGTAATGGATGGCATTTTATATCAGCTGGTCTATGCCAGGCAGGCCAGACAGGCACGCAAGCTGATGCATGAACCGGTCATTTAAAGTATAGCAAAAGAACCTCAGGTCAATCCTGAGGTTCTTATTTTTTTGAATTCCTTATTCTTCTATTTACAGACTTCTCGACTTCTCTACACATGTCTGAACAGCGTCAATGATTGTTCCTCTGAATCCACACTCTTCCAGCACACGTACTGCATCAATTGTAGTACCTGCCGGTGAGCATACCATATCTTTCAGCTCTCCCGGGTGCTTTCCTGTATCAAGTACCATCTTAGCACTTCCCAATACAGCCTGTGCTGCAAACTTATAAGCCTGCGCTCTCGGCATACCATCTAATACAGCAGCGTCTGCCATCGCTTCGATAAACATGAATACGTAGGCCGGGGAACTTCCGCTTACTGCTGTAACCGTGTCCATCAGCTTCTCAGGTACGATCTCTACCAGGCTGAAGCTTGAAAGCAGTGTTTTCACATATTCGATTTCTTCTTCTGTCATATGCTCATTCGGACATGCAGCAGTCATACCTTCACCAACCATAGCCGGTGTATTCGGCATACAGCGTACGATCTTAACATCTTTACCAAACTGCTCAGCAAGCCATGAAAGTGTTTTACCAGGTGCAATTGTGATCACAATCTGATCCGGTCTGATCTTATCTTTAATACCAGAGATAACATCTGCGTAGAACTGAGGTTTTACTGACAGAAGTACTACATCAGCCTTCTCTACTACTTCGTTGTTATCTGCGGTTACATGAATTCCAAATTTCTCTTTTACACGTTCTCTACCAGGGGCAAACAGGTCAGCTCCAATGATCTCATCTGCCGGGATGACTCCTTTTGAAATGATTCCTCCCATAATTGCTGAAGCCATATTACCAGTTCCGATAAACCCTAATTTCATGACGTTACCTCCTTAATATTTGAGAAAAGTTTCATTGTATACAAATCTATAATTTGTATACAACTTGTTTTCTACAATATAACACCTCGTTAATTACATGTCAATACTATGGTGGTAACTTTTAATAATTTTCTCCGCTTTTCTCAAAAATGTACATATCATACTTCGCTTTTCCCTGCTGAAGTGCCTGTTCCGTTCGAAGCGTCCACACTGCTACCGGAATTCTCCATAGCCATCTGCATAAAAGAACACTGCAATTCGGAAGGTCCTTTAATTTGTAAGAAATAAAATCTGGTCTTCCAATCACATTCAGCATCAGATATTTTACCAGAAACCGGAGTATGTATGGATCATTCAATGGATCTGCAGTAAGGTTGGACGAAAGCTGACCTCGCAGTATCGCCGGTGCATATTTGCGATACCATTGTAACCCTAATGTATTGAATGACTGCACCAGATATTTTCCATGGTATGTCTTCAGAATATCATATGATGCCTCACAGACCCTCAGATCCCGTCCCGGTATCTTAAGTTCAACCAGAAGTGGTGCCCTGCCATCCACATATTCCAACACTTCCTGTAATTCCGGGATCCTCTCTGTCGTATTCAGCAGATGAAACTTCTGTAACTCTTCCAATGTATAATCTTCTACCTTGCCATGTTCTCCGCACATCCGCTCCAGTGTATCATCATGAAATACCACCACTTTTCCATCTCTGGTAATATGTATATCCAGTTCTATACCATAGCCATGAGCGACTGCTGCCCGAAATGCGGCCATTGAATTCTCCGGAATCAGTTTTTCCTTATTGTGATATCCCCGATGTGCAAACATCGTGCGTCGATATACTGCCATTTCTGCATTCCGGTTCTCCGGTCGGATCAACAGCAGATACAATACACCAAGTAATAACACCACGAGAAAAATATATCCTGCTGCCATTTTCTGCGCCTCCTCAAATTATCCAACAATAAGTCTGATCTTGTCCGGTTCTAATGCTGCTGTCATTTTCCGCTGCAGAAATACCGGTTCTCCATCTGTATGTACCGGCAATGCCTGCTCACTGTCAATCTCAACTTTTTTACAGGTATATGTATCAATGCCTCTGAAGCGGATATGCCATCCTTTAAACGCAGTTGGAAGCAGGCACAGCACCTTCCATTTCGGCAAACCAGATATCACCGTCACATTCAGGATATCATCACACGGATCTGCATCCGGGCAAAACTTAAATCCTCCACCTTCGAATGATGATTCATCGCTGTCGCGAAATAAGCTCTGTCGTATTCAATCCATTCTCCATCATCCAGACGGACCCGCATCTTACCCGGTCGCAATGCAATCATGCGGGAAAGAGCAATTCCAAGATAGGTAAGCTTACCAAGATGAATCTTATTTAAGAATACCTTCATCTTAGAAATGACCGCCTGATGACATACAGCCGCGTCAAATCCGATTCCTGTGCTGACCGCATACCGTCTGGACTTTTCACCATTTTTATAAGACATGATTCCCACATTCATATCCACCATTTTCTTAGGATGCAATATCCGTGTCAGACATTCCACAGGTTCTGCTGCCATCTTAAAATATCTGGCAAAATCATTGCTGGAACCCATAGGAATATATCCCATCGTCACCTTAGACAATTCGGTAATTCCATTCAGCACTTCATTTACCGTGCCGTCACCGCCAATTACCACAATGGTATGTTCTTCCCCATCTGTGGTAATCTCTTCCGCAATCCGGCTTGCATGCCTCTGGTATTTGGTAAAATGTACCCGATACTCTGCCTTCTGCTCTTTCAGAAGTTGCTCGAGTTCTTTCCAGATCCTGCCACCAAGCCCTGATCTGGCATTCGGATTCACTATAAAATCGTACATAGCTTTATCTCCTTCGTATCACGACCGCTATCATTTTGACATAGCAGTCGTTCTTCCTGTACCAAAATGATCATCCTTCAATATCTTTACTGCATGTTCATAATCTCCCTGACGCATATACTCCACAAGATCCTTCAAATGGTCATTCGTCTGCTGGATCTCCATGCCATTCTTGACCGAATGCACACCCATACGAGTAAGCTCCGACAGATTATTATGATAAATCCGATCGATCCGCTCATTTTCATAGATACTTACAATTTCCATATGAAATGCAATATCCGCAATCTCCCATGCAAATGGATCGGATGCTACCGCACACATGCGCACTACCTTTTCCTCGATACGGTAAGAGAATTCTTCATATTTATCTGAATCAAAAATCAGCTTAAACGCCGGAAGCTCTATCAATTCTCTTAACTGATAAATCTGGTTAATATCCTCTTCGGTAATCTCTTTGACCGTCATAGATTTATAATAATCAGTCACAATAAGTCCATCTGTCTGTAGCATGCGAAGCGCAGTACGTACCGGACTCCGGCTCATCCCCAGTTCCTCTGCGAGCTTCGCCTCAGTCAAAGGCATGCCCGGCGGATACGTCAGGTTCAATATATTCTGTTTGATCGTCTCATATGCCTGATCGGCAAGTGACTTTGCTTTTCCACTCATAGCTGCTCCTCTCATATCACATACTTCATATATTTTTCAAATGCTGACGGAATCGGATAACGTTGCTGGATCTCTTCCGGATGTGCAAAGATCATATCCTCTGTACAGGATTCTTCCAGCTCATCCACCTGGATCTGATACCCGATCATATGCCACTCCACATGGCTGAATACATGCTTTGCTTCGCCTGCCTCCTTTACGCGGACCGGCGTCAGCCCAATCTTTTTGCTATATTCTATCGCTTCTTCCATCGTCAGGTGTCCATCCACCCCCGGAAGTTCATATAAGCCTGCCAACAGTCCTTTTGCCGGACGTTTGCGGATACCTCTGGTCTCTCCGTCCCGGAAGATCAATACCGTTCTCTTCTCAATCCGTCTGGCTGCTGCCTTCTTCTTCACAGGGAGTTCCATCTCGATGCCCTTTTTATGTGCCACACAGAACTCCTTTGCCGGACATTCCTGACACTTTGGTTCGCCATTTGGCACACAGACGATTGCCCCAATTTCAATCAGCCCCTGATTAAAATCACTGGATGCGTCTGCCGGGATCACCTGTTCCAGGAGCGTCTCCATCCGTTTTCTGACACTCTGCTTCATAATATCACGGTCACTTCCGGTAATTCTCGAAATTACCCGGAGCACATTACCATCCACCGCAGGTTTTGCCAGTCCATATGCAAACGAACTGATCGCCCCTGCTGTATAGCTTCCAATACCGGTCAGATTCAGGATTTCTTCATATGTCTGCGGAAACTCGCCGCCGTAATCTACCATGATCTGCGTTGCCGCTTTCTGCATATTGCGGACACGATTATAATATCCAAGCCCTTCCCACAGTTTCAATAACTGATCTTCCTCTGCTTCTGCCAGTGCCTTCACATCCGGCAACGCTTCCAGAAATCTATGATAATAAGACTTCACCGCCTCCACACGGGTCTGCTGCAGCATGATCTCCGACACCCACACGCGGTAAGCATCCGGATGATCCCGCCACGGAGCTCCCGCTTATTAGCACGAAACCATGTCACTACAGGCTCCGGTAATTGCTTTAATATCTGTAATTCTTCCTGTATATTCTCATAAATCATAAATCTATCCTGCTTTTCTATATCTCCGTATTTAATTTAAGTATAACATTTTATTCCATACTAAAAAAGTCTTTCTGTACTTATAGATAATCTAAATATATCCTCACATTCATTATATTTTCAAATGACTAATCCTTCGATTTTCCCCTTGTTTCATTGTCGTTTATTTTCATTAGTGATAAAATATAGGTAATGATTAAACACAAAAGGAGATACATTATGGAATTAATTAAAGATTTGCCAGAAGTATTTGAAGAATTTGCCGAACAGCGTAAGAATTCATTTCTGGCATTAAAGAAGATCAAAGATCAGGGCACACCGGTAGTCGGTGCATACTGTACTTACTTTCCAAGAGAGATCGCCATGGCCATGGGAGCTGTCACTGTCGGCTTATGCTCTACATCTGATGAGACAATCCCGGATGCAGAGAAAGATCTGCCAAAGAATTTATGTCCATTGATCAAATCCAGCTACGGATTCGCAGTAACAGACAAATGTCCTTTCTTCTACTTCTCCGATGTAGTAGTCGGTGAGACCACCTGTGATGGTAAGAAGAAGATGTACGAGTATATGTCTGACTTCAAGAACGTCTACATTATGGAACTGCCGAACACACAGAACGAAGCAGCCCAGAAGTTATGGAAAAGTGAGATCATTCGTTTTAAGGAATATCTGGAAGAGCATTTTGAGACAACGATCACAGACGAAGCCGTTAAAGAAGCGATCAAAGAAGAGAACGCTGTTCGTACCGCTCTTAAGAATCTGTACGGTGTAATGAAATACAATCCGGCACCGATCAAGGGATACGATCTGTGGAAAGTATTATACGGAAGCGGATTCAAATTTGACCGCAAAGCGATTCCGGCAGAGATCAATGCTCTGGTAGATAAGATTGAAAAAGAATACGCAGAAGGCAAAATGGAGGAAAAGAAACCTCGTATCCTGATCACAGGATGTCCGATCGGAGGTGCTCCTGAAAAGGTAATCCGCGCTATCGAAGACAACGGCGGTATCGTAGTTGCTTACGAGAACTGCTCCGGTGCCAAATCTACTGCTGAGTTAGTAGATGAAGAGAATCCGGATGTATATGATGCAATCGCCAAGAGATACCTGAATATCGGATGTTCCGTGATGACTCCGAATCCAAACCGTCTGAAACTGCTCGATGAGCTGATCGATGAGTTCCAGGTAGACGGTGTCGTAGAGATGACTCTGCAGGCATGCCATACATACAATGTAGAGACACTTGCAATCCGCAGATTTGTCAATGAGAAGAAAGGTATTCCATATATCCATGTAGAGACTGATTACTCTCAGGCCGATATCGGACAGCTTAATACCAGACTGACCGCATTCCTCGAGATGTTGTAATATTAATCAACATAGGGACTGTCGCACTAAAATGTGCGACAGCCCCTATTATTTTACCGTCATTTTGTCTTCTTACAATCTTATGTTCTGTCTTTTCTTCTCAACATCACTACCGCCACAACCATACCACTGATAAGGAGTAACATTATCCACATCATAACAGGCTGATAGTCTCCTGTCTTCACAACACCTTTGCGATTATTATTCTGCTGCGCTCCACTGTTCTTCGTCTTATTCTTCGTCTGAGTATTATCAGCTTTTACTAACTCTCCATACTCGGTGCCACATACAGAACACTTCGCTTTATGAGCTGTATCTGCCTTGCCGCCAGAATGAGCACCCACTTCACTTTTTTCTCCGCAAGCACACTCTTTCCAGTGTTCCTTATCATCATGTTTCCATTCATCTGAAAACTTATGTGTTACGATAAGCTTATACTCCGCTTCTGCCGCTTCGTATATATCGGTCTGTTCTGCCCGGAGTGTGATCGTCACTTCACCAGCCTTATGCACCGTAATCTCACCAGTCTCCGGATCAACGGATGCGATCTTAGGATCACTGCTTTCATATGTGATTCTGCTCTGTGCGGATGCTTCTCTTGCCTCCAGTACATCACCGCAATTTGCTGCACGTTCAGCAGTATCTATCTTAATCTTCTGCTGCAATCTGGTTACTTCCGGATAACTGACAGTAAATGTCAATGTCCGTCCATCATCACTGATCTGTCGTTCTCCACACGTTACCGCTTTATTCAACAGAGCGTCATCAAAGCTTGACGGCTCATTATCCTTGTCTGCCCAGGTACAGATTCCTAACTCATTGACATCAAAGCTATCATCAAAATGTGAAAACGGATTATCATATACATCGGTACTCATCGTTATTGTAAGTTTTGGAAAATCTCCAAGACTCCACTTTTTATTATTCTCGTCTGCATATCCGCTCCACATTGCACTGATCGATATTCCTGCTGAGCCGATTTTCGTACGGTCTATGTTTATCACACCCTTATCCGGCACTGCTTCACCAATAACCGGTTCATCCGCCACTGCAAATCTTACATTCTCAGATGCCACACGTTCAGATACTCCAATATATGTACCATTATAGCGGACTCTGCATTTAATCACATACTTACCATTCTGACTGTCTGCAAGCACAAAGTGATTCTCTGTATCATCAGCAGAACCTTCCGCCACTTCTACAAGCTTTTCACCTCTTGTTAACTCAGCCGGCGTGATTATTACCGGTGATTCCGTCGTAATAGTACCGTCAATGCTGACTGGCGCATTCTTCTTTGAAATAATCCTACTGGTTCCTGTAGATGCAAAGTTCTTTGTCACAAACTGTCCGGAAAATGTAGAAGCATTCATTGTCAGGCTGTCCGCCACATAGAGATATCCGGACAGATTACTATTATTAAGCGTCACTGTTCCAAACTGTGCCTTTCCATTGGTAAGTTCCGTCTCCCCTGTGCAATTGCTGAATACAATGGTTCTGTCCGAACCGCTTCCAGAAGCCGTAACCTTAGTTCCTGCCATATCAATGTGATCCAGCGTCACGCTCACTCCTCCGGCAATCATAAGACCATCGAAACCACTCAGTGCAAGCTTTACTGTATCCTCACTATTGCTTCCGATTGTCACATTCTTTTCTATATATGCCATCGTTCTGGAATAATCTCCGCAAAGCACAATCCTTCCACCAGCATTCACTTTATCCACTGCTGTACTAATGTTTTTCAGTGCTGTCGATGCGCCGTCTCCTATATTAGAATCACTGCCGTTAGTAGAATCTACATACACGACATCCAGCGTCTTTTCCTTAACAGTTCCTGATACATCGATGCTTCCATAAGTTCCGGAAGCTGAGCACATCACATAGGGATTTTTTGCGGCAAGATTCAGCTTCAATGTTCCCTTCGCTGTCAGTGTAGGATTTGCCGAACCGTTATACACAACGCTGCTGTTTCCATTCTTCCATGTATATTGAAATACTTTTGCCATGTCCACGCCATCGATTAGATTCGTAACTGTCGGTGTAATCGTATCTCCCACCTGCATGTTCTCCGGCAGGCTGACCGTTGGCTGCACGGAAATATCCTTCACGATATTAATCTTGCAGTTCTCCATCATCGATTCTGGAACACATCCATAATCTACATAGGTCTGATATTCGCCCCACTTCTGATTCGCAGCCACAAGCTTGCCGTTTCCACTTGTCGTAGCCTTCCAGATGCATTGCCTTGTGCTGGTCACTTTGATCGTACCATTATTAACGATCGTGCCGGACACTGTTGTCTGATATCCTCCGATCGTCAATGTCACTCCCGGCTCTACTTCAATCAGCTTACTGGCATTTAACGAATCGGTAAATGTCACATCCCCAGCAACATGAATCTCCTTGATACTGGCATCTGCAAGCGCAGCAGTCAACTCCTCTTTCGTTGTCACTTCCGTAATGTTACCCGCTGCAAATGCAGTCACCGGAAGCATGACTAATATCATGCATAAAGTAAGCATCAAACTTAATATTCGTTTTTTCATTCTCATTCCTCCATTTGTGCGCTCCCAGTCTATGGTTCCTCTTATCTCCTATAGTACCCCCCCCCAATTCGAATGCAACAAAAAAGGAGCTTCCGCTTCACGATTTTTATCGCTAAAGCGGTGCTCCCTTTTAACAGATTTAATTCAGATTATTCAGCGTCTGCGTCTGTATATTTTGCAGCATACTCTGAAACTTTTCCATCGCTGATCAGTTTCTCGATTGCTGTGTTGATCTTATCCAGAAGTTCTGTATTGCCTTTCTGAACAGCAATAGCATATTCCTCAGAATCAAATGCATCGTTATCCTCTACAATCTTAAGACCGTCATTATCAGCAACATATTTCTGAGCTGTTGCAGAGTCGATAACAACAACATCACACTTGTCATTTACAAGCTCCATGATTGCTTCTGTACCTTTTTTGAATGCTTCGTAATCATAGCCAAGATCCTTTACGCAAGTCTCACCTGTGTATCCCTGGATAACACAGATTTTCTTTCCTTCCATATCAGATGCTTTTGTAATGTCAGAACCATCTTTTACTACCATTACCTGAGTAGCTGTATAATATGGTGTAGAGAAATCAACTGCTTCTGCTCTTTCATCTGTTACAGTCATACCGGCAATAACAGCATCAACCTGTCCATTCTGAAGAGCAACGATCAGGGAATCAAACTCCATGTTCTCGACTTCAGCTTCCATTCCATTCTCTTCAGCGATATCTTTTGCGATTGCGATATCAATACCATCAAACTCTCCGATCACACCTTCTTGTGTTACATACTCAAACGGTGGAAATTCAGCATTTGTACCGAATTTAATCGTATCTTTTGAATCTGTAGATTCTGTCTTTTCATCACTCTTCTTACTGTCGCTGCTTCCACATGCAACAAGCATTGCTGCCATCATTGCAACTGTAAGAATAACAGAAAGCATTTTTGTCATCTTTTTCATAATACATTCTCCTTTTCCTCACAAGTAGTTACCTGCGCTTTTACATTGATCAAAACATTGATCGGTTATCTCTATATCATGCAAACACTGTTTGCAGAATATCAAATATCATTGCAGCACCTGACTATAACACTTTACTTAAGAATAGCTTTGTTCTCTCATTTTTCGGATTCGTAAACACTTCTTCCGGTGTTCCGTTCTCCATGATGATACCCTGATCCATAAAAATCACACGTGATGCAACTTCTCTGGCAAATCCCATCTCATGAGTTACAATAACCATCGTCATACCAGATTCTGCAAGATCCTTCATTACATCAAGAACCTCTCCGACCATCTCAGGGTCAAGTGCGGAAGTCGGCTCATCAAAAAGCATGATCTCCGGATTCATTGCCAGTGCTCTCGCGATTGCTACACGCTGCTTCTGTCCACCGGATAATTGTACCGGATATGCCTCCGCTTTTTCTTCCAGACCAACTCTCTTTAACAGTTCCATCGCTTTTTCCTTCGCCTGATCTTTTGTCATTTTTTTCAACATAACCGGCGCAAGCGTAATATTCTCCAGAATCGTAAGGTGTGGGAATAGATTAAACTGCTGAAATACCATTCCCATTTTCTGACGAACTTTATTTACATCACATTTCGGATCTGTGATCAATTCATCATCTACGTAAATCTCGCCTTCTGTAGCTGTCTCAAGCTGATTCAGGCAACGGAGAAAAGTACTTTTTCCCGAACCGGATGGTCCAATGACTACAACTACTTCTCCTGGTCTGATATGTTCATCAATTCCTTTTAATACTTCTAATTCATCAAATTTTTTATGCAGATTCTTTACTTTTATCATCTCACAGCCCCCTTATCTTATGTCCGATTTTCTCAACTTGTTCTCAAATATGCCAAGTATCAATGTAAGAACCTTAATCAGAACATAGTAAATGATTGCTGTACCGATCAACGGCATAAATGCCTCATACGTAGCGCTCTTAATGAAATCTCCTGCTTTCTGAATATCCATCAGTCCAACGTAACCGACAATTGCAGTCTCTTTGATAAGTACAATAAATTCATTACAAAGTGCCGGAAAAATATTCTTCAATGCCTGCGGGATTACGATTCTTGTCATCGTCTGGTAAGCATTTAATCCCAATGATCTTCCCGCCTCCGTCTGTCCTTTATCTATAGAAAGGATTCCGGCACGGATGATTTCCGATACATACGCACCCGAATTAATACCAAATGCTATCGCTGCAATAATCCATTTTTCAATATCAACGGTCGCAAAAATTACAAAGTAAATGATCATCAGCTGTGTGACTGAAGGTGTACCTCGAATAATATCAGTATATATCTTACCGATTGCTCTGAGGAATTTGTTCTTAGACAAATTACAAAGTGCAATCAGAAAACCGATCAGAATTCCAAGGATAACCGCTACGATTGACACTTTAATCGTCACACCAATACCACTGATCAGAAGTTTATACCTATCTTCTCTGATAAAGCAGCGCGCAAATGTATCTGCATATCCGCCGTCCAACTATTCATAAATAACCGCCTCTCTTCATAATCTTATGATTATGCATTTTTTATTCCTACTTATTCCACACTATGCGTTATATTTTAGCACGTTCACGCCAAATTGCAACTGTATTTTTATACATTTAAAGGGGTATTTTTATGCAAAATTAATTTATTTCGTACAAAAATGCCCCTTAATTTCTTCTTTTATATTATCCCATGATCACCTGGAAGATCGACACGATCAGAATCAATACTCCAAGCGCAATACGATAATATCCAAATACCTTAAAATCATGCTGTTTAATATATCCCATCAGAAACTTGATAGCAAATATAGATACCCCAAATGATACAATACATCCAAGCATCAGGAAACCGAACTCTGCCGCTGAAAATGCTAATCCAAATTTCAACAGCTTCAGGAAGCTTGCTCCGAACATAACCGGAATTGCAAGGAAAAATGTAAATTCCGCCGCTGTCTCTCTGGATACTCCAATGATTAGCGCTCCTACAATTGTCGCACCGGATCTTGAAGTTCCCGGAATCAATGCAAGCATCTGGAACACACCGATCCACAACAGCATCTTAAGTGTAAGCTGTGAAATCCTGGTAACCTTTGGCTGTTTTCCTCTGTGCTTATCTTCTATTATAATAAACAACACACCATATACGATCAGCATGATTGCAACCGGCACCGGTTTATAAAAAATCGCATCCAGATAATCATTAAACAATAATCCCACAATCGCTGCCGGAACTGACGCGATCGCCACTTTAATCCACATCTGCCAGGTCAACATCTTCTGACGTTCGGATTTTCTTGGGGAAAACGGATTCAATTTGTGGAAATAGAGCACCACAACAGCCATGATCGCACCAAGTTGGATCACCACGTCAAACATTTCCATAAATGCATCACTGAGTCCCGGCTTCAATACGCTGCCGACCAGAATCAGATGGCCGGTACTGCTGACCGGAAGCCATTCGGTGATTCCTTCTACGATACCCAGGATCACAACTTTAATAAAATCTAACATATCTGCCTCCTTTTATTCACATCTGCCAGATACTACCTCAATACAAATTTTTCAATTGCTTTTGCAACGCCATGCTCATCATTGGTCACAGTGATATAGTCTGCTGCTTCTTTGATCTCATCAATACCATTCTCCATAGCCACACCAAAACCGACTCTGCGAATCATATCCATATCATTAGAACCATCACCAAATGCCATGATCTCATCCTTCTTAATACCAAGGATCTCTCCCAGCTTCAAAAGCGCGATACCCTTCTGTGCATCTTCCCCGTTCGCTTCAATATTATTGCCTAACGCACTGGTAACGGCTGCTCCCTGAACCTTCTCTTTTACTTCTTTCATTGCCAGATCTCTTGTTTCTGTATCGCGAAACAGTGCCTGTAGCTTATCCACTGCCATCTTTTTCTCATGGAACATAGCTTCCACATCCGGCACCCGGCGTCTGGTAGTACGCATATATTCAATCATCGGCTTAATCGGCATATATTCCTCAATACGCTCTACCATATCCGCAGTTGCATAACCGAATCCCTCATAATACACTTCCCTGTATGTATCGTATTTTGCAAAGATCTCCAGCAATTCCTTACCTTTTTCATATGGAAGCAATGCTTCATGCAGAACTTTATCCTCCTGCACGTCTACTACTCTGGCACCGTTAGCTGTGACTGCATATCGGATGCCAGGAAGTGCCATAACTGGCTTTGGTATACCGGTCAGCGGTCTTCCCGTCGCCGGAAGAATGATCACGCCCTGCTCAACAGCTTCCCTCATGACGTCCCGTGTATAATCACTGATCTCCTTATTACTGTTTAACAGCGTTCCATCCAGGTCAAAACCGATCATCTTAATGTTGCGTTTCATCATAAGTCAATAATTCCTTCCCGTCTCGCGTAAATAAATACATATCTGTATTGATTTTGTTCGTTCCCATTGTATATGCCTGTTCCGCATGTGTTTTCATCGTTTCTATTGCTTTTGGCTGAGACAGCGGCGCAAACAACACCGTATCTGTACGTGGTGCCATAATCAGCAGATCGTCCTGTAATTTCTCCGAGCATACATTCCAGATATGCTGAAAGCACAGGGAACTTGCCTCATGCTTGCCATCTGCCAGAATAGAAAATGCTCCATACATGGTATTACCGATTACAAATTCCACGTCCCGCACCAAATTCTCGCATGCCTGATGATATAATGCCGGTATATCACATTCCGGCGGAAGCATATTATCTTTAATGACTTCATATGTTTCTTCGCCTCTCTTTATGACAAACAGGATCTTCAAAGCACCTACAAATTCAATTAATGGTGTATCTTTCTCGGATATATTCTTACCATTCAATGTCTCAGGCAGTGATAATGTGCTTGACACCCACGGATAAATCTGATCCTTAATATTATCATACAAATAATGTTCTTCTTCGTATTTCTTCATAACTGGCTCCTTTGCCATAATATTTTTATTTAACATTTCCACTATACCAAAAAAATACAAATAAAGCAATAAATCCACGCATCCGTATAAATATCTTAATAAATATACAACGCGTGGATCTATTGCTTTATTTTGTTATGATGCTGTAAATTGATTAACCTTCGTAGTATGCTTTCAGGTACATTGCTTTGATCTCTTTAAACAGAGGATATCTTGGGTTAGCACCTGTACACTGGTCATTGAATGCATTCTCTACCATTTCATCCAATGTAGCGAGGAAATCTTCTTCCTTAACACCGTAATCTTTAATTGTTCTCTTGATTCCAACTTTTGCCTTCAGGTCTGCGATTGCTTTGATGAAGTTCTCAAATACTTCATCATCATTCTTTCCTGTTACTCCGCAGAATCTTCCAAATTCAGCATATCTCTCTTTAGCCTCGGATATGGATACTGAGAGAATGTTCCCATCTTAGCCGGTGCCGGATCTGCATTAAAGCGCATTACATGTTCAATCAGCAATGCATTAGCAATACCGTGTGGCAGGTGGTGATATGCACCAAGCTTGTGTGCCATAGAGTGGCAAACTCCCAGGAATGCATTGGCAAATGCCATACCAGCCATTGTAGATGCATTAGCCATTCCTTCTCTTGCGATCGGATCAGCAGCGCCCTTCTCATATGCATCTGGCAAATATGTGAAGATGTTCTTACCAGCTTTGAGAGCCAGACCATCTGTATAATCAGTAGCCATGATAGATACATATGCTTCCAGAGCATGTGTCAGGGCATCGATACCTGACGCACTGGTCAGTCCCTTCGGCTGAGTCATCATGAAGTCTGTATCTACGATTGCCATGTTCGGCAGAAGCTCGTAGTCAGCGATCGGCCATTTTGTACCTGTGTCTGCATCTGTGATGATTGCAAACGGTGTAACCTCAGAACCTGTACCTGATGAAGTAGGAATTGCTACCATCATAGCTTTCTCGCCCATCTTCGGGAATGTGTATACTCTCTTACGGATATCCATGAAGTCCATAGCCAGATCTTCGAAGTTGCACTCCGGATGCTCGTACATCAGCCACATGATCTTCGCTGCATCCATTGCTGAACCACCACCAAGTGCGATGATCACATCTGGTCCAAATGCTTTCAGCTGATCCAGACCTTTTCTTGCGATCTGCAATGTCGGGTCTGGCGCTACCTCATAGAAGCATGCGTGCTGGATACCCATTTTATCAAGCTTATCTGTGATCGGAGCTGTCATTCCGCTGCTGAACAGGAATCCGTCAGTTACGATAAATGCCTTCGTCTTGTTATAATAATTCTTCAGCTCATCCAGTGCAACCGGCAGACATCCTTTCTTAAAGTATACTTTCTGAGGTGTTCTGAACCACAGCATATTCTCTCTCCTTTCAGCAACCGTCTTAACATTTAACAGATGTTTTACTCCTACGTTCTCTGATACAGAGTTACCGCCGTAAGAACCACAGCCCAGAGTCAGAGATGGAGCTAATCCAAAGTTGTAAAGGTCACCGATACCACCCTGTGAAGAAGGTGTATTTACCAAAATACGACAGGTCTTCATGCGATCTGCATGTTCTGCCATTTTTTCTTTTTCACTTACATTTATATAAAGAGAAGATGTATGTCCGTATCCACCATCAGCAACAAGCTGTTCTGCCATCTGAAGCGCGGTTTCAAAATCTTTTGCTTTATAAAGAGCAAGTACAGGAGATAATTTCTCATGTGCGAATGGCTCTTCTACGTTAACAGAGGTTACTTCACCAATCAGGATCTTCGTATCTTCCGGAACTTCAAATCCAGCCAGCTTAGCGATCTCTGCCGCAGGCTGTCCTACAATCTTAGGATTAACGCTTCCTGCAGGTGTCAGGATAATCTCACGAACCATATCCAGTTCTTTCTTGTTCAGTACATGGCATCCTCTCTTAATGAATTCTTTCTTCACATCATCATAAATGTCAGCCAGTGCTGTAACAGACTGTTCAGATGCACAGATCATACCATTGTCAAATGTCTTAGAGTGGATAACTGAATACACTGCTGTCTGAATATCACAGCTTGAATCCATGATAACAGGTGTATTACCAGGTCCAACACCGATGGCCGGTTTTCCTGAAGAGTAAGCTGCCTTTACCATTCCAGGACCTCCTGTTGCAAGAATCACATCTGCGTTAGCCATGATCAGACCAGACATCTCAACCGTAGGTTCTTCCAGACATTCTACAATGCCTTCCGGTGCTCCTGCCTTAACAGCTGCTTCATATACCAGCATTGCTGCTGCTCTCGTTGATTTCTTAGCACGTGGATGTGGACTGATGATAATAGCATTTCTTGTTTTTAATGCAATAAGTGTTTTAAAAATTGCTGTTGATGTCGGGTTTGTTGTAGGAATAATAGCTCCAACCAGACCAACCGGCTCTGCGATCTTCTTAATTCCGTATGAGTTATCTTCTTCAATCACACCACAGGTTTTGGTTCTCTTATACTGATTATATGTATATTCTGCTGCGTAATGATTCTTGATAACCTTATCTTCTACGATTCCCATTCCTGTCTCTTCGGCTGCCATCTTTGCCAGCGGAATACGTGCCTTATTAGCTGCCATAGCCGCCTCGAAAAAAATCTTATCAACCTGTTCCTGAGTGTATGTTGCGAAGATCTTCTGGGCCTCTTTCATCTTGGCCATCTTCTGCTCCAACCATTCAGCGGTATTTACCTCTGGTTCTGCCACTGCCTGTTTTACTTCTTTTGCCATAACTATATCCTCCCTTGTGTAGAAATCGTCTTGCTTTAACTGTCTCCAAGTATATTCCTCCGTTAATTAATTGTCAATTAAAAATGATATATTTTTAACGAATTTGTGAATATATTCAAACATTTATAACATTTCAAGATTTCATTGTGAGTTTTTCACAAAATGCATGGTGAGAAATACTATAGTATTTTTATATAGCAAAAACTTATTTGATAACTCATCATTATTGTGTGCACAATTAAATCATTTACTATTTCTGATATAGATAATTTTTTGTTATATTTATAACATTTACAAGCTATTTTCCTAACCCTGCAGAATACCTTTTTATCTGATATTTAAGCACAATACACAAAGAAAACGCACCCTGATTTCTCAGAGTGCGTCTATATGCTTTCTGTTCTATATCGTTATTATACAAGCTCAAGAAGAACTTCCATTGCTGCGTCACCTTTACGGAGACCGATCTTAACGATTCTTGTGTAACCACCGTTACGATTCTCATACTTAGGTGCAATCTCGTCAAACAGCTTAGCTACAAGATCAACTTCCTTAGTATTTTTCTTTCTTCCAGCTCCCTGTGCAGGAACTTCTGTTACAGGGTAGAGAACTTTAAGCATTTCTCTTCTGGCATGCAGTCTTGAAGGCATATCTTTCTTGATTGTCTTCTCAACTTCGTCGTATACAGTTACTTTCTTACCGTCTACAACTTCTTTAACTCTCTTACCATCTTTGTCTTTACGAGCAACTTTAGCCTTAACAGTTACTTCTTCGTAATTGTCTTTTTCTCTAACAGCCATAGCGATCAGACCTTCAGCAACTTTGCGGATCTCTTTTGCTTTCGCTTCTGTTGTAACGATCTTACCGTTGTTCAGAAGTGCTGTTACCTGGTTTCTGATTAATGCTTTTCTCTGGCTTGATGTTCTGCCGAGCTTTCTATACTTTGCCATCTCTTATTTCCTCCATTTTGACACTTGGTTATGCATTCATCGGGCTTACTAGCCAAATGCGATATCACGCTCTTTGGTCTTACTGATACCTTGGTTTATATTTACGTAAGGACGGAATTCTATTCCTCTCCCTGGCTGAGTTCGAGACCCAGCTCTTTTAACTTTGCTAATACTTCTTCCAGAGACTTGCGACCAAGGTTACGTACCTTCATCATGTCTTCTGGTGTTCTGTTTGTAAGTTCCTCTACTGTATTGATTCCCGCTCTCTTCAGGCAGTTGTAAGAACGAACAGACAACTCAAGTTCATCAATGCTCATCTCAAGCACTTTTTCCTTCTCATCGTCTTCTTTTTCGATCATTACTTCTGCTGACTGAGCCACCTCAGACAGATCTACAAACAGTTTCAAATGCTCACTTAATACCTTTGCTGCCAAACTTACAGCCTCATCCGGAAGCAGAGTTCCGTTTGTCCAAACATCTAATGTCAGTTTGTCAAAGTCTGTAATCTGACCAACACGTGTATTCTCCACAGTAAGGTTAACGCGCTCTACCGGTGTATAGATAGAATCGATCGGAATTACTGCGATTGGCAGGTCTTCTGTCTTATTCTTATCTGCACTCACATATCCACGACCCTTTGTAATGGTAAGTTCCATATACAGCTTGCTGTCAGCTCCACCATTCAATGTGGCAATAACAGTCTCAGGATTCATGATCTCAATGTCTGAATCCACCTGGATATCTGCGCCTGTTACCACACCTTCACCTTCGAACTCAATGTAAGCAGTCTTTGGTTCGTCAGTTTCTGATGTGTTCTTGATCGCCAGTGATTTCAGGTTCATAACGATCTCTGTAACATCTTCTTTTACACCCGGGATGGAACTGAACTCATGCAGTACTCCATCAATCTTAATCTGGCTGATTGCAGCACCAGGAAGTGAAGAAAGCATGATCCTTCTGAGAGAATTTCCAAGTGTTGTACCATATCCTCTTTCCAAAGGCTCTACAACAAATCTTCCATATCTCTTGTCATCTGAAATCTCGGTTATCTCGATATTTGGTTTATTAAAATCAAACACTATATAGTCCCTCCTTGTGGGATGAATACCTAAATCTTATTATTTAGAATACAACTCGACGATCAGCATCTCGTCAACTGGAACATCAATCTCATCACGAGTAGGAAGTTCCTTAACTGTAGCTTTCAGGTTCTCCTGATCTGCTTCAATCCATCCTGGAACGAGACGTCCTGCTGTTACCTCAAGGATATCTTTGTATCTCTGAGATCCTTTGCATTTCTCTTTGATTTCGATCACATCACCAGCTTTAACAAGGTAAGATGGGATGTTTACCTGCTTACCATTAACTGTAACATGCTTGTGGTCAACGATCTGACGAGCCTCACGACGTGTTCTAGCAAGACCCATACGGAATACTACATTATCAAGTCTGCTCTCAAGCAGGATCATCAGGTTAGGACCTGTCATACCCGGCTGACGCTGAGCTTTCTCGAAATAGTTTCTGAAAGGTTTCTCAAGTACGCCGTAGATAAACTTAGCTTTCTGTTTCTCACGCAGCTGAAGACCGTACTCACTCATTTTTCTATTAGATCTCTTTAACTGTCTGTTAGACTTTTTATCAATTCCCAAATATACCGGATCCATTCCGAGGGAACGGCATCTCTTAAGAACCGGAACTCTATTTACTGCCATGTTCTATATATCCTCCTAATTATTTCGCCAATTTATGGTTATCAATGTTTCGACTAGACTCTTCTGCGCTTCGGCGGACGGCATCCGTTGTGCGGTACCGGTGTTACGTCTCTGATGCTTGTTACATCAATTCCGCATGCCTGAAGTGCTCTGATTGCTGCTTCTCTTCCTGAACCAGGTCCCTTTACAAATACGTCTACTGTCTTCAAACCATGAATTAATGCTGCCTTAGCTGCTGTCTCAGCTGCCATCTGTGCTGCATATGGAGTAGATTTCCTTGAACCTTTAAATCCAAGACCACCAGCACTTGCCCATGAAAGAGCATTACCCTGTGCATCTGTTAATGTAACAATTGTGTTGTTGAAAGATGACTGGATATGTGCCTGTCCGTGTTCAACGTTTTTCTTGACACGTTTTTTTGTCACTTTTTTTGTAACTTTCTTTGCCATAATAAAACTAACCTACACTTTCCTTAACTTATTTTTTCTTATTAGCTACTGTTCTCTTAGGACCTTTTCTTGTTCTTGCATTGGTCTTTGTCTTCTGACCACGAACCGGAAGTCCTTTTCTGTGACGGATACCTCTGTAGCATCCGATCTCCTGTAATCTCTTGATGTTCAGAGCGATCTCTCTACGAAGATCACCTTCTACAACCTGAGTTTCATCGATTACTGCACTGATCTTCTTAACGTCTTCGTCTGTCAGATCTCTGCAGCGAATGTCAGGATTAACTCCTGCTTCTGTCAAAATACGAGTTGCACTTGTTCTACCGATTCCGTAGATATAAGTCAATCCGATCTCAACACGTTTGTCTCTTGGTAAGTCTACACCTGCAATACGAGCCATGTGATTTTTCCTCCATTTTTCCTGCTTTTTGCTGTTCTGCCGAAGTGATCATCTCGGCTTCGCTTCGCTCTGCCTCGATGTCGGGCTAACGCCCTAACTCGTCCTTGAGTTCTGCCGTTTTGCAAGCGAGCTTGCAACGTCAGACTTTACGTCCTCGCCACTTCGTCTTTGTGTTACATATTGTCTTTAATAGGGGAACTCCTGGTTCCCAGGCGTGTTCGGTATCACGCCCTTTCCGGCCACCGGTCTTGTCCCGGTAATGACGAGCCGGCATTAGAAGCAATATACGAGGACTTCACCGGCTTTGGTGCTTCCTTGTATATTAAATAGCTTACACGCCGCCTGGCGTATCTGCTATCAGCCGCCTAATTCACTCCAAAATTCATAAATGCATCTCAAATAATAGTGTTCAATGCCTATCCCTGACGCTGTTTATGCTTTGGATTTTCGCAAATAATACGAACGCTTCCTTTTCTTTTAATTACTTTGCACTTTTCGCAAATTGGTTTTACTGATGATCTAACCTTCACGGGGATCCTCCTTTCATCCATTGCTTTGCCTTTAGTTTCTTTGCTTTGTGTGCCTTTAAAATTGCATAACGAAATAAAAGCACCCAAAAACGTGCTTACATATTATAGCATCACTAATATTACTACGTCAATACTTTTTTTATTTATCTCTCCAGATAATTCTTCCCTTAGATAAATCGTATGGTGACAGCTCAAGTGTTACCTTATCTCCCGGAAGGATCTTGATAAAATTCATTCTCAGCTTACCACTGATATGTGCGAGAACCTGATGTCCATTCTCAAGTTCTACCTGAAACATCGCATTTGGAAGTTTCTCTACAACTGTTCCTTCAATTTCAATTACGTCAGCCTTTGACATATCTTATATCCTCCTAAATCTCTTCCCTGTTATATTCTTTCAATATCCGTTTGATCTGAACATCATTCATTGTCTCGATCGGATATTCCCGGTTAATGATCTGCAAATGTTTGAACTTCTTTTTCTTCGGATTGGCAAGTGTCCGGATCCTGCCGTCACAGACCAGCACATATGTGTCTACGTTTTCTACTATTATATATACCTTTCCGGTATCGTGTCCGGCTTTTGACCTTACCAGCATTCCTTTTCTATATCTGTCCATATATCCCTCGCTTCTTCCGCACTACGGTGTATCTTCCGTCAGGGACAGAATGCGCGGTTCTCCGTCTGTGATTAATATGGTATTTTCATAATGCGCTGACAGGCGACGGTCTCTGGTCACTACGGTCCAGTCATCATCCATCCAGTCAACTTCCCAGCTTCCGGCATTGATCATCGGCTCAATTGCCAGCGTCATACCGGCTTTCAGAAGCACACCTTTACGATTCATCTCGTAATTCGGAATCTCAGGCGCTTCGTGAAGTGCTGTCCCGATTCCATGTCCGCACAGATCTCTTACTACCCCATAGCCTCGTTCTTCAGCATATCTGCCAATAGCTCCGGAGATATCAAATAAATGATTGCCTTCTTTCGCATATTTTATGCCTTCAAAAAAGCTTTCTCTGGTAACTCTGATCAAGTCCTCGGCTTCTTTACTGACCTCGCCCACTGCGTGAGTTCTGGCAGCATCAGAATGGTAGCCTTTGTAAATGACTCCTGCATCCAGGCTGACTATATCGCCCTCTTTGATAATACGGTCAGCTGACGGTATTCCATGGACGACCTCTTCATTCAATGATACACAGATAGATGCCGGATAGCCATTATAATTAAGGAAAGAAGGGATACATCCGTATCCCCTTATAATCTCCTCACCCAATCGGTCAATATCCAGGGTACTCATTCCAGGGTGCAATGCCTTACCAAGTTCCTGATGTACCTGACTCAGGATACGTCCTGCTTCAGCCATCAGTTCAATTTCTCTAGGTGATTTTACGGTAATCGGCATAACTTATGCTCCCAGAAATTCCGTAATTGCGCGGAATACATCATCAATATCTACAGTTCCATCCACTGTACGGAGGATTCCCTGACTGGTATAGTAGTCAATTAACGGCTGTGTCTGATCATGGTATACATTCAGTCTCTTCTGAACTGTCTCCGGCTTATCATCATCTCTGAGGATCAGCTCTCCGCCACAGGTATCACAGATACCTTCCTTCTTGGTCGGAGCATATACCATATGATATGTAGCACCACATGTCACACATGCTCTTCTTCCGCCCATACGTTTTACAATGTTCTCATCCGGTACATTTACATCAATTGCAAAATCTACCTTCTGTCCCATTTTCTCAAGAGCTTCTGTCAATGCTTCAGCCTGAGGAATCGTACGCGGGAAACCGTCCAGAACATAACCATTCTTACAGTCATCCTGATTGACACGGTCAACTACCAAGTCAACTACCAGTTCATCTGGAACAAGAAGTCCCTGATCCATGTAGGTCTTAGCTTTTTTTCCAAGCTCTGTTCCGTTCTTAATATTGGCGCGGAAAATATCTCCTGTAGAAATATGCGGAATTCCGTATTTTGCAGCAATTTTCTTAGCCTGTGTTCCTTTACCTGCACCAGGTGCACCCAGCATAATGATCTTCATACTATACACATCCTCCTTTATAGTATTTTAACCCGCGAAATAATCCGCAGGTCAAAATGCTTAGTTATTTAAAAATCCTTTGTAATTGCGAACGAGCATCTGCGACTCAATCTGCTTCAATGTCTCCAGTATAACACTGACGATAATGATAAGGGAAGTACCACCAAATGATACTTTTGCTCCCAGCCATCCATTAAACAGGATCGGCACAAACTGAATGATTACCAGTCCAACTGCGCCCATAAAAATGACGTAGTTCAGAATTCTGGTCAAATACTCGACCGTTGGACGTCCCGGTCTGATACCTGGGACAAATCCACCGCTCTTCTTCATATTATTTGCAATCTCCATCGGGTTAAATGTGATGGAGGTATAAAAATAAGCGAAGAATACGGTTAATATAATGTATACAACCAGTCCCCAGGAATACTTAATATTCTGTGGGTTACACCAGTTGCTCTGATTCATTCCTCGAAGAATCTCGCTTCCAATCCCGCTTCCGTTACCTTTTCCAAGGAATGATGCGATTACAATCGGAAACTGCATCAGAGAAGAAGCAAAGATAATAGGAATAACTCCAGCAGTATTAATCTTCATAGGAATATGAGTTGACTGACCGCCATAAGTTCTTCTACCCTGCATCTTCTGTGAATACTGCACGGCAATTCTGCGTTCTCCATCCTGAAGAATAACAACCATTACAACAAGAACCAGGATAATTGCTGCAATAATAATTGCTGCAAGTCCGCCCTTAGCAATAGTCTTGCCTTTTACAAAACGTTCAAACAGTGTGTTCAGATCACTAGGAACACGCGAAAGGATATTAATCAACAATACGATTGAAATACCATTTCCAACACCATTCTCTGTGATACGCTCACCAATCCACATCAGAAGTGCGGATCCGCCAGTCAGCGTTAATACAACAATTGCTGCATTTACAAAATTGTATTCCTGAAGCAGACCCTGACGTCCAAAACCAATTGCCATAGCAGTTGATTCCATCAATGCCAGAGCTACAGTAAGGTATCTTGTAAAAGATGCGATCTTCTTTCTTCCATCCTCGCCCTCGCGCTGCATTTCCTCTAACTTAGGAATTGCAATTGTGAGCAACTGAATGATGATAGATGAAGTAATGTATGGTGTAATACTCAGAGCAAATACTGACATCTGCTCAAAAGATCCACCGGTGAATGCGTTAAAAAAGTTAAACGCATCCCCCGTGTTCTGTGCAAAAAAGTTTTTAATATAGTCCGGGTTTACACCTGGAGTCGGCAGCTGTGATCCTAAACGAACCACAACCAGCATCATGAAGGTGTAAAAGATTTTCTTTCGAATATCTTCAATCTGAAATGCCCGCCGAACTGTTTTGAACATTAGATCACCTCTGCTTTTCCACCAAGAGCCTCAATCTTAGCTGCCGCACCGGCACTAAATGCATTTGCCTGAACTGTAAGTTTCTTTGTCAGTTCACCGTTACCAAGAATCTTAACGCCATCTCTTGGGTTCTTAACGATTCCTGCTTCGATCAATGTCTCTACTGAAACTACAGCATCATTATCAAATACTTCCAGAGCACTTACATTAATTCCAACGATTGTCTTAGAATTTCTGTTAGTGAATCCTCTCTTAGGAATTCTTCTGTACAGTGGCATCTGTCCGCCTTCGAAACCAGGTCTTGTGCCGCCTGAACGAGCTTTCTGACCCTTGTGTCCCTTACCTGCAGTCTTACCATTTCCAGAACCATGTCCACGTCCTCTTCTGAAGTTATCGCTCTGCTTTGCTCCGTCAGCTGGTCTTAAATTAGATAAGTCCATCGTGACACCTCCTTACTCAATATAAATTAATTAAGCTTCCTCAACTTTTACCAGGTGCTGTACCTGTTTGATCATACCTCTTGTAGCAGCGTTGTCTGGAAGTTCAACAGTCTTGTTAACCTTCTTCAGTCCAAGAGCTTCTACAGTCTTCTTATGCTTCGGTACAGCGCCGATTGTAGATTTTACTAATGTGATTTTCAAATTTGCCATTTCGGTTCTACCTCCTTATTAGCCTAAGATCTCTTCGATGGATTTTCCACGAAGCTTAGCCACTTCTTCTGGAGTCTTAACCTCTTTCAGACCTTCAATAGTAGCAAGAACTACGTTCTGCTTATTGTTAGATCCGAGAGATTTTGTACGGATGTTCTTAATACCTGCCATCTCGATAACGGCACGTGCCGGACCACCGGCGATAACTCCAGTACCTTCAGGTGCCTTCTTCAGTAATACTGAAGCGCTTCCGAATTTACCGATCAAATCATGTGTAATACTTCCATTTTCATCTAATGCTACAGAAATAAGCTTCTTAGCTGCATCCTCTTTTCCTTTGCGGATAGCTTCCGGAATTTCGGTTGCCTTTCCTAAGCCTGCACCAACATGGCCGTTACCATCGCCAACAACTACTAAAGCTGTGAATCTCATATTACGACCACCCTTAACAACCTTGGTAACACGCTTAATTGATACTACTTTTTCTGTTAATTCTAATGAACTAGCATCAATACGTTCCTGTTTCATGTGTGCTCCTCCTTCTAGAAATTCAAACCAGCTTCTCTTGCTGCGTCTGCTAATGCTTTAATCTTTCCATGATAAACGAATCCGCCTCTGTCAAAGACTACGTCCTTAACGCCCTTTTCAAGTGCTCTCTCAGCGATCACTTTTCCAAGGTATGCAGCAGCTTCTACATTGTTGGTCTTTTCCAGATTGGCTTTCACATCTTTCTGAAGAGTGGAAGCGGATACCAGAGTCTTTCCAACTGTGTCATCAATAACCTGAGCATACATGTGATTATTGCTTCTGAATACTGCTAAACGCGGGCATTCAGGTGTACCGCTGAAACGGTTACGTATTTTCATGTGCTTTTTAACACGAATTTCGCTTCTTGATTTCTTGCTAACCATTATCTCTCACCCTCCTTAATTATTTTTTACCTGTCTTACCAACTTTACGTCTGATTACTTCATCAGCATACTTGATTCCCTTGCCCTTATATGGCTCCGGTCTTCTCTTGTCTCTGATCTCAGCCGCATACTGGCCAACTTTTTCTTTATCAATACCCTGAACAGTGATCTTATTCTGTCCTTCCAGAACAGTCTCAAGACCTTCTGGATCGATCATCTCAACCGGGTGAGAGTATCCAAGGCTCAGAGTCAGTTTATTTCCTGATTTAGCCGCTCTATAACCAACACCGTTTACTTCCAGAACTTTCTTGTATCCTTCGGTAACACCAACAACCATGTTATTGATCAGTGTTCTTGTAAGACCATGAAGAGATTTCATCTTCTTCAGATCGTTTGGTCTTGTTACTACGATGGTCTCGCCTTCCTGCTTGATTTCCATCTCTACTGGAAGCTCTTTTGTAAGAGTTCCCTTAGGACCTTTAACGGTCACTACATTATTCTCTGCGATTTCAACAGTTACTCCTGCTGGAATTGCGATTGGCAGTCTTCCGATACGTGACATTGCCTTTCCTCCTTAACTTAGATTCTCGGAGAAGTCATTAACTCCTCTGTTTTCAGTTACTATGAGCACTTAACGAGGTATTCCCGAGTTTAGTGCGAACGTACACCTCGGCACTTGACGAGGTTTCCCACAAGTCTAGTGACGATGGTGTTTCCTTCACACAACGTGTGCTCTATCTATAGAAGTTCTTTTCGCTAAGCTCAAAGAACGACCTTCACACTAGGTTCAGCCGGCGCTGGACGCTTGGCTTTGCCAAGTGTTCAGTGCCTACCATACAAATGCAAGTACTTCTCCACCTACACCGGCTTTTCTAGCCTCTTTGTCTGTGATTACGCCCTGATTTGTAGAAATGATAGCTGTTCCAAGTCCTCCAAGAACTTTAGGAAGCTCTTCGCAGTTAGCGTATACACGCAGACCTGGTTTAGAGATTCTCTTAAGACCTGTAATAACTTTATCATTCTTATCAACACCATACTTCAGTGTTACACGGATTGTCTTGAACGCTCCGTCTTCTACGATGTCATATTTTGCGATATATCCTTCATTTACCAGAATATCAGCGATTGCGATCTTCATCTTAGATGCAGGAATATCTACTGTATCATGTTTAGCAGTATTCGCATTACGAATTCTTGTAAGCATATCTGCAATTGGATCACTCATAGTCATGGATCTGTATCCTCCTTTTCTAATGTTTACCAGCTAGCTTTCTTTACGCCTGGGATCTGTCCCTTGTAAGCCAGTTCGCGGAAGCAAACACGGCAGATTCCATATTTTCTCAAATACGCATGTGGACGTCCGCAGATTCTGCAACGGCTGTATTCTCTTGTAGAGAATTTTGGTTTGCGCTGCTGTTTGATTTTCATTGCTGTCTTAGCCATAATTTACCTCCTTATTTTGTGAATGGCATGTTGAACTGTTTCAGCAGTTCTCTTGCTTCTTCGTCAGTCTTAGCAGTTGTTACGAAGATAACATCCATTCCTCTAACCTTATCTACCTTATCGTACTCGATCTCTGGGAAGATAAGCTGCTCTTTGATACCAAGAGCGTAATTTCCTCTTCCGTCAAATGCATTCGGATTAACACCTCTGAAGTCACGTACACGTGGAAGAGCAAGGTTAACCAGACGGTCAACGAACTCGTACATCTTATCTCCTCTTAAGGTAGTCTTGCATCCAATTGCCATGCCCTCTCTGATCTTGAAGTTAGCCACTGACTTCTTAGCCTTACAAACAACGGCTTTCTGTCCTGTGATCTTCTCCATATCAGCGATTGCTGAATCTAAAGCTTTTGCATTATCTTTTGCTTCACCAACACCCATGTTGATAACAACTTTATCGAGTTTGGTACTTCCATAATATTCTTATAACCGAACTTCTTGATCATTGCATCAACGATCTCGTTCTGGTACTGTTCTTTTAATCTGCTACTCAAAGCTCTGGACCTCCTTCCTCAAATTAATCAATTACTTCGCCTGTTTTCTTAGCAACACGAACCTTCTTGTCGCCATCCATCTTGAAACCGATTCTTGTAGCTTCACCTTTGTGAAGGTACATAACGTTAGATGCGTCGATCGGTCCTTCCTGGTGAATGATTCCACCATTCTGGTTAGCCATACTTGGTTTTGTGTGCTTTGTCAGCATATTGACGCCTTCGACAAGGACTGTTCCATTTTTATGATTAACAGCGATAACTTTGCCTTCTTTATCTTTATCTTTTCCGGCAATTACTTTAACCATATCGCCTTTTTTGATTTTCATTGTCGCCATTTGTGATCGCACCTCCTTAAAGTACTTCCGGAGCTAAGGAAACAATCTTCATAAACTGTTTGTCACGAAGCTCTCTCGCTACTGGCCCAAAGATACGGGTTCCTCTTGGGTTCTTATCGTCTCTAATAATTACAGCAGCATTTTCATCAAAACGGATGTAAGATCCGTCTTTACGACGAGTACCTTTTACAGTACGAACAACTACAGCTTTCACAACGTCGCCTTTTTTAACAACGCCGCCTGGTGTTGCATCTTTAACAGTTGCAACAATAACGTCGCCAATGCTTGCATATCTTCTGGTTGAGCCGCCAAGCACGCGGATGCAAAGTAACTCTTTAGCACCTGTATTATCCGCTACTTTCAATCTGCTTTCTTGCTGTATCATTGCAGGTTTCCCTCCTTATACTATTTCGCTTTTTCCATAACTTCGACAAGTCTCCATCTCTTATCCTTAGAGATTGGCTTTGTCTCCATAACTTTAACAATATCTCCGATGTTGCATGTGTTCTCTTCATCGTGAGCTTTTAATTTATAAGTTCTTTTTACAATCTTATTGTAAAGTGGATGTTTCACATGATTTTCTACAGCAACTACGATAGTCTTATCCATCTTATTGCTGACAACTTTGCCTACACGTGTTTTTCTAAGATTTCTTTCCACGACATTTACTCCTTTCTTTAAGAAGCTAATTAACCTCTCTGTGTCTCAGTGATCACAGTCTGGATTCTTGCGATATTCTTTCTAACTTCTTTGATTCTGCTGGTATTGTCTAACTGGTTTGTTGCGTTCTGGAATCTCAAGTTAAAGAGTTCCTTTTTAGCAGCTACTAATTCTTCATTCAGCTCTGCAGCTGATTTTGTCTTTAAATCTTCTACAAATGCATTAATTTTCACTGTTATCACCGCCTTCTAAGTCTGCGCGAGAAACGATTTTACATTTACAAGGTAATTTGTGTGTAGCAAGACGAAGTGCCTCTCTTGCAACTTCCTCAGATACGCCTGCGATCTCGAACATTACGCGGCCTGGCTTCACAACTGCTACCCAGTACTCAAGGGTACCTTTACCGGAACCCATACGTGTTTCAGCTGGTTTTGTAGTTACTGGTTTATCTGGGAAAATCTTAATCCAAACTTTACCACCACGCTTGATATAACGAGTCATAGCAACACGGGCAGCCTCGATCTGGTTAGATCTGATCCAACAAGGTTCTGTTGCAACAATACCAAATTCACCATATGAAAGAGTGTTTCCACGAAGAGCTTTTCCTTTCATGGATCCACGGAACTGTTTACGACGTTTAACTCTTTTTGGCATTAACATGATTATCTATCTCCTTCCTTAGCTGTTTTTTCCGGAAGAACTTCGCCTTTGTAAATCCATACCTTAACACCAACTTTTCCGTAAGTTGTATTGGCCTCAGCGAATCCGTAGTCAATGTCTGCTCTCAGTGTCTGAAGCGGGATTGTTCCCTCACTGTAGAACTCTGTACGAGCCATATCAGCTCCACCCAGACGTCCTGAAACAGATGTCTTCACACCAAGTGCTCCGGACTTCATTGTTCTGGACATGCAAGACTTCATAGCACGTCTGAACGAAATACGATTCTCCAGCTGCAGTGCAATGTTCTCAGCTACGAGCTGAGCGTCTTTGTCAGGTCTCTTAACTTCTTTGATATCTACAATCAACTTCTTGTCTGTGTAGTTAGCAAGTTCAGCTTTTACTTTTTCGATCTCAGAACCGCCCTTACCGATAACTACGCCCGGTTTAGCAGTGTAAATGCTGATCTTGATGCGGTCAGATGCTCTTTCGATCTCAATCTTAGAAACACCAGCGCTATATAATTTCTTCTTAAGAAATGTTCTGATTTCATGGTCTTCTACAAGGTAATCTGCGAATTCCTTCTCAGCATACCACTTAGAGTCCCAATCCTTGATAACACCGACTCTTAAGCCATGAGGATTAACTTTCTGTCCCATGATTGCCCTCCTTATCTTTCATCCAGTACCAGTGTAATGTGGCTCATTCTCTTTTCGATTCTGTAAGCTCTACCCTGGGCTCTAGGTCTGATTCTCTTCATTGTTGGTCCTTTATTTGCATAAGCTTCTGCAATGTAAAGGTTATCAGCGCTCATACCGTTGTTGTTCTCAGCGTTTGCGATTGCTGACTCTAATAATTTCTTTATTAAGCTTGAAGCATATCTTGGATTGTAAGTTAAAATACCAAGTGCTGTCTGTACATCCTTACCTCTGATGGCATCCAATACGAAGCATGCTTTCTGAACTGACACTCTAGCGTAAGATAACTTTGCTGAAGGTCTTGTGTCCTTGTTAGCATTTCTTTCTCTCTTGATCTGGGATCTATGTCCTTTAGCCATGGATGAACCCTCCTTTCAAATACTGTTAATTATCTAACTTTAGATTTCTTTTCGTCTTTTCCGTGTCCTCTGTATGTTCTGGTTGCAACAAACTCTCCAAGCTTGTGTCCAACCATATCTTCTGTCACATACACCGGTACGTGTTTTCTTCCGTCATGAACGGCGATTGTATGTCCAACCATGCTTGGGAAGATTGTAGAACGACGAGACCAGGTCTTGATAACTGACTTGTCGCCAGATGCGTTCATAGCATCAATCTTCTTAAGCAGACTAGCGTCTGCGAATGGTCCTTTTTTAAGTGAACGAGCCATGGTTCTACCTCCTTGCGAATCTATTATTTAATACCTTTACCATCACGTCTTCTTACGATCAGCTTGTTAGACTGCTTGTTCTTCTTGCGGGTCTTCAGGCCGAGTGCCGGTTTACCCCAAGGAGTACACGGACCTGGACGTCCGATTCCAGCCTTACCTTCACCACCACCGTGCGGATGGTCGTTAGGGTTCATAACAGAACCACGTACTGTAGGTCTGATACCCATGTGACGCTTACGTCCTGCTTTACCAATGTTGATCAGGCTGTGGTCTCCATTACCAACCACACCGATAGAAGCACGGCAAACGATCGGAACCATTCTCATCTCTCCTGATGGAAGACGAAGTGTTGCGTATTTGCCTTCTTTAGCCATCAGCTGCGCGCTGTTACCAGCGGAACGAACAAGCTGACCACCTTTTCCAGGGTACAGCTCGATGTTGTGGATCTGTGTACCTACCGGAATTTCTGAAAGAGGAAGGCAGTTACCTACTCTAACCTCTGCTTCAGGTCCATTCATTATCTTCATACCATCTGTAAGTCCAGCTGGTGCAAGGATATATGCTTTTTCACCATCTGCGTAGCAGATCAGTGCGATATTAGCTGTTCTGTTCGGATCGTACTCGATTCCGATTACAGTTGCCGGAATACCATCTTTTCTTCTCTTGAAGTCGATGATTCTGTATTTCTTCTTAGCTCCGCCTCCGCGGTGTCTAACTGTGATTTTACCCTGGTTGTTACGTCCTGCCTGTCTGCTCTTAGAATCCAGCAGAGATTTCTCAGGAGTCTTCTTTGTGATCTCTGAAAAATCAGATCCAGTCATCTGTCTTCTGGAAGGCGTATATGGGTTATATGTCTTAATTCCCATGATTACTTCTCCTTTCGAATTACTAATTATTCATCTCACGGAATTGCACCGTATACTCAGTTTCGTTCTTACAGTCCCTCGAAAATCTCGATATCTGCGCTGTCATCTGTCAGCTGAACGATTGCTTTCTTAGTCTTAGCTGTCTTACCGAACTTCCATGTTCCACGTACTCTCTTCTGTTTTCCGTCAAGGTTCATGGTGTTAACGCTCTTTACTTTTGTTCCTGCGAACATTTTCTCTACAGCTTCTTTTACCTGAGACTTTGTTGCCTCTGTGTGTACCAGAAATGTGTATTTCTTCTCACCCATCAGCTCCATGCTCTTCTCAGTTACTACTGGTTTAAGGATTACATCATAATACTGAATGTTTGCCATTATGCGTACACCTCCTCAATTGCCTGTACAGCAGCCTTAGTAGCTACTACTGTGTTATATTTCAGAACGTCAAATACGTTGATTGTATTTGTCTTAGCTGTCTTAACATCAGCAATGTTTCTAGCAGAGATCTCTGCATTTACATTACCATCTTCAAGAACAACCAGTGCCTTGCTTACATCTAAGCCCTTCAGCATGTTAGCAATGCTCTTTGTCTTGATCTCGCTAAGTGCGATCTCGTCGATAACAATGAACTTGTTCTCTTCAACCTTTGCTGTAAGCGCAGATTTCAGAGCAGCTCTCTTCTCTTTCTTATTCATCTTGAATGAATAATCTCTTGGAGTCGGTGCGAATACTACTCCGCCGCCTGTCCACTGTGGAGATCTTGTAGAACCCTGTCTTGCATGACCTGTTCCTTTCTGTCTCCATGGTTTTCTTCCGCCACCAGATACTTCAGAACGTGTTTTAGCTTTCTGTGTACCCTGACGTTTATTTGCAAGCTGGTTAACAACTGCCATGTGTACTAAGTGCTCGTTAACTTCTACACCAAATACAGCATCGTTCAGTTCCATTGTACCAACTTCTTTACCTTCGATATTGTAAACTGCTACGTTTGCCATCTCTAGCGTTCCTCCTTTCCTTAGTTAAAGCCTACTTGCCAGACTTTACTGTCTCTTTGATTGTTACTAAAGATTTCTTTGGTCCCGGTACAGATCCCTTAACCAGAAGTAGGTTCTTTTCAGCGTCTACGCGAACAACCTCAAGATTCTGGATTGTGATCTTCTTGTTACCCATCTGTCCTGGCATCTTCTTTCCTTTGAATACCTTGCTCGGATCAGATGCAGCTCCGTTGGAACCAGCATGACGGTGGAACTTAGAACCATGTGTCATAGGTCCTCTGTGCTGATTGTGTCTCTTGATCGCGCCCTGGAATCCTTTACCTTTAGAGATTGCAGTTGCATCGATCTTGTCACCAGCCTCAAAGATATCAGCTTTGATTTCCTGAGCCAGTGCATATTCATCAGCGTTCTCAAATTTGAACTCTGCCACGTATCTTTTGCTTGTAACACCAGCCTTTGCAAAATGTCCCTGCTCAGCCTTTGTCACACCGTGACGATGAACGATTTCTTTTTTACCATTTTTGTCTTTGTTAACTGTCTTATCTTTCTTGTCAACAAAACCAACCTGTACTGCACTGTATCCATCATTCTCTGCAGTCTTGATCTGTGTTACTACACAAGGACCAGCCTGAAGAACTGTTACAGGAGTCAGTACTCCGTCTTCGTTGAAGATCTGAGTCATTCCGACCTTCGTAGCCAAAATAGCTTTCTTCATTATAATTACCTCCTTGATTTACAGCGGAACACTACATGAGTGTTCATCCTAAATGTTAGGACTGCTTATTTGTTTTTCATTTTGATATCAATATAAACACCAGCCGGCATTTCCAGTCTGGACAGTGCATCTACAGTTTTCTGTGTAGGTGCGATGATATCAATCAGTCTCTTATGAGTTCTCTGCTCGAACTGTTCTCTGGAATCTTTGTATTTGTGAACGGCTCTCAGAATTGTTACAACTTCCTTCTTAGTTGGAAGCGGAACCGGTCCACTCACCTGTGCTCCATTCTTCTTTACAGTTTCGATAATTTTCTTAGCGGACGCATCAACCAGCTGATGATCATACGCTTTCAAAGTGATTCTCATTACTTGACTTGCCATAAAAAAAGTCGCCTCCTTTTCGTACTTTTAACTTCAGTACGACAAGCGGTGACTGTACACTCTCCCGTGTGTGTCGTGAGAAACTCACACGTTGTTACCACATCTCAGTGGCCGTTATAGTTTCGTACAGTGACTTGTCGCCAGTTTCCTAACTTGACATTCGCTCCACGGAAAACCCGTCATTTTCAGACGGCAACCTCGCGCTTCACAGCTATCAATGTCACAGCTTTTTCAGTATATCGGATATCTTTTATATTTGCAAGGTTTTTTTTGTTTTTATTGTACTTTTTTACATACAATCCCGAGTCCGGTATTTTTACACTTTTCACATTCAAAAACCATACCTGTTATCCAGAAATATCCATTTCTATTGCCATTGACCATTGTGCCATTATATTATATCATGTTATATATAAGGAAACGTTATGGTTAAGGATTCTTCTTTTACCATCATATCATATATCCATTATAATAGGAAAGAAGGGAATTACATGGATACAAAAAGATGGAAAGTCATGCTTGCCGCAGATGACTACGGCAGCTTTACCCGCGTAGGCGAAGAGCTGGGCTACACACAGTCCGGCATTACCCAGATGATGAAAACGCTTGAAAAAGAAGTTGGCTTTTCTCTATTTATAAAGGATAATCACGGCGTCACATTGACCAAAGAAGCAAAAGCATTAATTCCTGCCATCCGGAATCTTTTGAACGCCGACGAAGAGATCAACCAGGAAATCGCTTCACTGAAAGGCGCGCAGGTCGGCACGATCCGTATCGGCACATATCTCAGCTGTTCGATCCACTGGATTCCTAAGATTATCCGCGAATTTCAAAAAAGTTATCCTGACATCCGCTTCAAGATTATAGAGGGAACCGAGGGTGATCTGGCAGAGTGGATTGAAAACCGACGGGTTGACATCGGATTCATCAGTTACCAGAAGAATCAGCGTTATCAGTTCCTGCCGGTCATGGACGATGAACTTTACGCTGTAGTTCCTTCCTCACACGAATTCGCCAAACAGGGGAAAATCCCTCTGGAATGGTTTCAGGACGCTCCTTTCGTTGTTACCGACTACACGCCGGGCAATGACGTTCATCGCATTTTGAAGCAATATAAGATCAAACCAGATATCCGCTATGTCACCATCAACGAATTTAGTTCCATTTCAATGGTAGAACACGAATTAGGAATGACAATACTTCCGGGGCTTCTGCTCCGCGGGCAGGTCGGGGATTTTGCTGTACGTCCGTTAGTACCGAAAGTTTACAGACAACTTGGACTGGCATTCACATCCCAGGATGCCTTATCACCAGCCACCAAGATATTCCTAAAGTACGCCAAAGACTTTCTTCTGGATGATTAACCGATTGCTTTTTATATCTCAAAATTTCCATAAAAATATCCTCCCAGATCAATATATTCCAATATCAATCCGGGAGGATATTTATCTCAGTCAAGAAGACTCCCACCTCTTCAGGTGGTGAGTAATAGCAAATCTATCTCATCGCTTTGCTTTTTTCTTTCTTAAAGACCCTTATCATAAAATAGCTAAAACCACCAATGTAACCTACCACTGTAATTATCATCATAATAATTGCATCCATCGTCATAAAGAACACCTTCTTTCACAATTCTACCTGCAGTTCTCTTCTTTTGTTATCCGACCTTTTGCTGTTTTGCGGTTGAAGAACTTGCTAAGCGCAATACCAACAACAATCACCACACCAAACTGCAACAGTACAGTACCTGTATTATCCTGAATAATAAATGGATTCAGCCATGTATCCGGGAACCATTCCTTTGTCTGAAGCAGCCAGTAGCCAACCATAATCACTACCAATACAGGCATGATGCGCATACATGTATTAAAGTACCATTTCGGAAGGCGAATCTCTGCACCCTTCGCATTGACTTCTTCTGTTCTTAGCTTCTCTACACCATACTTGATTGCAAGAATTGCTATAAAGGCTCCACTAACGAGAAGTCCGAGTCCCCATACCCAGTCCTGATTATCAATATTATTCAGAGACCATGCCGAGAAGCATCCTGCCACGAAACCTGCGAAGCAAACGCCTACAACAGCTTTCTTACGACCAACACCCATATCTACCACACACTTCACCCCAACTTCGATCATTGAGAAAAGCGAAGTAATCGCTGCAATCGCAAGCAGTCCAAAGAAAATAAACGAAATGAATCTTCCACCAGGAATCGTTGTAAACAACTGATAGATGTAAATGAATGTAAGTCCGAAATTACCCTGGCTCAATGCTTCCGTTGCCGCTTCCGGTGTTGCAGAAAGTGCGCAGATTGCCGGAATTACAACAAGTCCGGACAGAATTGCTCCGAGGTTATCGCCAAGCCCCATGATCAGACAGCTGGTCGGGATATCCTCATCTTCTCCTACATAATTAGAATATGTGATAATAAAGCCCCATCCCGCTCCGGTACTCCAAGCAGCCTGAATAAACGCCTGGATCCAGGTATTCGGACTCAGGATATACTCTTTCTTAATTGTAAACAAATACTGAAGCCCCTGATCTGCGCCCTTTAATGTCACTGCATAGATTGACAGCCCAACAAGAATCGCAAACAATGCCGGGATTGCAACTTTACAGAACTTTTCAATTCCACCTGCAATCCCCTGATACACAATAAAACAGGCTAACGCAAATCCGATCGCATGAAAGAAAATCACCTGTGCCGGCGAATCTGTAAATGAGGTCCAGATCGCCGCCGTAGTATCTGTTGTCAGATTCGTCTCAAATGAAGCAACGGACTTCACAGCATATTTAAGGCAGTATCCCTGAAGCACACAATAATAGCTCATAAGGAAGAAACAAACCGCAACTACAAAAAATCCCATCCATGTATATTTCTTTCCGCCGAAATCACGAAAAGATCCAATACATCCAAGTCTCACCTTTTTACCGATCGCCATTTCCGTCGACAGAAGCGGAACAGCAAAAACCAGCATCGCAATTGTCCAGGCCAGAATAAAAGCTCCGCCTCCATTCGCCGCACAGATTCGAGGAAAGCGCCACACATTACCAGTTCCAATACACATACCCAGAGCAGCAGCTATATACCCTATGGTACTAAATTTTTCTTGTTTCTGTTCCATAAAATTGCCCCCATTTCCATCCATAACATGCGCAAGTCATGTTACTTAATATCAATTACCCACACTTCATCTTTATTTAAATTTTATCATCGCGCTATTTTAAAGTCAATATTGAAATTATATATATTAATATCGGTATAACTATCACTTATCACCAAGAGCATATCGTTCCTCAAATTAAGCAATCTATTTTCAATCTTATTTAAGTACTATACTTATTTTTATTGTCAATTTATTTTTATATGCATTATTGTCATTTTTTTAATATTTGTATATATTAGTTTTTCTAATGTCTATATTATTACATCTTATGCTGCAGCTATCTCAAGAGAAAGAGCACGGAATTTCCAGATGTATAAAAAAGAACTGCCCCGTAACGTTTTGTCTACTAGAATCCAGTCTAGTACAAATTCTAGTCCATATTCTAGTTTTGCTTAAGAAAAATTTAATTATTTGCACCATATTGATTGACTTTTAACAAGGAGACTGATACAATCAAATTAAAGAAAGTGACACATATTTCTATAGTGAATTTGACAAATCGGGGTGTCAGATTCACGTACATATATAGGCGTGATCACTTTGCACATTTACAATTTTATATTAATCTGGAGGGATGTTTTATGGCAATGTACATTTTGAAGGCACTCTGTGTAATCGGTATTCTTCTCAACGTTATCCTTATGGCTAAGAAAACTAAAGAGCTTCGTGCTAATCCTGAAAAGGATCCTGAGCTTGAACTTAACGGTGAAGAACTGTGGAAACGCGGATTACAGCCAAAAAACTTAATCGCCACATGTATCATCGGTTTCTTTGCTAACTTCTTCGATACTTTAGGAATTGGTTCTTTTGCACCTTCATCAGCTGGATTCAAATTTACTAAGGCAGTAGACGACATCTTAGTACCTGGTACCCTTAACGTAGGTGATACCGTTCCTGTATGTGTAGAGGCTTTCCTGTTCTTCGGTTTTGTTGAGATGGATATTCTGACACTCGTTCTGATGATTGTTGTATCTATTCTCGGATCATTTGTTATGGCTGATGTCGTATCTAAGTTCGACCGTAAGAAAGTACGTTATGCTCTGTTCGTTGGTTTGTTTATCCTTGCTTCTGTAGTTCTTATGAAGAACCTGGGCGTTGGTCCGTTCGGTACACAGGGTGAGGCACTTGGACTTCGTGGAATCAAGCTTGTAGTTGCTGTTGTTGG
Source organism: Dorea sp. AM58-8 (assembly GCF_003464045.1). Classification (NCBI taxonomy): domain Bacteria; kingdom Bacillati; phylum Bacillota; class Clostridia; order Lachnospirales; family Lachnospiraceae; genus Dorea; species Dorea sp. AM58-8. The sequence goes on along the minus strand of NZ_QSDM01000002.1, from coordinate 111,596 downwards.
TAACTTCATCTTTGGTGCTCTTATGAGTATCGGTGTAGGTCTGTATGCACCTTGTATGGCTATGGTACTTGCACTCGGAATGAATGCAGGTTGTGCATTCCCGGCTATGATGGGATCTTGTGCATTCCTGATGGCTTTCGGTAATGGTCCGAAATTCATCTCAGCTGGGCGTTTTGATCCAGTTGCCTGCTGGACACAGGCTATCTTTGGAGCAATTGGTGTATACGTAGCTTACAAATTCGTAGGTTCTATGGATATCAATGTTCTGACAAAGGTTATCGTTGTTGTTGTATACATCACATCATTCCTGTATCTGCATGATGCAATCAAGAAGGGCGATGCAGCATAGGCAACATTCAAGAAAACTAAATATAGTAAATACAAAGGAGTTTGAATCTTATGATTCAAACTCCTTTTTCATTGAATGAATTCTTTTATTTTTCTTCTTTATTATCTTGATCCGTTGCCATCTGCATCTGTGTAGCTCTGATTTTCGCCTTAAGCACTGCATTCTTGCAGACATTTACAAACTTCGCAGGCTTCCATATATATTTAGCCCCACTCTTCTCCAGAATAAAATCTTTGAACAAAGATGCCTCTCCTGTAGTAAAATTCGCCTTTTGTAACACAATCAGATCATCATTATTCATTCCCAGATAAAAGTCTGCTTCATCTTCCCAGACGCAATACACCTCTTTATAATTAGCAAGGTGTTCTTCCGTCCCTTCTTGTGGCTTATCAGCTCTTATACCGGTATTACCAAATAGATATGTTATCTCTTCATCTACATTAACCTGCGGATTACTCTTCATCAAATACACCGATATATACTTTCGGAACAACCCCATCAATATCAGTACCGCACCAAATATATAGCCAATTACTTTTCCAACCATTGCAATGCTATCTGCCTGCTTATACATCAAACCAATCAACATCACGCCCATTGCAATCATATAAACCGTAGCTGCCGGATGTTCCACCCTGTTCTTAAATTCTATAAATGTCAGCATCAGCCTGGTGTCACGTTTTGTTTCCACCACATAATGATTCTTTCTGCGATCTTCCTGAAGCTCCTTATTCATATTCTCCATCTTATAGCCACATCCCCTTCCAGTCTTCCATAGCAAAAGGGAAATACATTTCCACTTTCAGGAAATGCATTTCCCTTTGTATGTATATCTTTATTTAATTGCTTTTTCTTCGCGTTCTTTCTTCTGCATCTTGAGTTTCAACAGAGCCTTTGCTTTCAGGCAGTCTAATCTGGTCATGTTATTCTCGCCCACAACGTCCGTCTCTGTTCCGTCCGCGCTCTTATTAATATCGATAATCGCATCCAGATAGTCATTCACAACTACGAACTGAGCAACTGTACCGTTAAATGTAATTCCCGTTACCGGAATACCTCTTTTACCAATCTGCTCCACAGTGTTCGTATAGTCAACGTGGCTGTTGCCCCAGCCATCGCAGGAAATAATAACTCCGTCTGCTCTCATACATTCTGCCATAACAGCAGCTCTTGTTCCTACGAACATCTTCTCTTCATTACCATCCGGTGTTCCCACAAGAAGGATTCCAAGAAGATCAAGGTCTGTATCCTCTGATACCACTTCCAACAGAGGATCTCTAAAATGATGTAATGTAGTCTCTTTGGTCGATGGTCCAATTCCCATAATTCTCTTCCTCCTTATTGCATAGAGCGGATGATTCCGTCTCTGTATTCATTTGGTGTGATCATCACCGGCATATTCTCCATATCAATAATCGACTTGGTTCCCTCTGAACTGGATGGCTCTTTCGGGAACAAATGAGTATCATACATCGCGCCCTGTCCGGCTACCTGCTTAATGATCAACACACGCTTACCACCCGGACGCACCACATCATTGTAGACATGCTTTTCTGTACACTGATTACCATTAAAGTTCTTCAATTTTGCTCTAAAAATATCAATAAACTTATCACATAACAGATGTGCTTCCGTCGGACCAGGCCTCTCCTGTCCCATTCCCGCTGCAAGTGTTACATCAAAGGAAATAATCACATCATCATCCCCTGGTGTACCTGCCCGGTTAAGCACCAGCCGATCCTTCAGATTACCTTCAGAGGAGCCAAATTCATGACACTGCTTTCCATTCACATCTACTCCGGTCAGCATCACATATACCCCTGTAATTGTATGTGTGATCCCCTCTCCAAGCACTCCAAGTACCTTTGTCGAAATCGGGATGATATCCATGATCGTATTCGTCCACCGGTCATGTTCACCCGGCTGGATCACCTGAATATCAATATCTTTAATATACTTCGCATTCTTTAGTAAATCCGGAATGATGTCTTTACACACGGTCATCTTACCGCCTGTCGTAATATCGTTGCGATCCCCCATCACAACTGTATCCATATGATACGCCTTAATCGTGAGCCGGCGTAGTTTTTTCTCTTCAACTGCCATAATAGAGCTCCTCCTTCTGACTCATATTTCAGATTCTAATCTCCAAATTATCTAATTATATTTTACCATAATCCCAAATTATTTCAATCATTTCAGATATTTGTTCTTACTTTTCTTACAATTAAATCAGGTAATAAGAAAGGGAAATGGCTACGCCATTTCCCTTTTAATCTAACGACTAACTATTAGATCTTAGCAACATACTCGAATGGCAGTGGTACGATCTTTCCAGGTGTCTGGATCTCTTCCAGCTGCTGAAGAGTAGCTTTAACGATAGCTGTCTGCTGTTCCACATTGTGTGGACCACCTGCATTAGCTCCCATCGGAACCAACGGAGCAACCGCACGTGGTGTACCAGTCTGACGTACGACTGGTGGAAGGGCTGCAATAATAACTGTAGGAATTCCAGCCTCTTCAATCGCTCTCTGCACCAATACTGCAGAGCGGTGGCAGGTACCTCATCCAGCGGTGAGGATTGCCGCATCTACGCCTTCCTCTTTAAGCATTGCTGCTACTGCCGGACCAGTCTCGTGCTTGAACTTCTCCTGGTTTCCGCCACCACCCATGAATCCAGCATGGTAAGGAGCTGTAGCTTTGATAAATCCTTCTGCTACCAATTCATGAAGTCTGTCAATTGGGAACATACAGTTAATGTCTTTGTTAACATCACTGTTATCATATCCACCATGGGATACCATCAATTTGTCTGATGGGCACTTATCATCGATCTTTCTCCATGTGAAGTCACCTGCAAGGTTGAATCTTTCCTGATCAATCTGATGTACACCTGCTGCTGTAGCAAGCGCAACTGTCATATCTTTCAATTCTTTCTCTACTGGTGTCCATACCATCGGTGGAGTAATTGGAACGAAGATTTCTGATTGTAATCCTTTAACAACCGTTAAACTCATTTTTATTCCTCCTCTTTCTTCGACCGAGCGTTCATTTCCGCTTGTTTACGACGCTCTTTTTCTAAATTGCTGACGTACTTTTCATGGATCTCAGGCCCAAGCTGTTCCGGAAAACTCATATGCCATCCGAATTCCTGACCGATCTTCGGCTCAGTATCGCAGATAAACATTCTCTTCGGAGCTTTAAAAAAGCCCAGTCTTCCTTTCAGATCGACGCTGATGCTGCAATCATCAACATCCACGCAGATACCTTCCATATATATGATTCTGTCACCATATTTCAAACGTTCGTCATTCATTTAAAACACCTTTTCTAGTTATATCCTTTGTCAATACGCTTCTGGCTAAGTGGAAGATTCTGCTCGTTCTCTACAAGATCAAGCTTGTGTCCCAGCACATCCTCAATTGCCTCTATATTAGAAGCTTTAACATTTGGATTCCATTTCTTCTCAGCCGGCTTCACTGTCTCGCCTGCCATCTGTACCTTGAGCATCTCAAGAGCACGGATTGCATCTTCGTGGCAAAGTGTGTTGTTACCAAGAACCTCGTTCTCGATACCGCCTTCTGATTTGTTGTTATCAACCATTGCTGTCATGTACTTGTTACCAACTACAAGTGCTCCCTGAACTGCACAGTATGAAAGTCCTACTACAGGAACTCCTCTCATACCGATCTGCTCGTGGTGGCTAGCGAAGTCGATATGGTTATTTCCGAAACCTTCTGTTGTAACGAAAGCTCCATCAACATCCATCATCTCTACTGTCTGACCAAGTCTCTCAGATACGTAGAACTTCTCAGCATTGATCTGTGGAGATCCAACAAAGATTACACCACAAAGGTCGATCTCTGGATCAGCGAGTGCCTCAAGTACCAGTGGCTCTCTCCAGTAATGTCTTGTCATCTCTTTAGATGCAGGTCCGATACATGTAAGAGCATGGATACATCCATCAAGAACTTCCAGTGGGCTCATACATACAGGCAGGTTACCAAGGTCAACGTTAGCTCTTGCTCCAAGGATTCCGCATGGCTCTACTGGCAGGATGAAGTTATCATGCATAGCGCCCTGTCCCATGATCTCTTTACAAATAACTACTTTCTTCTGTCCTGGGTGACGAACCTGTGTAAATTCTTCTGTATCTACTACCTGATCATCTTCAAGTTTCTTCAGTGCTTCACGGATTTCCTGTGTGATAATATCAAATGCTGTATGTGCAGCCATAGGTCCACGACGTTCCATGTTTGTCTTAGCCTGAACTACGATATTACCTTTGATGAAAATCTCACCCTTATCTGGGCATCCCGGACGTCCCCACATAATGTTTTCGTCCATATATCCCTCTGAAGAACCGAACTCACCGATCTGAACTCCGCCTTCATCAGTACCAGTCAGCATCATGATAGCGCCATCGATTACTCTTGTAACGCCCTGACCGATCTTAGCTTCTCCTTCTTTTGTAGCGATTGGCTGAACGTCCATGATGGTCTCTGAATATGTGTGGTACTGAGCTGGTGTGATGATTTCCAGATGAAAATCTTTAACAAGCTCAGAATCTGCGATTACATCCGCTTCAATGCCTTCACGAATGTAAAGTGTTGTTCCTTCGATTGTTGTCTCCGGTCCTCTCTTAACTTCTGTGATTGCAAAATGTTTTCTTGTAAGGCTTCTTACAACCTTTCCTTCTGTTGCTAATGTCTCTGCTGTAGGAGCTGCAACTGGAGCCGCCGCTGTTGCTGTTGCTGCCGGAGCAACCTCTACTACTTCAGAACCGCCTTCGCCAAGCGCACCAACCGGAATTGAAAGATCAATGTCTTTTCCTTCTCCAATGTGGATTTTCAGAACTCCGCCTGCAACTTTTGCTGTTGTTGCAACTGGAGCTGCTGCTACCGGTGCTGCTGCTTCCTCTACAGGAGCTGCTGCTTCCTCTACCGGTGCTGCTTCCTCTTCTACAGAGTCTTTGTAACCCTCCATATTATCTGCTGTAAGTGGGCTCAAAGAATCACTTGTTTTTGTAAGCTTAGCGCCCAAAACCTGACCGATCTTCAGGCATCCGTCAAGATTCAGTAATCCTGAGTCTACCAGTTCATCAAAGATCGCCGGATCTTCAAGGTTGGCTGGCTCAATAGTGATTCCAGCCTCTGCTCTACAGCATAACACTGCAGGATCATTTGCGTGCTGTTTCGCTGTTTCAGCTGTGATTGACATAACATTTACCTCCTTGTTTATTTATAGATTTCTCCATATTATATATAATCGCTTCGGGATTAGAATATCGGGGTAGTTCGCTTCCCTATGCGAATTATACCGCTAATACTGCCAATTAGTCTTCTACGTTGATATCCTGGTCAACCTGCTTAGATACTGTAAGCTGACGATACTGTGCATGACCAATTGCTCTCATCACATGGTCTGTCTGATGGAATACTTTAAGTCCCATCTGTGGTGCAGAAGCCATAACCGTGTTAGAACAGTCTGAACAGTTACCAATGATGATGTATTCACATCCATCTTTCTTGAACTGCATGTTGTTCTTAACCTGACCCGGGCAGTTACCTGGACGCAGACACTTCAGTGGTGCACCCGGCTTGTTCTCGATTGCCTGTTTACATCTGCATACAGAAACAACTTCTCCATGCATCTTCTCAGCGATTGTACGCATACGAGCTTCATTGCCGCCGCATGCACAGACAAGAAGTCCAACTTTTTTATCTGTAAGATCAGGCATTCTATATGTTGTAAGAATTGCACCTGTTGTCTTAGTTGTAGGCTCATCAAGTTCTGCTGCACGTCCTGTGAACGCACCACCCATGATGATCTCACCAACTGAATCATCTTTATCAAGTCCGCCTGCCATCTCGATCAGCTCTCCTACAGAGATACCAACCGGAACGTCCATGAATACATGAGCTGCGTTGCCACCCTTGATATTACCACGAACTGTAACATTCTTAGAAATACATGGTTTCTTCTCTTCGATTGCTTCAGCGATCTTAGCAACTGTCTCGAGGTTGATTACAACCGATCTTGCTGCTGACGGAAGCTGTGTGGTATCAAGGTTAACGCCCAGACACTCACGAACTACTGCACGTTCTTCACCCATTGGGTAGATATCCGGAAGCAGATGAACAGAAATGTTCTCCTCATCCTTCAAAGCATCCAGAAGTGCAAGAACTGCTTCTCTGTTCTTCTTCTTAATAGCAAAGATTGCTTTATCTGCTTTTGTAATCTCCATGCAGTATTTTACTCCACGGATAACTTTGTCTGTCTGCTCGATGGTCTGCTTAATATTGTGAGCAAGACCCGGCTCACACTCAGAGTCGTTGATCAGAATGTAGCTGTGCTCCAGTTTGAAGTCTTTTGGAAGTTCTGGGTTGATATCCTCTCTGAACTCACCCTGCTCTGTTGCGGATAAGTCGATATTCAGCTTAATTCCTGTCGGGAATCCCGCTCCACCCATACCTACAATACCAGCCGCCTTGATCATATCAAGCTTTGATGCATCTTCCGGCACATCAATCGGCACGAACTCATCTGGCTGTTCTGCATCTGCCTTGATGACGATACGGTCTTCAAGGATCTCAGATACTTCACCGTAAACGCTTGAGAAGATATTAGCTCCCAAGCCTGTTGGTGTGGCAATCAATGTACCTTTTTTTACCTTATCACCTACAGCTACGCATGGGGCACAAGGTGCACCTACGTGCTGACGTAATAATAACTGTACTTTTTCCATGACACACATCTCCTTTTCTCATACTTTGATTATTATATTAAGTAAAGACGAAATACTTTGAACCTATCCCGCCCAACTTATCCGATTGTATCTATAGGTAAAATCTATAGGCAATTTAGTCTGTCAAACTTTTATCACGTTTGTCAAAAGACTATCTTTTTCTATATACTTCAATAGCTTTCTTTTGGCGGAGGCATGTGGGAATCGAACCCACCCAGGACGCTCCTAACGCCCAACACTGGTTTTGAAGACCAGGAGGCACACCAGTTGCCCATCTACCCCCGTATTACATATCATGCCTACTTAAGACAACACATAAAAAGCCTTATTTCAAGAGCTTTTTCACATTTTTATAATATCAAAAAACCATTGACTTTTCAAGGCATTTCAGCCATAATGAGTATAGAAAGATTGAACCCGGTACTAGACGACAGACTAGACCGGGTTATAGAATACGGTCTATTTGTTAATATTTCATCATTTTACCGTATTAAATTGTTTTTTTACAAATACATTATCATAGATTTTATCAATACTTGTTATTTTTTCATTTATGGCATTTATAGAATTTATCTATAAATTATGACTTTAAAGGAGGGTAATGCTATGGAATTGAAAGCAAATGTGAACTTTGACCGATTTGAGGCTGCACTTCAGGTAGTAGATGCGCACACAGTTGGTGAGTTCTGTCGTATGGTCATCGGAGGATTCCCTGAACCAGAAGGCAACACAATGATCGAGAAGAAAGATTGGATGGAAAAGAATTATGATCATGTTCGTACAGCTCTTATGTTAGAGCCTAGAGGACATCATGATATGTTCGGAGCTTTTCTCTGCGAGCCAATCGATAAAGAGGCTGATCTTGGTGTTATTTTCATGGATACAGGCGGATACCTGAACATGTGCGGACACTGCACCATCGGAGCTGTTACTGTAGCAATCGAGGCTGGACTCGTTGAATCTCACGAAGGAGAGAACAGCGTAGTTCTGGAGGCACCTGCCGGACTCATTCGTACAACTGCAAACGTTAAGAACGGAAAGGTAACTGGTGTTACACTTACTAACGTACCTGCATTTGTATATAAGGATAACCTTACCGTTAATGTTGACGGAAAAGAGATTCCTTATACCATCTCATTCGGCGGAAGTTTCTTCGCACTTGTAGACACCACTAAGCTTGACATTGGACCTATCAATGCTAAGACAGTACCGGAGTACATCTCTCTCGGCATGAAGATGCGCGACCTGATCAACGAGCAGGTTGAAATTCAGCATCCGACACTGGACATCACAGAAGTTGACCTTGTAGAGTTCTACGGACCAACTCCTAATCCGGATCATGCTACCATGAGAAATGTCGTAGTATTCGGAGATGCTCAGGCTGACCGTTCACCATGCGGAACAGGTACAAGTGCTAAGCTTGCTACTCTGCACAAATGGGGCGAGATCGGTATTGGCGAAGAATTTATCTACGAAAGCTTCATCGGAACCACTTTCAAGGGTGTTATTAAAGAAGAAACCAAGATCGGTGATTACGATGCAGTCATTCCTATGATCACAGGTACAGCTAACCTGACAGGTGTTGGTACATACCTGATCGATCCGGAAGACAAGTTAAAATATGGTTTCTTAATTGGTTAATCTGTGATATAATCGCTTGGAGAGCAACCGAAGGCGGGTTCTTAATAGAACTCGCCTTTTTTAGAAGGTATAAACCTGTTCCATCTATCGGTTATCTCTCCACACATTATACATAACAGAAGGGGAATGATTATATGCCGCGGAAACGACAATCCACAAAAAGCCGTATCGTTAAGTCTGCATGGAATCTGTTTTACAAAAACGGATATGACGACACCACAGTAGAAGACATCATCACAGCATCCAAGACATCGAAAGGCACCTTTTATCATTATTTCAAGAGTAAAGAAGGGCTTTTGAATACCTTGTCTTATCTGTTTGATGAAAAATATGAAGAATTATATAATGTAGTAGACCCCAACTTATCGTCCTACGACAAATTATTATTCTTAAATCATGAATTATTTTATATGATTGAAACCAGTATTGACGTCAGCCTGGTTGCTTATCTGTATTCAGCCCAGCTGGTCACTAAAGACAAACGTTCTTTGTCCGATCACAAGCGCTTTTATTATGTATGGCTTAGCGAGATCATACAGAATGCACTGGACTCCGGTGAATTTGCACCAACTTCCTCTGCTAAAGATCTGATGGATATCTATGCCATGTTCGAGCGCGCACTGCTGTACGACTGGTCACTCGTAAAAGGGAAATTCTCTCTGACAGAAAAGAGTGATTCCCTGTTGCCACATGTACTGGATGCATTTGTAAATGGATTATAAAAAAACGGTTCGAGACCATCTGATCTCGAACCATTTTTATACCATTAATTCATGCATTTCCTGTTCCTGCACACCAATGCTTTCTATCACCTTCCGGATCGTGTCACGATCCTCTATTCCTGCACACCATGATAAACCGCAGCCCGCCGAAATCTCACGCGGTACAGGAATCAGTCTGCCAGGAGCTCCTGCTTCTTTACAGGCTTTCTCCATAGCCATCGCATCTGTGGTCGTGTGAAATGTCACAACCAGCTTTAATTCTTTCTTGCGCATGTCTCTTCTCCTTATTCTTCATCCACAGACAATTCCTGAATTGCACGAATGGCTGTGTCCACTTCTTCTTCTGTATTGTAATGAGAAAAACTGAATCGCACAGCTCCCTGTCCGACCGTTCCGAGTGCTTCATGCATGAGTGGTGCGCAGTGTGCTCCCGGACGGATCGATATATCATAATCCATCAACAGGGCATCTCCCACTTCCGAGGAATCATACGCTCCAATATTCAATGTAACAATCGGGCAACGATTCTTCGTAGAGAAATCTCCGTATACCTTTACATTCGGAATATCCTTTACGCCTTCGTAGAATCTCCACATCAATTCCTGCTCTCTGGTGCGGATCTTATCAATGCCCTCTGCCATCAGATATTCTACTGCCGCATGGAGTCCTGCGATTCCATGACCGTTCAGAGTTCCCGCTTCCAGCGCTGTCGGCATTTCCTTCGGATGTGTTTTGCTATAGGTCTGCACTCCGCTTCCGCCGCTTAAGAGCGGGCGTATTTCCAGTCCTTCTCTTACATACATACCGCCGGTTCCCTGCGGTCCCAACAGACTCTTATGTCCTGTAAAACACAGAATATCAATATGCATTTTCTGCACATCAATCGGAAATACTCCTGCCGTCTGAGATGCATCTACGATAAACAGCACGTTATACTTCGCTGCGACAGCGCCCACCGCTTCCACATCCACATAATTACCAGTCAGATTGGAACCATTGGTGCATACGATTGCCTTTGTATCCGGTCTGATCGCTGCTTCCAGATCAGCAAGATCCATCACGCCTCTCTCGTCTGTTTTTACAAATGTAAGCTCTACACCTTTTTTCTCCATCTCATATAATGGACGTAGGACAGAATTATGCTCCATAACCGTCGTAACCACATGGTCTCCCGGATTCAGCACACCTTTGATGGCAATATTCAGGCTTTCCGTAGAATTTGCTGTAAATACAATCTGTCTTGGACTGGTGCCATTAAAAAAACGGCACAGCAGCTCTCTGGTGTCATAGACTGTTCTTGACGCACTAAGCGATGCACCATGAGCACCGCGCCCGGCATTCCCCATAGATTCCATTGCAGCCGCCACTGCCTGAACGACCTCTTTTGGCTTCTGCATGGTAGTTGCCGCATTATCCATATATATCATAATACCACCCATTTCTATCCGTATTATTTCTTATGTTTCTCATACGGATACACTTCCTGTACAATTTTCAAAAAATGCTCTGCGGATAAAGATAACTGATGATTCTTATTATAAACCACGTTGATATCTCTTCCATCATCCGCTCCCGGTATATGGAATGCAAGGACATTTCCATCCGCTATTTTGTCCGCTGCCGCAAGCTTCGACAACAGCGACACGCCCATACCGCTGCAGACAGATTTCTTAATCGTCTCCTGGTTCTCGATGCTGGCGATCACATTTAACTGCTCACTGCGAATGCCTGCTGCCTTCAGCTGCTTCTCCGCTTCTTTTCTGGTTCCAGAACCTTCTTCACGCATAATGACCGGTTCGTCAAGAATCCACGAAATATCATCCGGCGTCTCAGCACGTTTCCGATACACTTCTGTGTTCGGCGTGATGATCACCAGTTCGTCTTTATAGAATGGAAAATATTTGCAGTGCTTCTTTTCGAGCACAGTGCCGGTAAATCCAATATCTACCATATGCTCGACCACCTGATTAACCACATTTGCACTGTCAGACTCCATGATCTTAAATTGCTCTCCCGGATATTTTTCGTTAAATCTGGCAAGAATCTTCGGAAGCAGATACTGGGATGGAATCGTAGATGCCGCAATGGTAATACACTGGCGTCCCATTTTCCTGCGTTCTCCAAATTCTTCCTCAATCCGTTTCTCCAGATCTACCATCTGACTGGCATAACGATACAGCGTCTGACCTTCTGCCGACAGACTGACTTCTTTTGTATTTCTGACAAACAACCGTACTTCCAGTTCTTTCTCAAGCGCAGAGATATGCGCACTGATCGTCGGCTGTGTCAGGTAAAGATTCTTTGCCGCTTTGGAGAAGCTGCCGCCCTCTGCTACCTCTACAAATGCTTCTAGCTGCTTTAAATTCATTAGTATGCTACCCTTTCACTTTCTGCTCCGACACGCTTTGTCACCTTAATGCTATCCATATACTCAATGATTGGCTTCGCACTCTTCCGGCTGGTCTGGAACAGATCTCTCACTTCCGCTGTCGTAATAACCTCGCGTTTCTTAAACTCTTCCTGGATCATCGTCTTCGCTTTTTCCATATATTCTGTCAGGGTATAAAGGTCATCGGAAACTTTTACGATCCGCTTCTCTTCCAGGAGAATATTTAATATATCATCTGCCACAGCCTTATCTTTTTCACCAAAGGCAATGTCAGAATAACGTACAAAATCATAGCCCGCTTTCCGCACGGTATCCAGAATCTTCGCAGACACACGGTCATACACCGCATCTTTTCTCACTTCGTACTCTGCCGTGCACAGGTATTCTTCTATGCGCTTTAAGGCACCCTCCTGCTCCAGATATTCAACATAGTGGTCAAATACCACCGGTTTCATCTTCTTCAGATAGGTTACCTGCACTTCTGCTTTTTTCATACCATAGCGATATGGATATTTTTCTTCATACTGTTTCAATGCTTCAAGAATCTTCTGACGCATTAACTTCTCAGATCCTACATGCCACAGATAGAGATCCTTTCTTGTAGCAAATGTAAGGATCACGCCAGAATCCTTTAACGTCTGTACATCCTCAGCCACCTCTTCCGGGGACATGGCGGTAAGCCTTGCCACCTCTGCCTGTGTCAACAGCTCTTCTCCGTGTTCACGAATCCGCAATTCGATGACATCAATGGATGAACCGGATTCTTTGCGCTTCAAATCTTCAATCACCGGTTCCTGGAATCGTCTGTGGATCACCGGATTCGACTCCAACACCACACCTCCGCCGATAGTCTCCATCGGCGAATAGAAACGGAGCACGAACTTATCTCCTCTGCGAAGTGCAATCTCTTCTTCTAGCCTAAGCTGTACATAGCCACTCTCACCCGGTCCGATTTCTTCTTTATCCAAAAGCACCGCTCGGCACAAGATTTCACTGGTTCCGGTAAACAGATGCAGTCTGGTGTGATTGGTCAGCACACGCATGGATGACTTCAGAATATTCACTTTCACATCCAGCAGATCTGTATTCTTCATACTGTTTGGCGGTGCAAGTACACATCCGCGGGATAACTCACGCTTCTTGACATTGGACAGATTAATAGCCACGCGCTGTCCCGCATAACAGCATTCCTGATCCTCTCCATGCACCTGAATACTCCGTATCTTGCTGGTCTTACCAATCGGATAAATCTCTAACGTATCTTCTTTTGTGATCGTACCGGAAAGCAGTGTTCCGGTAATAATCGTTCCAAATCCGGATAACGAAAATACACGGTCAACAGGAAGTCTCGGAATCGTTGTAATATCCTTTTCTTCCACTTCGTCCTGCATCATATGGTCAATCTCCTGCACCAAAGCATCCAGTCCCTGACCGGTAGCCGCTGATACTTTCATCACCGGTGCATGCTCAAGGAACGTGCCTTCCAGTTCTTCACGCACTTCCTCTTCTACAAGCTCCAGCCACTCTTCATCTACAAGATCACATTTGTTCAGTACAATGATACTTTTCTGAATACCAAGCAGCCCGAGGATATCCATATGCTCTCTGGTCTGCGGCATCACACCTTCATCAGCTGCGATTACCAGCATAACCAGATCCATGCCTACCACTCCGGCTACCATATTATTAATAAATTTTTCATGACCCGGAACATCAATGATTCCGGCACGGTCACCACTTGGGAGGTCAAACCAGGTAAAGCCAAGGTCTATGGTGATCCCTCGCTTCTGTTCTTCCTCCCAGCGGTCTGTATTACGCCCGGTCAGGGCTCTGATCAAAGTAGTCTTGCCATGATCAATATGCCCTGCCGTACCTATTATCACATGTTTCATTCTAATATCTCCAGCCTATTTCTCCTGCCCCAGCAGTTCCTGCAGTTCTGCTGCGATCAATTTGAAATCTTCTGTCTCTACTGTCCGCACATCCAGCATGATCGTGTCATTAACCGTTCTCGGAATCATCGGCACGGTCAGATGCCGCATCTGGTCTTCCAAAGCCGCTACGCTTTCATGTTTTGGGCGGATAGCTACTGCCATACTTGGTATCCGCTCCATCGGAAGTGAACCGCCACCGATCTGAGATTCGCAGGATACCACATCCACCTTCGCCGGAAGATCTGTCGAACGAATCGTTCTCGCAAGACTTCTTGCCCGGCGCGCCACCTCGTCCAGTGGCTCTGTGATCATACGCAGCACTGGAATATGCTGAACTGCCTGTTCCTCTGACAGATATTCCTGAAGAACCAGTTCCAGTGTAGCCGCTGTGAATTTGTCAATTCTCAGTGCACGGGTAAGCTGATTCTTCTTCATCATATCGATGTATTTCTTCTTACCGACAATGATACCTGCCTGTGGGCCACCGAAGAGCTTATCGCCGCTGAAGCACACGACATCTGCCCCTTTAGCCACCGACTCCTGTACAGTCGGCTCATAAGTCAGACCGTATTTGGACAGATCGATCAGCACACCACTTCCCAGATCTTCAATCACCGGAATGCCATGCTCCTTCGCGATCGGCATCAGTTCATCGATTCCTACCGATTCAGTAAATCCAACGATCTTATAATTGCTGGTATGTACTTTTAACAATGCTTTTGTTTCTTCTGTGATATTCTCTTCATAATCACTGACATGCGTCTTATTAGTCGTACCCACTTCCACAAGCGTCGCACCACTCTGTGTCATTACATCCGGAATACGAAACTTACCGCCAATCTCGATCAGTTCGCCACGGGACACGATGACCTCACCGCCTTTTGCAAGGGAACTTAAGATCAGAAGCACAGAAGATGCATTATTATTAACAGCCATGGCTGCTTCTGCTCCTGTAATCTTACACAGTAATTTCTCAAAATGTGAATAACGCTCGCCGCGTCGTCCCTCTTCCAGGTTGTATTCCAAATTGGAATAGCCTGTCACAATGTCAAATGCTTTCTTCATATGTTCCCGGCTGATCGGTGCACGTCCCAGATTGGTGTGCAGGATCGTACCCGTGCCATTGATTACTTTCTTCATATTAGGAGTGTGCATCTGCTCTACAGCATCTCCGATATGAGATATCAGAAGTGCAATCTGCTCCTGTGCTTTATCTTCCTCATCACAGCCGCCGATGAACGCTCGCAGGTTATCCATCTCTGCGCGAATCGCTTCCATCACAGAATCACGGCTGTATCTTTCAATCATTTCCTGGATTGCCTGATTCTCTAACAGAACGTCAACCTTCGGAATACTGCGGTATAATAGATTTTTATTCATGACTTCCGCCTCTCTAATACAGTCTGATTAACTTGTCACTCTTCTCAGCCACACGTCCGATCACAGACACCTTAGTATCAATGCCGGAGCGTGCAAAATCCGTCAGCATCTGTTCCAGATACTCCGGTGCTACGCTGATCAGCAGCCCACCTGATGTCTGTGGATCGTAAAGCAGATCCAGATAATGTTCTTCTACGCTTCCTGCCTCTACTTTGTCAATGGAATACCTGCGGTTCTTATAAGCTCCGGCAGGCACAAGCCCCATCTTGGCATAATCGATTGCATCTGCAAAATACTCAATATCACGCACCTTCAGTTCAAAGGTTACTTCACTGGCAGATGCCATCTCTACGCAATGCCCCAACAGCCCAAATCCGGTAATGTCTGTGCAGGCAGATACATCATAACGCTCTACCACCTGCTTGCCGATCTTATTCAGCGAAGCCATCACTGTCTGTGCTTCCTGTATCGCAGATGGTGATGCAAAATCCGCTTTGATCGCGGTATTCACAATTCCGCTTCCGATCTGTTTCGTCAGGATCAGCACATCTCCCGGCCTGCATCCGTAGTTCTTAAATATCTTATCCGGATGTACAAATCCGGACACGCACAGACCATATTTTGGTTCGTCATCCTGCACGGAATGACCACCTACAAGTACGGCTCCCGCTTCTTTTACCTTATCTGCACCTCCTGCGAGAATGTCTCCCAGAATCGCCGGATCTAGGCAGTTCGGAAAGCCTACAATATTGAGTGCCACAGCAGGTTCGCCACCCATCGCCCAGACATCACTCAGCGAATTGGCTGCTGCGATCTGTCCGAACATATATGGATCATCCACGATCGGTGTAAAGAAGTCTACTGTCTGAATCATGGCAATGTCGTCTGTTACTTTATAAATAGCGGCGTCATCAGAAGTCTCTATTCCAACCAGCAGATTATCATCCTGGAATTTTGGCAGCTTACTCAGAACCTGAGCAAGGGTCTCCGGACCTATCTTAGCTGCTCAACCCGCTGTCTTACTGAGACTTGTCAGCTTAACGTCTGTTTCATTCTATAATATCCTCCTTTTGGGGAACCCTGCCGACTATGGGCGAATGATCTTATCAGCCCCTGCCATAGTCTCTGCGATCACGTACATATTAGTCACAGATCCTACTGCAAGTTTCTCCTTAATTCCGTAATAATCCAGGCATGTTCCACATGTCATAATGTTCACACCCTGTGCTTCCAGTGATTTCAGATCTTCCAGAGAATCAGATCCTTCACATGTAAGAGTTGCTCCACCGTTATAAAACAGCATAGTCTTAGGAAGCTTATCCAACTGTGTAATCGCATAAATAAAGCCCTTGATCAGAACTTTACCAAGTTCATCATTACCGCTTCCCATACGATCAGAGCTCACTACTACTACCATGTTATCTCTTGCATCCGGAATGCACGCAGCTTCTTCTCCTGCTTCTACAGCGCCTTCCATAGCGATCGTAACTTTATATTCTTTCTCGCCGAGCTTCTCAGATGTAACCTTTCCACCGCTTGAAGAAGCCATCTTTGTCACGTTCTGTACTGCAATCTCATTGTCCACCAATACTTCGATCGTCTCCGGTCCTGTCAGAGCCTGCATAGCTTTCTTTGTTTTAATTACTGGGATCGGGCAGTTATCGCCCATTGCATTAACTGTAATCATGATTATTTCCACCTTTCTTGAACTATCCCTTTACATTTATAGATATATTCTATCATTATAACTGTAAAAGGTAAATATATTTTCTATACATCTGATTATATTCCTTTTCTTTATTTTATTCAAATAGATGGCTTCTATATAGTCTGTCCGCTATAGACCATTTCTATAAGTAATCGTTTTATAGACAGTTACCGCTTTTCATTTGAGGATGCGCATGGTACAATTATATCAGATGGGAGATGACTCCCACCTCTATAGATAGTGAGAAACAAGCTGGTATCAGTGG
This sequence comes from Dorea sp. AM58-8, assembly GCF_003464045.1. Taxonomy (NCBI): domain Bacteria; kingdom Bacillati; phylum Bacillota; class Clostridia; order Lachnospirales; family Lachnospiraceae; genus Dorea; species Dorea sp. AM58-8. The sequence continues at coordinate 94,460 of NZ_QSDM01000002.1, read as the reverse complement.
CGGGAGTCAATCCCCCAGCTGATATAGCCTCCGGCAGGATTGCAGAGGCATTCTTGAATTATAGGAACGATAAAGAAAGAGGTACATTATGTGGATTGCAGATCAATGGAATGATTATGAAGTAATAGATTGCAGCAAAGGTGAAAAATTAGAACGCTGGGGTGATTACCTGTTAGTCCGCCCAGATCCGCAGGTCATCTGGGATACTCCTAAGAAGAACCGTGGATGGAAGCACATGAACGGTCACTATCACCGCAGTAAGAAAGGCGGCGGTGAATGGGAGTTCTTCGACCTTCCGGAACAGTGGTCGATCCGGTACAAGGATCTGACATTTAATCTAAAACCGTTTAATTTCAAACACACCGGACTCTTCCCGGAGCAGGCAACCAACTGGGACTGGTTCTCTGAGAAGATCCGTAATGCCGGACGTGAGATCAAGGTATTGAATCTTTTTGCTTATACCGGTGGTGCTACACTGGCTGCAGCAGCTGCAGGAGCAAAGGTTACTCACGTGGACGCTTCCAAAGGCATGGTCACCTGGGCAAAAGAGAATGCTGTATCTTCCGGACTTAAGGACGCTCCGATCCGCTGGCTTGTAGATGACTGTGTAAAATTCGTAGAGCGTGAGATCCGCAGAGGCAATCACTACGATGCCATCATCATGGATCCGCCGTCTTACGGACGCGGACCTAAGGGCGAGATCTGGAAGATTGAAGATTCCATTCATTCCTTCATCAAGCTCTGCACAAAGATATTATCCGATGATCCGTTATTCTTCCTGGTTAATTCGTACACCACAGGACTTGCTCCGGCAGTATTGACTTACATGCTGAGCACAGAACTTGCTCCATGGAACGGTACCGTAGAGTCTCAGGAAATCGGACTTCCGGTTACAGAAAGCGGACTGATTCTTCCTTGCGGCGCATCTGGACGCTGGGAAGCAAAATAAATATCACAAAGTAGTTTTATAAATTTTTATTATTATCAGGAGGGAGCCTTATGGAAGAATTATTAAAACTCGCCGAAGCCGGCGACACAGATGCAATGTATCAGTTAGGCAGAGCCTATCAGTTTGCGAAATTCGATGACGCACCAGATTATGAAAAAGCATTTTTCTGGTACAGCAAAGCCGCTCAGCTACGGCATATCGAGGCTATGACTTCCGTCGCAGATGCGCTTTCCCTTGGCCGCGGATGCAAACGCGACCTCGAAATGGCTCACGTCTGGTATCAGGAAGTCTATGAAATTGCCCGAAGTGGCAGATAACGTCGCATATTGTTGCCCTTGTTGGTCTCTGTTATGAGATATTCAAGGGTAAACGGAAATAGCCGCCAACTATTCACAGTAGTTGACGGCTTAACATTTGTTTTTCTTCCACTTATCACATTAATAAATCATATTATTTTTTTTGTCTCTTGTTCTTCTAAATATTTTATACTGTCTTTCCAATTCCTTTTTTTCATCTGATAACTCTTGAAACAGTCACCTGCTCTACTCCAAGCTTTTCCGCTAATTCTTTTTGAGAAACCCCTAATATCTCTCGTATCGATTTTATATCTTCTGAAAAATTATAGTTCATATTTTCACCGCCTATAACTTATTTATATCACATTACTTAAACAAGTTCAATTATAAGACAACGAAAAGTCCTATGGAGATTTTGAACTCCATAGGACTTTTTTGTTTTAGTTCTTCATCGGATCTTCATACCATCTCTGGTCTCTTCCACCGATGCCTCATAGAAGCTTCGCATCGCAGTGATCATATATTCCAGGTCTCTGACTCCTGCCGTCTCGTAGCTGGAATGCATCGCCAGCTGTGGAAGTCCGATGTCCACGCATGGCACCGGCACCTGCAAAGCCGAGATGTTACCAAGCGTAGAACCTCCGGCAATATCCGAATGATTGGTAAATACCTGTGTCGGCACGCCTGCCTTCTCACAGATACTGCGGAATACTGCCGCAGACACACCATCTGAAGTATATCGCTGATTGCCACTGAACTTGATCACGACTCCCTGATTCAGAAGCGGTCTGTTAGACGGGCATGCTTTCTCGGTATAGTTCGGATGCACCGCATGTGCATTGTCCGCAGACAGCATCATGCTTCCAGCGATCATCCTGCGATAATCAGATGCACTGCCGCCCAAGGCTTCCTGGATCCGTTCCAGTGTATCTGCCAGAAATGTCGATGCCGCTCCCTGTCTGGTTGAGCTTCCCACTTCTTCATTATCATAGACACAGTGTACCGGAATCCGGTCCTGTTCCTCTGCACTCAGGAAACTGGTCATAGATGAATATACACACTCAAGATCGTCTAATTTACCGATAGACATGAATTCATCTTCCGATCCCCAGACACTGCCCGGCATACGGTTATATACATAGAGGTCACTTCCAAGAATATCTTCTTTCTTCACATCTGCTTCACGGGCAATCCGATCCATAAAACTTTCCTTTTCACCCTTTGTTCCCATACCATATAATGGCAACATATCCTTCTGCGCATGGTAATCATATCCCGTATTGATATCACGGTTCATGTGAATAGCAAGACTTGGAAGCATCAGCAGATCCTTATCGATCTGAACCAGCTTCACTGTGACGCCTTCTTCACTCTTCACAAGCAGTCTTCCCGCCACGGAAAGCGGACGGTCAAACCATGTCGAACAGATCATACCGCCGTATTTCTCCACATTCAGACGGACATACGCCTGCTCTGACCACAATTCCGGATTCTCTTTAAGCTTCAGGCATGGCGCATCACTGTGGCTTGCCACAATCTGGAAGCCGCTAAATGTCCCCTTAGGAACACGGAATGCGACCATCGCGGAACCATTGCGGATCACGTAGTATTTGCCGCCATGTTCCAGCTTCCACTCTTCACGCTCCAGAATCTGCTTATAACCCTGTTCTTCCAGTTCCTGCTTCATGTTGTCAATCACATGGAAAGGCGTCGGACTCTTTTCTATAAATCGGAATAATCCTTCTGTATAATTCATAATCATTCTCCTTTTCTCAATACCGATCAATACATCTAAATGATATTATAACAGATGCGACACTTTATCGGTAACGAATACGAAAGGTTTTCTGGATGCGATCCATACCAATGCCAGACAGAACAAAATCAACAGGATACTTTCTGTATTACTTCTCACCGAAGCCAGCACAGGAGTTGCGTATTTCAGACAACTGTACACCAGTCCATGAAAGATATATACTGCCATCGTTCGTTCTCCGATATAAGAATACGCTTTTTTCTCTGCCGGAAGCACCAACATGAGCAGATAAATCAATACAAAAGACAGCACATAACATCCGCAACGGATCAGCATCCCCTCCACCGGATCCAGCCCGAGTCCTGCATAAGAATATCTGCCATAAAAAATCTTCACCGGAAGCTTATGATGATAGTCATCCACAAACAATCCTATGATCAGCATTGTAAGAACAGCCAGCGCCCCACAGTATCCTGCCGGCTTTCGGAAGCGTTCCAGCACACTGCTGTCAAATTCCATCCCCGCCATAAAAAACGGAAAGAAAAAAAGAATCCTTGGTATGGACAGATAATTGCCGAGTCCCACAAAACCAATCAAAAGTCCGCCCGCAAACAGAAGCGGCATATGATATGGAACTTTCCTGATTACCGGCGCCAGCAAACGCCATACAAATAACGCCATCAGATACCAGAGTGAGAACTTCGGCCGGTCAAAATAAAGTCCCGTATGTTTATCCAGCACCAAAGTATACAAGAAATAATATACCAGTTCATATACAAAATACGGTATAACCAGTCCCTGTATTAACTTTTTTATAGATGGAATGCGCTTAGAAAAATAACCGGATATAAAAATAAATGCGGGCATATGAAATGCCACAATTCCCCATTTTAATTCATATAAAAAAGAATTCTGGTCGTAACACGGTTCGATAAAATGACCGATTACAACCAGAATGATCAAAAGCACTTTATAGTTATCAAATAAATATTCTCTCTGTTGTTCCTGCTTCAATTTCATCACCAGAGACTATTTTAGTACACCGATATCCGTCTTTCAATCCGCATTTTCTCAGAAAAAGCAATTGAATTTCACTAAAAATTCATGCATTTTATCTCATTTCATCCATAACTACCCTTGCGAATATCTTGACAAAAACTGTCTGGTGCGTTCTTCCTTCGGATGATCGATCACCTGCTTAGCGTCACCCTGCTCTACAATATATCCATCATCCATAAATATAATCTGATCTGCCACATCTCTGGCAAATGCCATCTCATGTGTAACGATGATCATGGTCGTCTTCTGATCAGCAAGACCACGGATTACACGAAGCACTTCTCCGGTAAGCTCCGGATCCAGTGCTGATGTAGGCTCATCAAAGCACAGGATGTCCGGCTTTAACGCCAACGCTCTCGCAATGGCAACTCGCTGCTGCTGTCCGCCAGACAACTGATGTGGATAATGTCCTGCACGATCCGCCAATCCCATCTGCGCTAGAAGTTCCTTTCCGTGTTCTTCTATTTCCACAAGGATCTGTTTTCTATTCTGCTTATAATCCGGACGTTCCTGTGCCAGGAGCTTCTCAGCCAATGTGACATTTTCCAGCGCCGTATACTGTGGGAATAAGTGAAACGCCTGAAATACCATGCCAAAATGCAGTCTCTTACTTCGCAGCTCCCTATCACTCATCTTCACCGGACGTGACGCGTCAAATACGGTCTCACCATTGACCGAGATTGTACCCTGATTTGGTGTCTCCAGGAAATTCAGACAACGAAGCAATGTTGTCTTACCGGAACCCGATGACCCGATAATCGCCAGCGCATTACCCTTTTCCAGGGAAAAACTCACATCTTTCAGAACTCGTGTGCTCCCAAAATGTTTCTCTATATTATTTACCTCTAAAACAGCCATTTCTCGCACACCTCCTATTTAAAATAATCCAGTTTTTTCTCAATATAGTTAAAAAGCAGTGTCAGGATACCGATAAAGATCAGGTAGAACACTCCTGTGTAGAACAACGGCCAGGTCAGTCCCGCTGATTTCATAAATGAATACCCTGCAAATGTCAGCTCATATGCCGCAATGATTCTGGCAAGAGATGTATCCTTAACCAGTGTAATAATCTCGTTAGACATCGGCGGCACAACACGCTTCACCATCTGAAGCAGTGTGATCTTAAAGAAAATCTGGCTCTTTGTCATGCCAAGTACCTGTCCTGCCTCTCTCTGTCCTGCCGGAACTCCTTCGATTCCACCCCGGAAAATAACCGAGAAATAACAGGCATAGTTGATTACAAAGGCGACTACCGTTGCCGTAATACGACCTGCTTCATTACCACTCCAGATATTATGTCCAAGCCACAAACCCGGTCCGTAAAAGATAATGATGAGCTGAAGCATCAGTGGCGTTCCCCGGATGATCCAGACAAAGACCTGAATCAGATAGCGGAGCGGTTTCCACCTGCTGGCACTTCCGATACCAAGGATCAATCCTGCCGGCAATGCAAATACCAGCGTCAATATAAAGATTTGAAATGTGGTCCACAGACCTTTTGTTAATTCCAGTGTTACTGTTCCAAACATTGTATCTCCCTCTTACGCGATAACAAGGCAGAGAGCTCAGACTCTCTGCCTTATCCACGATGTCTTTCATGCTGTCAGTTATGTATTATTGCCGATTCTACTTCTGCTCCAGTACTGCATCTGCAATGCCGTATTTCTCAGCGATTTCCTGTGTCTTGCCATCTTTGTATGCCTTAGTGAGCTGTTCATTGATGTATGCTGCCAGATCAGAATCCTTACGGCATCCGACTCCATACTCTTCTGAAGTCAGTTCATCTGAGCGGATCAGATCCGGATAACTTGTGCCTTCCCCGATCATGGCACTTGCCATCAGCAGGTCAATGATTGCCGCATCCGATGTACCAGATGCGACTTCCATCAGGGCATCTGCCTGCGATGCTACGGAATTGGCATTGTATCCTTCTTCTTCGGCTACTGCTTCTCCGGCAGATCCTGCCTCTACTGCAAATGTCAGCTTAGACGGATCATCCAGCTTAGACTCGTCCGTCGTAACGATAACCTGTCCATTGCTACAGTATGCATTGGTGCATTCCATAGAATTCTTCACTTCGTCAATCAGTGTCATACCATTCCATACGACATCGATATTCTTAGACTTGAGCTCCATAATCTTATTATCCCAGTCAATCTCTACAAACTCTACATCTACTCCAAGAGATTCCGCAACCATCTTTGCCATATCTGCATCGAAACCGACCCATTCTCCGGAATCATCTTTATAATCCATTGGTTCAAAATCGGTGATGCCTACCACCAGAGTTCCCTTATCCTTAATATAATCCACATCACTGTCTGTATTCTTGCCTCCGCAGGCGGTCATGGAAAATACCATTGTCAGGCTTAATAAACTTGCAATAATCTTCTTTTTCATAAACGTCTCCTTTGTTTTCGTTCTGCTAATTTAGTAGCATTGTAGCATGGTAGCAGACTAAAGTAAAGCATTTTTTTAAATACAAGAAAAGACTGCTGCAAACATTTCTGTTCACAGCAGTCTCATCCTGCCCTTTATGAATCTTAACCTTTGTTCTGCATCTCCACCAGACGCTCACCACAGTACATCTCCCGAAGCTTCGGCTTTTCAATCTTGCCTGTCGCATTTCGCGGTACTTCTGCAAAAATATATTTGTGCGGACGTTTGTAACGAGGAAGCTTCCTGCAGTATTCTTCCAGATCTTCCTGGGTACATACATATCCTTCTTTCACTTCTACAACAGCTGTTGCGATCTCTCCCAGACGCTTATCCGGCAGTCCGATAACAGCCACATCCTTAATGGCATCGCAGCCGCGCAAAAAGTCTTCAATCTGTACCGGATACAGGTTCTCGCCACCACTGATGATGACATCCTTTTTACGGTCTACAAGGAAGAGGAATCCGTCTTCGTCTTCTTTTGCCATATCTCCGGTGTACAGCCAGCCGTCTTTTAAGGTATCCGCAGTTGCCTTCTCATCTTTATAGTAACAGGTCATAACGCCAGGACCTCTTAACAGAAGTTCACCGACCTCGCCTTGTTTTACGTCTTTGCCATTCTCATCCACCACACGGGTCTCCCAGCCGTATCCGGCTTTACCGATAGCTCCGATCTTATCAATATTCTCCACGCCAAGATGTACAGCACCTGGTCCAATAGATTCGCTGAGTCCATAGTTGGTATCGTACTGATGCTGTGGGAAGTATTCTTTCCAGCGCTTGATCAGACTCGGCGGCACCGGCTGTGCCCCAATGTGCATCAGACGCACCTGATCCAATTTGTAATCAGATAACTTCAGATCTCCGCGGTCCAGTGCATCCAGAATATCCTGCGCCCACGGTACCAGCAGCCACACGATCGTACACTGCTCATTCGACAATGCATCTAATATATATTTCGGCTTGGTTCCCTTCAGGATCACTGCCTTGCCACCAGTCAGCAGACTTCCGAACCAGTGCATCTTCGCACCGGTGTGATATAACGGCGGAATACACAGGAACACATCATCTTTGGTCTGTCCGTGATGCTTCTGCTCTACCTTAGCCGCATGCATCAGGCTCTCGTGATTATGCAGAATCGCTTTCGGAAATCCTGTTGTTCCTGACGAAAAATAGATTGCCGCATCATCCTGGTCACTAATCTCTACATTCGGTGCCATACCGGAGCAGTTCGCCGTCTGATGGGCATAACTCTCTGCAAATGACGGACATCCGTCTCCCACGAAGAACAGCAGACGGTTTTTAGAAACGGAATCTGCAATCTCTTCCACACGCCCGATAAATTCCGGTCCAAATACCAGTACATCTGTGTCCGATTTATTGACACAGTATTCAATTTCATCTGCCGAATAGCGGAAATTCAATGGAACAGCAAGAGCTCCGGCCTTCAGAATACCAAAATAAATTGGCAGCCACTCCAGACAGTTCATCAGCAATATTGCAACTTTATCACCGCGCTTCACGCCTCTGCTCAGGAGCAGATTCGCAAAACGGTTCGCTTTCTCATCAAACACACTCCATGTGATCTCTCTGCGATAATGTACAAATGGAGTCGGCTCAATCAGCTCATACTCTTTCCATGTGATCCGGCGGTCTTCCGGCTGTTGCGGGTTAATCTCCACCAGAGCAATGTCTTCTCCGTACTTTTTCGCATTTTCTTCTAACAGTTTTGTAATCGGCATCTCGCTTTACCCCTTTAACGCTTTTATTTACTAAAGCACACTTTAACATATCTACCGATAAAAGTCAATCAAAGTATTCAAAAAGACAGCTGCTCTTTCGAACCGCTGTCTCAACAAACATACAAGTCTATTAGTTCTTTTTCTCAGGGAATGCAAAGATAAATACCAATGAACTGATCAACAGCATTCCCGGATAGAAAAGCTTCGGGATCACATCAAATGCAGATAATTCATGTCCCATCTCATGCACTGCTGAAAGCGCTACCAGCATCTGCGCACCGTAAGGAATTACGCCCTGGGAAATACAAGAGAATGTATCCAACAGGGATGCCGCCTTGCTGTGCGTAATTCCATATTCTTCTGACATTTCTGCCGCAATTGGATTCGCCATCACAATGGCTACGGTATTATTGGCCGTTGCAACATCCATTGCTGCTACCAGAAGTCCCATGCCAAGCTGTCCTCCTTTGCGTCCCCGGAATACCTTACGAATTGCCGAAAGCAGTGCTTCGAAACCACCGTATTCCCGGATCAGGGCGCAGAGAGCCGCTACCAGAATGGCTACCATACAAGTCTCAAACATGCCCGAGATTCCAGAGCCCATATTTCCGATCATATCCACTACCGTTGTCTGTCCGGTTGCAAGCATGATAATAATTCCCGAAAAGATGCCTGCCAGAAGCACAACAAATACATTAATGCCGATAATTCCTCCTGCCAGAACGAGTACATATGGAATAATCTGAAGCAGATGGTATTCATGTGCCACCGCACCATTCAGGGTTGTGCGAAGTGACAGGATCAGGATCAATACCAATGTTACCAGCGCTGCCGGAAATGCGATCCAGAAATTCTCACGGAATTTATCCTTCATTGGACATCCCTGCCCATTGCAGGCTGCAATTGTCGTATCCGATATAAAAGAAAGATTATCTCCGAACATTGCTCCTCCCATAACAGAACCGACACAAAGTGCCAGGTCAAAACCGGATGCATCCGATACCGCCGCCGCAATCGGCGCGATCAGTGTGATCGTTCCTACCGATGTTCCCATGGCAGTTGACACAAAACATGCCACCACAAAAAGTACCGCCACTGCAAATTTGGCCGGAATCAGTGACAGCATAAAATACGCTACGCTTTCCGCACTGCTGCGTCCTACAACGCCCACAAAGCTTCCCGCCACAAGAAAGATCAGCAGCATGGTAATAATATTTTTATCAGCAATGCCCTGTGCCATAATCCCCAGCTTGTCATCAAATGACACTTTACGGTTCTGCAGGCAGGCCGTAAGAATCGCCACCATAAATGCCAGCACGATAGGAATATTATAGAATCCCATCGGAATCTTCATCACATATTCAAACACAATTCCAAGTCCCAGATACAGGACTAAAAATACACCAATTGGCAGTAATGCCTCGGATTACTCTTCTTCATTGTCTTACCCTCTCATTCTTCCTGAAATTATTACTCGTAAAATGTTTCCCGTTCCATGTCTTCACTGACATGGTCTCTCTCCATCTGCCGAATCACTTCCTGGTGTCCGGTCAGCGCCGCAAACGGAGCAAATTGTGCCGCCCGGTCGCGTCTTGCCATCTGTGGATGATTCTTCGACACCGGATGCGGCATATCCAGCATATCTTCGTATTTGCTGAAATCAATCTCTTTCATACTTTTTCTGCCTCTCGCTTATACCTTATCATACACTTTATGACCAGCTTTGTTCTTACGCCTTGTGGCCGCCGATCTGACTGTTCCTCTCGATTGTGGTCGCACCTTCTTCCAGATTCATGCCCTTGAGCACTGCATTTTTCCCATAACGCTTCTTAATCTCCAGAAGTGCCTGCTGCAGATGCTTCTCACGTTCCTTCGCTTCTGCCGCCTCTTTCTCTTCCAGTTCCTTTTTTCCATAATCGGTAAACAGATTCAGCTGCTCATAGCGTTCTTTCTTCTGCGCTTGTTTTTCTTCTATCACATGATTCGCAGTCACATTTACCCGGCGCACCAGGAGATCCGGATTCACGATCCGGTCATACAGTTCCATTACTGCCCGGATAATCTCTCTGGATGATGCCGTGTGCTCCGGGAGATTCGTTGTGCCATGTGCATGTTTCGGAACGCTTCTTCCATAGCGGTCTGTCGTCACTTCGCCATGATATTTACTGCGGATCTTCGAATCCTCGAGACAGCTCCTGTCATAACCAACGGTCAGCACCATCTGATCCGCCGCCAGTCCATGGGCTGCAAGGTCAAGCGCTAAAAGATCTGTCATCTCCCGCACGATTAGTCTGGCTTTCTTTGCATCATACGGACAATGCAGCACCTGCCCGGAACCCATACTGTTCGTCTCCGGCTTGTATGACTTGATATCCTCCATTGTACATGGCTCATATCCCCAGGCGTGATCGATCAGAAGTTCCGCATTTACCCCAAACATCCGGTACAACAGTTCTTCATTATAATACTCACCCGGCATACCAATCGAACACCGGGCAATATCTCCCATCGTGTAAATGCCCTGCTCCGCAAGCTTTTTTGCATATCCATGGCCGACTCTCCAAAAGTCTGTCAATGCTGATGCGTCCACAACAGTCTTCGATATTTTCTTTCATCCAGACTCGCAATCCGCACGCCGTGCCTGTCCGGCGGAATATGTTTCGCCACAATGTCCATGGCAATCTTGCTGAGATACAGATTCGTGCCGATCCCCGCCGTCGACGTGATTCCCGTCGTCTCCAGCACATCCCGGATGATCTTTCCCGCAAGTTCCTCCGCCGTCATCTGATACGTGTTCAGATAATGCGTCACATCCATAAACACCTCGTCAATCGAGTACACATGCATATCCTCCGGTGCCACGTATTTCAGATAAATGTCATAAATGCGTCCGCTGTATTCCAGATATTTGGCCATCTGGGGCGGTGCTGTCACGTAATCTGCCCTGATCTGCGGACGATATTCCAGTTCAATCGAATTGACGGAGCTTCCTGCAAATGTACCGTCTGGCGCTTTCCGCTGTCTGCCGGCATTGACCTTCTGCATCTGCTGTATCACCTGAAAGAGTCTCGGTCTTCCTGGAATCCCATAAGCCTTCATAGATGGTGACACCGCAAGGCAGATCGTCTTTTCCGTACGGCTCTTATCAGCTACCACGAGGTTTGTGTGCAATGGATCCAGACCGCGCTCCAGACATTCCACCGACGCATAAAAGGACTTCAGATCAATGGCAATATATGTGCGCTTTTCTTCTATATAACCTGCCATCCTATACACCTCGGATCTCGGCAGTACTTCCACCGCTTCGCTCTTTCTTCACCACGATCTGACGGTCGATCCGGTTCTTCAGTTCATCTACATGGGAAATGATTCCCACCAGCCGCTTGCTCTCTGCAAGTCCTGCCAATGCCTGAACTGCCTGTTCCAGCGACTCCGAATCCAATGATCCGAATCCCTCATCCACAAACATCGTATCCAGGCGGATACCACCTGCAGATGCCTGGATCTCATCGGCAAGTCCAAGTGCCAGCGACAGGGACGCCTGGAAAGACTCACCACCGGAAAGTGTGCGGATACTTCTCTCACTTCCATTATAATGATCAATCACATCCAGTTCCAGTCCGCTCTGGCTTCGGAGGTTACTGCTGCCTCTGCGCCGCTTCATCTCATACTGTCCACCCGTCATGACCATCAGTCTGGTATTAGCTCTGGCAATAATGCGGTCAAAATACGTCATCTGCACATAGGTCTCTAACATGATCTTTTCTTTGCCTGGAATATTACCAAGCGCAGTTACAGCCAACGAGCGGACCATTGTATACTGCTTTTCCTTTTCCACCAGTTCTTTGCTTCGATTCTGCAGATTCTTTAATACGGACTGATTATTCTGAATCCGGTGATGCAGTTCTTTCCCGCGTTCTTCACATGCTGCTTTTTCAGTTTCTATCTCTGCCTGCTTCTGCCGCAACGCTTCCGTATCTGCTTCCACCGCTTCTTCCAGCTGCTGTCTCAGTTCTTTCAAGCGTCCCTCGGTTCCGGCAATTTCCACTTCTGCTGTCTGAACTGCTTTCTCTGCCTGTTCCAGCTGACGCTTCATCACATTCTGCTTCTGCACAAGTTCTATATGCTTATCCCGTGCTTCCTTCTGTCCCGGATATGGAAGCACTTCCGTCAGTCTCTGAATTTCCTCCCCAGCCGCCTTCTGCTTACTTTCAACTGCGGCCTGCCGCTCCCTGATCTGCTGCAGTTCTTCTGTTACTTTCTCCAACGCTTTTTCCTGCTCCGGAAGCAGCCGGTTCCACATATCCTTCTGCTTTACCTTCTCTGATGCAAGCCCTTTCTCTTGCTGCAGCTGTTTTTCTGTTGTCTGCCCCTGCTTCTGGAGATCCGCAAGCCGATGCTTCATTTCTTCCAAAGTTCCTGTCAGTTCCAGCCCTTCAGCTTCTCTTTTTATACTTTCTGCACGACTCTGTACATTTCCAAGCAACTCACCTGCTTTCCGGCTGGCTTCTGCTTCTCTCACTCTACACTGTTCCAGTTCCTGCTGCAATAGTTCCAATTCGTCTTTGGACGGCGCGCCCGGATTCTGCTCTGCCGGTGCCGGATGATGTATGGAACCACACACAGGACATGGCTGGTCTTCTACTAAAGTCTGCGCAAGTATTCCCGCCTGTTCATCTAAGAATGCCTGATTCTTGGCACGGTAATCCATTTCTTTTTTCCGGACTTTGTCCCGCTCCGTCTGATATTCTCGCTGCTTTACCAGCAGATCCTGTTGCAGCTTCTCGTATTGCAGGATCACTTTTGATAGATTCTGCAGGCGTTCCATATATTTCTGATGCTTCTCGGATTCAAACAAAAGCTTCTGATACTCTTCCGGTGCATCCGCAAGTGATTCACCGGCTTTCTTTCCTTCCCGAATCTTGTCTTTCAACTCTGCCAGCTTCGTCTCACGCTGTCTCTGCCGGACTGCCAGCTTCGCACATTCGTCCTGACTCTCTCTTTCATTCTTTCGCAGTTCTTCCAGGCGAAGATACTGCGGCATCAGGCTTTCCAGTCTGCTGACCTCATCTGCAAGACGTCTGCGCTCCGGCTCTTTTCCCTGTTCTTCCCGATATCTCTTCTGTAATTCTGTAATCTGCTCCTGCTGCGCTTTCCGTCTGTCTTGCAATTCCAGATACAGCTTCTGCCTCTTCTTCCGCTCCCGATCCCGTTCTAACTCGGACCGGATCTTCTGCAACACCTGTTCTTTCTGTTGTAATTCTTCAAACAGTCCTGCCTGTATCTCCTGATCTGCCTTATTCTGTTCTGTTAGAAGTTCCATCACTTCTTCCACCGGTGTCTCTTCAGATGCATCTTGATTCCAGAGAATCCCCTGGATATACTGCTTCACACTCTCACGCAGAGTCTCACATTCACGTTCCAGCGCGCGGTATTTTTCCTTCAGGATATCCTGAACCTGTTGATACGGTGCCGTCCGGAATATCTCACGAAATATTTTCTGCCGCTCTGTCGTTCCCTTCTCGATCAGATCCCTGAACTTCCCCTGTGCGATCATCGCGATCTGACAGAACTGTTCTCTGTTGACACCCATGATCTCTGTCACTGCTACCGTCACATCTTTCGGCTTCGTGACCACTCTTCCATCCGGATAGATAAGCTCTGCCTCCGCTTTCTGCATCGTCATGCCTGTACCGCGTTTTGTCGGACGCTCGTACTCCGGATTCCTGCATACTTTATATGTCTTACCCCCATAGATGAATGTAAGCTCCACCTCTGTAGGCACGGACGGATCTGCATATTTGGAACGGAGCATTCCCGCTTCTCTGCTGTCACCGCTGGCTTCTCCATATAACGCAAATGTAATGGCATCAAAGATCGTCGTCTTGCCGGCTCCCGTATCTCCTGTGATCAGATAAAGTCCGCCTGCTCCCAGTTCTTCCATATTCAGTTCCTGTATGCCCGCATACGGTCCAAATGCCGACATGCGGATATAGACTGGTCTCATGCTTTATCCTCCCACACCTGTTCCATAATCTCCTGCATCAGCCTGAACTGTTCTTCATCCATCGGCTGATTATTCTGTGTCTCATAAAACTCCGCAAATAGTTCCATCGGAGATTTCTTTTCGATGGCCTCAATCTCCTGTAACACCTGATTCCCGCGCGTTCTCGCATTATCGTAGTCTAACTTCATCAGATTCGGATAGATCACCTGCAGCTTTCTGACTGCATCTGGTATATCTTCCTCATCCGTTAATGTAATATGCAGATAGTCTTCCCTGTCCATATCCCGGTAATACGCCCGGTCTGTCAGCTCCATATACGTGCCTTGGATTTCCCGCATATCATACTTTGGTATCAAAGGAATGCGCCGAATCGACACCTTTCCTTTTTCTTCCAGTTCCACCACGGTAAGGGACTTCTCATGACCTGCTTCTGAAAAGGAATACTTTAATGGAGTCCCACAATACCGCACCGTGTCTCTCATGATCCGCTGCGGTCTGTGGATATGCCCCAGTGCCACATAGTCGAACCCGTCAAATACAGTTACATCCACATTGTCGGTGCCGCCCACAGAGATTTCTTCCGAGTCCGAACGTTCCGCGCCTGTCACAAACTGATGCGTTACCAGCACCTGTCTGGCATCCGCATTTCTCTCCATATGGGAAATGGCTGTACGCATGGCATCTGTATAACTCTCTATCTCCTCCTCTGCATAACAGCGTCTTACATGAATCGGCTTGATAAATGGCAGTAAAAAGAACTGTACAATACCGTATGCATCTTCTAATTCCACTGGCTTTACATCTCCGTCATAGACCGGAGACACATGCACACCGCTGTGCTCCATCAGCTTCCCGCCAAATGCAATACGCTCTGCCGAATCGTGATTGCCACTGATGATCATGACTTCCACGCTCTGCTCCGCAAGCCCGCATAAAAACTGGTCAAATAACTGTACTGCTTCCGCCGGAGGTACAGGCTTGTCATAGATATCGCCCGCTAAGATCACCACATCCGGATGTTCTTCTGCCACGTGTTCCAGAATCTGCTTCAATATATAGCGCTGGTCATCCAGCATCGAAAACTCATGCACCCGTTTCCCCAGGTGAAGGTCTGACAAATGTATGATCTTCATAGACGGTGCCTCCTTTTGACATACGATTATTATACCTTATCTCATTAGATTTATATATATCAGTTCAAGCAATATGTCTTGCATCATTTGTTACTACGTGATATATTAAAGATACAAAAGGAGCAACCGCCAACAAGGTTGGTTGACCTCTTATAAGTATGACATAGACTGCCACCCTTTTCTGGTCAAAGTTCGGGGTGGCTTTCTATATGCTGTATTAGTGACAAATTATATATACAAATGTCAGTAATGACAAAATGAACATTCCAAAAGACATTAACTCTTTAAAATCAAAATGCTTCATTTGCACCACCTCCATTCTTACAAGAATAGAGGTCTCCACCCTGCAACACGGTTACTCATTTATTATGTTATCACATTTTCTTTTTTATTTCAATCATTTGTATCTCAGTTTTTCAATTTATATACAATCCACACAATTCCAAACACTGCCGCTATATACACCAATGCCACCAGCACGGAACTTTTCTTTCCACGTCCCCATTTGCCTGCTGCCAGATACATCGCATCCAGCACATCCGCCAGGAACAGAAACTGCAAAATCCCATGAAGCACAGCTGCACCTCCGCTGATCTTACCGGCGCGGACGCTCCCCCGGATCACCTGTATACTGTACATACTTCCAGGCAGGATCGCAAGCCAGCTCATAATAACACTCCACCCGATCATCACCAGTACAAACGGAAGCCAGACCGGTGCAACAAGAAGTGCCAGTCCCCTCGTTCCCATGACCAGTCCAAATGTGAGCATGAAATATACCAGAAAAAGTACGATAAAGTTCACACAGAAAAAGATGACCAGACCATACTTATGGATCAGCATTCCGTTGATACAGCCAAGCATGTCCTGCCTTTTGTATATCTGGAATGACTTGACCATGTTCCAGATGCCAAGTATTACCAGGATTCCGCCATACACAAGCATCGGCAGGAACCACAGTACCGTCTGTGTCCAGTACGACATATCCACCACACCCATAAACCATGTAAACAGTTCAAAATGAACCGCCATAAGCGGTGCACAAAGAGATAACAATATGACATAGATAACCGCTAACCGTTTTGCCGCTTTGTCCATTCCGATCCACTCCTTTATCGTCACCTTTTGTAATAATTATTCCTTTATATTATCTCTGCTGTTCTCCACCGCACAGGAAATCGCTTCATTAAATGTCGGATGTGCACGCATCGCATACATGAGCTGTGTGGAAGTCAAGCCATTTGCCAGTGCCGTTGCAAGCTCTCCGATCATATCTGTCGCTCTGGCGCACATGATCTGCGCTCCCAGTAATACATCACTGTTCGCCGCGAAGATTACTTTGATGAATCCTCCGGTCTCTCTGGAAATGATCTGCTGTCCATTGCCTTTCATATCATAACGTCCGACCCTGATCTGCACGCCTTTTTCTCTTGCCTGGGTCTCAGTCAGTCCCACGGATGCAATCTCCGGCTCGGTATACAGACAGCTTGGCACAATGGAAATCGGTGTAAACAGACAGCTCGGCACCATGGATACGATAACGGACGGTGTCAAATCGTTCATTTTCTCCACCACATAAGTGCCCTGCGCTGACGCCACATGCGCCAGCTGGATACCGCCGGTCACATCTCCGACGGCATAGATTCCCGGCACGCTGGTGCGGAAGAATTCATCCACCAGAATCTTGCCATGATCCATCTTGATCGGCACCTCCGGTGCAAATAATCCATCGGTATTCGGAATACGCCCCACCGACATCAGTAATGCCTCCGCATGTACACGCTTCGTACCCTCCGCGCAGACAAATTCACAGCATACGCCTTCTTCGTCGCGGGTAATCCGCTCCGACATACTTTCTTTATATATTTCCACGCCATGTGCCCGCATCAGACGTTCCAGTTCGTCGGAAAATTCGCTGTCGATACGCGGAATCAGATGATCCGATACTTCAATGATCGTAACTTTCGCTCCCAGATTACGGAATACGGTTGCTGTCTCCAGACCGGTCACACCACCGCCAAGCACAATCAGGCTATGATATTTATTACCTCCGGATGTCATCAGTGCTTCACTGGTCATAACTCCCGGCAGATCCGCTCCCGGTATGTCCAGTCTTCTTTCCTTAGAACCTGTTGCGATCAGTATCTTATTGCCAAAATAAAAGCTGCTGCTTCCATCTTCAAATGTGACACGCACCTGCTTTCCTGACATAACTGTCGCAGTCCCCTGTACTGACTGGATACCAAGTTCTTTGAACTCCTCTTCCAGATTCTCCCGCATCTCACGCGTCGCCTGGTTCTTATATTCGATCATATCCTGCAGGTCATACCCTGCATCATCTGCGTATAATCCGTATTTGCCGCATCCTAATATCTCCCGGTACAATGTCGATGCACGAAGCAGTGCCTTCATCGGAATACATCCACGGTTAATACAGGTGCCGCCGATTGGTCCTTTCTCGATGATCACCACCGACATGCCAAGCTTTGCGGCCTTCTTCGCAGCCACATAGCCGCCCGGTCCTGCCCCTATGATAAGCAGGTCAAATTTGTTATTCATACGTTACCTCCTGGCTCTCAGTCCATACTTCACATGCATTCTTTTAATCAATCTGCCAGTCGATCGGTTCCAGACCATGCTCTTCCAAGAATGCATTGGTCTGGCTGAACGGTTTACTTCCAAAAAATCCTCGATATGCAGACAATGGACTTGGGTGTGGTGCTTTCAGGATCAGATGCTTCGGATTGTGTAACATCGAAGCCTTCCGCTGTGCCGGACCGCCCCACAGGATAAATACGATCGGCCTGTCCTGACTATTCAGTGCCATGATCGCCGCATCGGTGAATTCTTCCCAGCCAATTCCGCGGTGTGAATTTGCCTGATGCGCACGAACCGTCAATACCGTATTCAGCATCAGTACGCCCTGTTCTGCCCATTTCGTCAGACATCCGTGATTCGGAATCGTACATCCCAGATCATCATGCAGCTCTTTATAAATATTGACCAGTGACGGCGGAATATCTACACCTTTCTTTACCGAAAAGCAGAGTCCATGTGCCTGTCCCACATTGTGATACGGATCCTGTCCCAGGATTACCACCTTCACCTTCGATAACGGTGTCAGATGAAATGCATTGAAAATGTCATCTGCCGGCGGAAATATCTGATATCTGCTGTATTCTTCATTCACCTTTTTAAATAGTTCCCGGTAATATGGCTTACTGAATTCTTCCTTCAGAGCATCCAGCCAGTCATTATTAATCGCTGCCATACGTTTCCTCTCCTCTGTGCTTTTACAGACGTACCGATACGCCCTTCTCACGCAAGTATTCTTTTACTTCCCGAATTTCCAGTTCTTTATAGTGGAACAATGACGCTGCCAGTGCCGCATCTGCCTTGCCATCTGTCAGCACCTCTTCAAAATGTTCGAGCGTACCGGCACCTCCTGATGCGATCACCGGAATTGATACCTCTTCAGCTATGATTCTGGTAAGCTCCAGATCATAACCGGCCTTTGTTCCATCGCAGTCCATGCTGGTCAGAAGAATTTCTCCCGCTCCCAGCTGTTCTACTTTCTTTGCCCACTCAACCGCATCGATACCTACATCGATACGGCCGCCATTTTTATATATATTCCATCCGCTTCCATCCGCTCTGCGCTTGGCATCAATCGCAACGACCACACACTGGCTGCCGAATTTGTCCGCAGCATCGGATATCAGACGCGGTATATTGATCGCGGACGAATTAATCGATATCTTATCTGCACCTTCTCTTAGCAGTGCACGGAAATCATCCACCGTACGGATGCCGCCGCCTACCGTAAATGGAATAAATACAGTCTCTGCTACCTTGCGGACCATATCTACAACTGTCTCTCTGGCATCAGACGAAGCTGTAATATCCAGAAATACCAGCTCATCTGCACCTGCTTTATCATATGCCTTGCCGATCTCTACCGGATCACCGGCATCTCTTAAATCTACAAAATTAACACCCTTTACCACTCGTCCGTTATGTACGTCCAGGCAGGGAATAATTCTCTTGGTATGCATGTCATCTTCCTCCTTCTACAGTTCCACAAAATTTTTCAAAATCTGAAGTCCTACATCGCTGCTCTTCTCCGGATGAAACTGACAGGCAAATACATTATCTTTTTCTACGGAAGCGTGGATCGTCGTCGTATAATCCGCAGTTGCGGTAACAATCTCTTCCTCTGCTGCCTTCAGATAATAAGAATGAACAAAATAAACATATGGATGTTCGCCTAATCCTTTAAAAAGTCTTCCTTCTCGCGGAAAATCCAGTGAATTCCAGCCCATGTGCGGGATCTTATAGCCTTCCTTATCCGGCAGTTTCAGAATATCCCCTTTCAGAACTCCGAGACCTTCCACACCCGGTGCTTCATCGCTCCGCTCAAATAAAAGCTGAAGTCCCAGACAGATTCCAAGGAATGGCGTGCCTTTCTTTGTCACCTCATGGATCACCTCCACCAGTCCATACTGATGCAACTTCTCCATCGCGTCTCCGAATGCTCCGACGCCCGGCAGGATCACATGATCCGCTGCCATGATCTCGTCTCTGTCTCTGGTAATCTTCACTTCCTGTCCAAGAAGCTGCATGGCTTTCTCCACGCTTTTAATATTTCCCGCATCGTAATCAATAATTGCGACCATATATCTGGTTCCTTTCTTCTGTATTACCTCTCAAGCATAACAATTTACTGCATCATAATATCTTGCATATCATTTTGCCAAAAGGAAATGCCACGGATTGCTCCGCAGCAGTCCATGGCATCATTTTACCTCTAACTCAAACCAAAAGGCAACCCCATTGTCATAATTCTCCACACCATATTTTCGATGCAGTGACTCCATGATGGCCTTGACGATAGACAGTCCGATACCGTTACCGCCATACTCTCTGGTATGAGCTTTGTCTACTTTATAGAATTTCTCCCAGATGTGTGAAATGTCTTCTTCCGGAATCGGCTTACCGGTGTTAAATACTGTCGTCCTTGCAATGCCATCTTTCACTTCAATCTTCACTTCTACCACCATGTCTCCCGCAAGATGGTTAAATGCATTGCTTACATAGTTCCTCACAACCTGCTCGATCTTATATTCATCGCCCCACACGTACAATGGCTCTGTCTGACGAAATCTTACCTTTGCCTGCTTCTGCTCTGCAAAAAGCTCCATGCTCTGCAGAACACCCTTCACTAACTCGGTCAGATCAAACCGTTCAAACTGAATCTTTTCATCACCAAATTCCAGCTGATTCAGATCCAGCAGATTACGTACCATATGATTCATCTTAGAGGCTTCATCCATAATGACATCACAGTAGAACTCTCTGCTCTCCGGATCATCATTTACGCCCTCTTTTAAGCCTTCTGCGTATCCCTGGATCAATGCGATCGGTGTCTTCAGCTCATGGGACACATTTCCCAGAAATTCATTCCGCATCTGCTCCAGTCTGTCCTTCTGCTCAATATCTTTCAACAATTGATTATTGGCACTCTTCAGATCTGAGATTGAACGTTCCAGCTTCTCTGACATCCGATTAAAGTTCTCACCCAACACACCAATCTCATTGTCACCACCACTGGTGTATTTGGCATCAAAATCAAGCTCTGCCATTTTCTCTGAAAGTCCCGCGAGCTCTCGCAACGGTTCTGTCAGACGTTTCGAAAAGAACCATACCATCCATATCCCCACGACCAACACGATCAGCTCTACAACAATCAGAAACTTATTAGACAGTGCTACACTCTGCTGGATACTCTCGATTGGACTCTGAATCAGGAAAATATAATTGGAGCCGAGCGTTCCACGCATCATCAGATACTCCGTTCCCGCCTCCTTTCCTTTGGTCTCTGTAAGTTCGTATTCATCTGTCTTCTTTAATGTCCGGTCATTTTTCTCTGTCCGGTTCAGTATAAACGCGTCCAGATTCTGCTGCAGATCCATGGTATGCTGCACATTGGTAATGAGCTTCTGATCTTTCAGATTAACTGCCAGAAAAAACAGATTATTCTTCTCTGCCAGGTGTACCAGTTCACTGTATGTCTCCTCATCGGATGTATCCAGTTCGTCATTTTGTTCCGCATCCAGAAGTGCTTCGTACATGCTGATAAATTTGGCTTCTTTATTGCGGATGTAATACGGTCCCAGCAGCCACACATTACATACCAGAACCGCCACACACATAAACGCCAGAAGCGAGATGAAAATTACGATCATCTGCTTCTTAATCGAATGTTTCATTTATTCCACCTCAAATTTGTAACCCATACCCCAAATGGTCTTAATGTAATTACCTTTATCACCCAGCTTATTTCTCAGCTTCTTTACATGAGTATCAATGGTCCGCGCATCTCCGAAATAATCATAATTCCACACATTATTGAGGATCTTCCCCCTAGAAAGTGCGATTCCCTGATTCTCCAGAAAATATGTCAGCAGTTCAAATTCTTTATAACTAAGGTCGATACTCTTGCCGTCCACCTGTACCTGATGTGCCGCCTTGTCAAGCTCAATACCACCGGCTTCCATCTTCTCTTCTGCATCTGTTCCGTATATACGCTTCAGAAGTGCACCTACACGCGCCACCAGGATCTTCGGACTGAATGGCTTAGAAATGTACTCGTCCACACCAAGTTCAAATCCCTGCAGCTCATCACGCTCTTCAGATCTGGCCGTCAGCATGATGATCGGAACCGTGGAGTCTCTGCGGATCTCACGGCATGTCTGCCATCCATCCATCCTCGGCATCATCACATCCAGAATCACCAGATCGATCTTCTGCTCATAGAAAATATCCATTGCTTCCATTCCATCCCCTGCTTCCAATACCGAATAGCCTTCTCTCTGAAGGAAATCCTTTACCAGTTTACGCATTCTGCTCTCATCGTCTACTACCAATATCTGTATATTACTCATCTAACCACCCTGTCCTCTTCGTATCATAATGGGGATTTCTGCCCTGTATCTTACGCTTAGTGTAGCACAGTTTTATGATGCTTTTGTGAATTTTTCTTCGCTTTTTCACAATTTTATGGTAGTATATCCGTAGAATCAAAAAAGAAAAGTATTTCAGTTACTCAATCTGAACATACATCTGATAAAGGAGACGATTATTATGAAGTGTCCAATTTGTGGAGATACATTAACCCCTAGCAAAAAGAATCCTGATTACATGCTGTGCCACAGCTGTCGTAAGAAGTTCCGCATTCCAGAAAAACATACCACAGCACCTGCGAAGACCGCACCGGTAAGAACCGAGCCGGCAGTTTCGGATGAGGATGACGATGTAGAATTCCATTTCCGTTATGCCAATATTCCGCCAAAGGAAGTCCGCGAGAAGCAGGAGCGGGAGATGCGCAAAGCATACGATGAACTGCTTTCTATCGGAAAAGAAGAAAAAGAAAAGAAGAGACATGGTTTCTTCCACAGAAGAAAAAAATAAATATACGTTTTCAGGGCTATGATTAATCAAACACTTTTGATTAATCATAGCCCTGTCTGGTTTATAAGTCTTGTATTATTAAAAGTCGAAATCCGCGTAATCTTCCGGCAGAAATCTGTGATAGATAATATGACATCCTTCATTCTTAAAGCAGTAATAATACGGGTCGCCGACACTCTCCGGAAAACGGAGCAGATAATCGAATTCTCCGTTATCAATATTTTCACAGATCACGCCATCCGCATGGCGGTCAAATAACGCACGGATCTGCTCCATTGTCGTGCCATGCTGCCACAGCATTTCTACCAGTTCTTTAATAAATTCATTGGCTCCCATATGTTCATGTACATACTCACTGCCTTCCTCCGGAATACGGAAGCAGAACCTGTCTCCTTTATGCGTAACCGTGAGCATACCAAGCTTCGCAGTCATATCCTCCGGAAAATGTATCAACCTCTCCTGCATGGCATCCACGCTGTCCTCTGCCTCAAATAAATGATTCAGCGAACTCAGCGGATAGTACAATCTGACAGCCTCCTTACGATAGCCGAGCTTTGCCTGTTCTTCCTTCATCAGATCAATCAGATTCTTCTCTAATTTTGAATATCCCATGCTGTATTTCTTCCTCCATACACTTAGATAAGCTCAATTAATGCGTTCAGTTCTTCTTCTGTAGTGCCCCAGCTTGTAGCAATACGCACAACTGTATGGGTCTCATCGTATTTCTCCCAGAAACCAAATCGTGCTTCTTTTTCCAGTTCTTTCTTTTTCTCATTATCCAGAATTACGAAGATCTGGTTCGTCGGAGAATCGATCAGGAACTGATATCCCTTCTCCTTAAATGCTTTTTTCAGCTTTTCTGCCATCTCGATCGCATGTTTGCTGATCTCAAAATACAGATCATCCGTAAACAACGCATCAAACTGTACGCCAAGAAGCCGTCCTTTGGCATTCAATGCACCATGCTGTTTTACCGTAGTAAGGAAATGCTTCGGCATATTTCCATGGGTAAATACAACCGCCTCACCGCACAATGCCCCCACCTTTGTGCCACCAATATAAAACACATCACACAGCTTTGCAATATCCGGAAGCGTTACATCCGTATCCTTACTCATCAGACCGTATCCGAGTCTCGCTCCGTCCATGAAGAGTGGAAGCTCATACGTTTTGCATACAGAAGACAGGGCTTCCAGCTCTGCTTTTGAATACAGTGTTCCATATTCTGACGGATGTGAAATGTACACCATACCCGGACGTGCCATATGTTCATGATTATCATCTGCATAATAATCCTTCAGATACTGTTCCAAATCTCCCGCGTCGAGCTTGCCGTTCACATGTGGAATTGTCAGCACCTTATGTCCTGTATACTCGATTGCTCCCGCTTCATGGAAATTCACATGCCCCGTATCTGCTGCCACTACTGCTTCATAACCCGCAAGCATGGCATCAATTACAATCTGATTGGTCTGTGTGCCTCCGGTCAGAAACTGTACCTGCCCACTGGCAAGTTCACATGCTTTCAGAATCTTCTCTGCCGCTGATGCGCAGTATGGATCAAAGCCATATCCCTTTGCCGGCTCCTCGTTTGTCTCCAGCAGGCGCTCCAGAATCTTCTTATGAGCTCCTTTATTATAATCGCATTCAAATGATAACATCTGTATTCTCCTTTCCGATTTTTTCTTCTTCCTGATACTTTTATTATTCTTTTTGTTTGTGTACATATTGACTGGCAACATCTACCAGCAGAAAGCCCAATGCTATAGCAAGGCAGGTTGTTGCAAGCGTGATTGCCTGCTGATTTGCCATCGCATAATCTCTCTGCTCAATCCCATACATCATATAGAACAGGTTTGCCCCAGGCACCACAGGCAAGATAGATGTTGTCAGAAAAATGGTTGCCGGTGCCCGATGGTATCTGGACATGATAAATGCATAGGCTGCTACCACAGTTGCCGCTACTATCGTGCAGATAAATGTATCCCCATGCAGATACTGTGCAATCAGATATGCACCCCAGGTCATGCTGCCACCAATCCCAACATAAAATGCCTGCTTATCGGCTGCCTTGAATAACCACGCAAATCCCATACTTGCAATGCCACAGGATATCAGCTGTGCCGGCACACTGGGTGTCAAACACATTTCATACATTTCTCCCCGAAATAATATCATTGCAAGCCCCGCACCGCAGGCAATTCCCACAGCTCCGACAAAAGCATGAATGATATTCAAAAATCCGGACAGATATGCACGGCTTACCAGATCCCGAAGTCCGTTCGCAACGCACAGACCACTGATCAGTACCATGCTGAGTCCCAGGCATGTACGATCAGGATGATTGCCTAACCCCAGATGATATGCTCCAAATATCCCTGCCGTAGCCACAAACGACACGATTAGATTATAAGCGACCAGATTATGCTCTTTGCGTTTCAGACGCCGTCCAAACCACACCAGTACCAGAACAGTAACCACAATTCCTACAAGTGTATCTTCCAGATCACATCCAAAATACACGCCAAATCCAACACCTCCCATAAGGGAAGCCAGGTACTCAATATACGCCGGCTGTTTCTTGCGGCTCATCACCTCATCATACTTCTCCTGAATCTCTGCAACAGACGGCTGGTTCCTGCAGATATAGCGGGAAAGATTATTCAGATAATCCAGACGATCATAGTTAAATCCTGTCCTGTGAACCCTACGCACCTGCGTAATAAACGTTCCGTCTTTCGATCTGATCGTCACCTGGATATTACTCTGAATCGCGAACACACTACACTGCCCAATATCGTAGCTCTCCAGCATACGATACATACTATCTTCAACCCGATCTGTCTCCGCGCCGCTCTTGATCATCTCCTTACCTATATTAATGATCTCATTTAACAGCAATTCATAATCCATGCTTGTTTATACCTTTCTGTTACTTATCCAATTAATCCCTGAACAATAATAATCAGGATCAATATCGGAAGTATAAACTGGAAGTATGGTTTCAGCCACTTACCAAAACGTAATCCAGTTCCCTGATTACATTCATCCAGATATTTATCAAATCCCCATCCCATCTTAGTCACACAGAACAGCAGATAGATGAGGGAACCAATCGGCAAGAGCAGGTTGCTGACAATAAAGTCCTCGCTGTCCAGCACATCTCTTCCTCCGATCAGATGGAGATTGCTCCATACATTATACCCAAGTACACATGGGATACTGGCAACAAGTACGATCACACAGTTGATCACAGATGCTTTCTTACGTTCTATGCCAAACATATCCATGCTGAATGAAATAATATTTTCAAATACTGCAATAACAGTAGAAAAGCTTGCAAACACCATAAACAGGAAGAACAGTGCTCCCCATACGCGTCCGCCCGCCATATTTACAAATACATTCGGAAGCGTCACAAAAATCAGTGACGGACCTGCATCCGGCTGTACTCCATATGAAAAACATGCCGGAAAAATGATCATACCAGCCATCAGTGCTACAAATGTATCCAGTCCGCAGATGCTTGCTGCCTCTCCCGGAAGGGTGTGATCCTTAGACATATAACTTCCGAAAATTTCCATTGCTGCAATTCCAAGGCTCAATGTAAAGAATGCCTGATTCATCGCAGCGGTTACCACATTACGGATGCCGACTTCCTGAATCTTGTCCACACTTGGAACCAGATAAAACTTCAGTCCTTCTCCCGCACCTGGAAGCACCAGGCTGTGTACTGCCAGTACCAGGATCAGTACCATCAGTGCCACCATCATAAACTTACTGATCTTCTCCAGACCATCCTGCAGTCCCTTAGAACATACAAAGAAACCAGCCACAACAGATACTGCCATCCATGCGCCCATCTGTCCCGGTGATGCAAGCAGTCCTCCGAATGCTGCTCCTACCTGATCTGCATTCATCCCCGGCTTAAATTCTCCTGTCAAAAATTTAAAAAAGTAGCTGATCATCCAACCGCATACCGTTGTATAATACATCATCAACACATAACACCCAAGGATGCAGAACCATCCGTGAATATGCCATTTGCTTCCAGGCTTCTCAAGCGCCTTGTAACCCATAACCGCACTTTTACGACTCGCACGTCCTACCGCAAGCTCCATAGTTAATACCGGAAGTCCCATGCTTACCAGGAAAATCAGATATAATAATACGAAAAAACCTCCTCCGTTCTGTCCTGCCACATATGGAAATCTCCATACATTGCCGATACCGATCGCACATCCTGCGCTGACCAGCAGGAAGCCCAGACGGCTCTTAAAGCTCTCTCTTTTCATTGATTCTCATTTCCTCCAATTCTTTCTCTTTTTCGTACCGCCCATTATAACACATTCCCGCAAAAAATGGCACAAAAAATGGAGACCGGAATCTCCGATCTCCATCTGTGATAAAGCACTCATTGTACAAACTTTCCGAATCCCATTACTCAATGGTAATAAACTTCGGCTCTTCTTCGACTTTCTTGATCTCTTTTGGCACGATCAGCTTCAGCACTCCATCATTAAATGCTGCCTTGATATCCTCCTGCGTCAGATCCTCACCTACATAAAACTGTCTGCTGCAGGTGCCGGTATAACGCTCCTTGTGGATACATTTGCCTTTGGCTTTCTTCTCCTCATCCGTCTCATTATCATGAGCAGTGATCGTCAGATAACCTTCCTTCAGATCAGCCTGAATATCAGACTTGCTGTAACCCGGAAGATCCATCTCAATCAGATAATTGCCATCTTTCTCGTAAATATCAGTCCGCATTACCTGCGTCTCTGTGCGCTCCTGGCTGCGTCCATAAAACGGATCGCGAAACATATTATCAAATAAACTGTTATAACCTCTGTTAGCCAATACCATAAAGCATCCTCCTCATCTATAGCTATCGGGATCTTCGTCCCTCAAGTGTGTTTGTTTTATTTGCTATATATATTATATAACACACTTTGTTAGCACTGTAAAGAGATGAGTGCTAATTTAATTATAAACTTTCTATAAACCTAATATTCTATAAATTACTCCGCAAGTACGGTTCCTACCGGAAATGCCGTACGGAATACTTTTCTCACAAGCGGTCCCGCAACGATCAGCTGAAACGGCAACGCCATAATAAAGTTCTTCGGAATATTGGTCAGCCAGATGATTGGCAGTGCACTCCACTCTCCTGATCTCACACAGGCTTCCACTCCGCCATAAAATGACATGATAATTACCATCGGAACTACCATACAGCAAGATACTGCAATCACTTTTTTCATCGTACTGCTGTCCGGGTTTACCAGAAAACGGAATGCAAATCCTTTTGCCGGCCCAGATACTACAAACCAGTCACACAGCATCGCAAAGACATAGGCGATCGGGAATCCAAGCCACGCTTCCTTTATCGTCTCCACATTCAAAATTCCCATATGTAATGTTACATTATAAATACTCATCCACAACACCATCGTAAAACACATCATAATCGTGTAAATCAAACTTTCTCTCTTATGCATCGGCATATCATTTTCCTCCTGTCATTCTTATTGTCTTTCAGATACAATCAAACATTTTACAACAGAATGCTTTGTATTAGAATTCAAAAAATGCTATTATTAATAACAGAATCGAATTAATAATAATTCATTTTGAGTTTTTCAGGAGGTATGCAATGACAATATTTCAAATAGAATGTTTTCTGGCTGTAGCTGAGCACCTGAACTTCGCCAGGGCTTCCAGACAATTAAATGTCTCTCAGCCAGCCATCACCAGACAGATTCATACTTTAGAAGAAGAACTGGGCACTCAGCTTTTTATCCGCAGCACAAGAATGGTACGCCTCACAGAGAACGGACGTATCTTCCAGTCAGATGCACAGCTTATGGTTAATACTGCCAGACGTTCCATCCAGCGTTTTGCCAGTCAGGATGAGTCTAAGATCATCGATTTTCACATTGGCTGTGCCAATCCATTACATATGGAACTACTTTCTAATACACTGGAACAAATGAAAGATATTTATCCTATGCTCCACCCAAAGGTTCTCATTCTTCCGGAAACACATTTTCCAGATGCCCTGAAACGTGAAGCTTTGGACGTTACTGTGGGATTCCATGCTCCCGGCGTCAAAGATTCTCTTCATTATAAAGAATTGTGCCGCCCACGCTTTGCCTGTCTGTTCCGGGACACACTCCCGCTGAGTCAGAAGAAGCAGGTTACCGCAAATGATCTGAACGATTATGCTATTATTCTATACGATCCGGGTGTAATCTCCCCAACCGTCTACAACGGACAATGGGAATTTGCAAAGAACAAGAAACCATCCCAGTTATATTACTGCGAAACAACAGAAAATGCGCTTCTTCTGGCCGATGCAGGATATGGCGTGACACTGCTTCCAGATATCCGCCTTCCTGCACATCAGCACCTGACGAAGCGCACTCTCTGCAGTAATGATATATATTCTTTTGGATTATATTATAAATCTTACCGGACCAAGCCTTACTTGAAAGACTTTATCCGGCT
Source organism: Dorea sp. AM58-8 (assembly GCF_003464045.1). NCBI lineage: Bacteria > Bacillati > Bacillota > Clostridia > Lachnospirales > Lachnospiraceae > Dorea > Dorea sp. AM58-8. Next base: position 65,102 of record NZ_QSDM01000002.1, on the reverse strand, counting down.
ACTACATGATGATACGGCTGCATTTTCTTCTGACGCAGAAAATGCACAGGATTAAAAACCATATTCTCTAAACACTATCAGGGCATCTTCTTTCCCGATGCCCTGATAATTTTTCAAGTTTCTTCATATATCTTTCTTACACACTACTTGCTTTCATAACTCCGTCTGCAACATAACGAAACATATGCGCCGGCATCCCGACTCCCAGTTCTCCGAAATCGCTGGCGGTGGATGTTCTGGCTCCACAACACATAAGTGACAGATTCAGATCGTTTCTCATAAATGGCTTCGATGTCATATCACTGCACATCGCACCATTTCCCACGCTTATAAATGGCTGAGGCACTCCATAATGATATGTATATCCCTCTACAACATGCATGATCTGTTCTGCCATTCCAATAATGATTACCACATCCGCTTCTTCCATCTCAGCAAGCGGTCCTATCTCCAACCCATATATTTTCTGTGGAATTGGCATTGTATTCTTACAAACTTCACGGGCAATTCCAAGATCAGAATATAATCCGCAATGACTCATAAGCTGTCCTGAATGCATCCGCTCTGATTCCTCCCGCATCCCTGTCAATTCCGGTCCGCTGCTGCAAGTAAAATTCTCAGACACTACTTTCGTTCTTTTTCCGTGAGTAGCCCTATTAACAAATCCACATAAACGTGTTTTTATTCCGGCTTGTTCTGCTGAGCATGCATCGTAATCCTGTTCATATACCAGGAATCGGATTCCCACGATCTCCCGTTTAAGCTCTAATTTTTCTGATATGCTTTTTATTCTTTCCTGTTCCATATTCTTCTCCGATTTATCAGACTTTGTATCTTTGTCTGCATCTACTCTCTGTTAACCGCACGTTCACATTCATCGCAATATTTATCATATTCAGACGCCTGTGTTCCATAATCGTAATTCATTATGATTTCAAATCCAAGTTCTTCCGGATATTCCAGTCGTTCTAAAAGTTCTTTTTTAGGACGGTTATTCTCTGTATGATTAACCGTTTCAAGTACACCATTCAATACGCTTTGCAACATATGGACTGGCATGGAAATACCCATTTCGCCACTTCCATACTTGCCTGATTTTCTTGCACATGTACTTAACAGCGACACATTCACATCGTTATTCATAAATGGCTTGGCAATCAGCTCATTGCAAATGCCATTATTCGCTACCGCGATTACATTTTTTGCTACGCCGTAATATTTCGCATAGCCCTGCATGACTCGCATAATGTCTTTCGCGGTTCCGATCACAATTGCCAGGTCAGCCTCTCCCATCATCTCTATCGGTGCAATTTCTATACCATATATCTTTTGTGTAATACACTGCTTATTTGCGCTGATCTGTCTGGAAATCGCCAGACTCTCATAACGTCCATTCCGATAGTCTTCCCTTCCGGTACTCACATCTGCCGGAATCTCGCGAAGTCCTACCGCATATGCCGCATTCATGCACTGGAAATTATCTGCTTTTGCTTTCACCCGCATTCCATTTCCCGCTTCCCGCACCATGCTGCATATTGACGTATGATCCACTTCCACTGCCCGGCAATCTTCATATTCTTTTTGCATCACAAGAAACCGGACACCTACAATCTGTCGTGCCAGTCCAAGGGCTTTATGTGCCCTCCTCACCTGCAATTCATACATATCTCTTCGAACCTCCACTTACACAATTTTTTCCAGAAATTTTCTGGTACGTTCGTTCTTAGGATTCAGGAATAGCTCTTCCGGTGTTCCTTCCTCTACAATACGTCCCTCATCCATAAATATAATCCTGTCAGCAATCTCTCTTGCAAATTTAATCTCGTGCGTGACGATAATCATCGTCCGTCTATGCTCATTTGCCAGATTACGCAATATGTCCTGGATGCCGGACACGAGCTCCGGATCCAGTGAAGAGGTCGGTTCATCCAGCAATATTACCTTCGGATTCACAGCCATTGCTCTTGCAATCCCCACTCTTTGCTGCTGTCCACCAGATAATCTGGACGGATACTCATCGACTTTATCAAGCAGTTCCACCTGTTCCAGATATTTTAACGCTTTTTCTTTTGCTTCTTCTTTTTTCATCTTTTGTACAGATGTCATAGGAAGCATTACATTCTGCAAAACTGTTTTATTCTTAAACACATTATAATTCTGAAATACCATAGAGCTCTTCTGCCTCAGTGCACGTATCTGCTTTTCGTTTTTCTTCTGAACATTTAATATCACTCCATCAATTTCAATACTGCCCTGTTCTGGAAATTCAATACAGTTCAGGCATCGCAAAAATGTAGACTTTCCCATCCCCGATGGACCGATAATCACAACTACTTCTCCCTGTTCTGCAGTAAAATTTATTCCTTTCAGCACATGAAGTTTACCAAAACTCTTGTGCAAATCTTTTACTTCGATCATCCTATATCTCCTTCATATACCCGCATTGAATCTTATATCTTAATGATTACAAATGCTTGCAGATCCGTACTTCCATTCGTTTTAAAATCCGGTTAATCAACACAAGCATTCCCCAGTACACAATACCTACTGCGATATATGCTTCCATAAATCTCAGCGAAGAACCACCAAGAATTTTAGCTTGCGAAAGCATTTCGATCACACCGATTGTAAAACCAATTGCAGTATTCTTGACCATACCAATGAATGAATTTCCAAGTGACGGAAATGCTGCAATAAAAGCCTGTGGCAAAATAATCTCCATATACATAGCAATCGGACTCATGCCGATAGATAACGCAGCCTCTTTCTGTCCTTTATCAACCGACATTAAACCACCCCTGATTGTCTCAGCAATAAAAGCAGAAGAATTCATAGCAAGCGAAATAACCAGCGTCACGCTTGCCGGCATCCCTCTCATAAATGTAAAGATCTGCGGAAGTCCAAAATAGAAAATAAACAACTGCGTGATATACGGTGTTGACCGAAAATATGAAATATATAACCCTGCTATATACCTCAATACTTTATTTTTAGATGTATAGCATATCTCCAGAATCATACCCAGCACAAAAGCAAAGAAAAAAGAAATCAGTCCTAAATACAGCGTATATGGAATCTTCAACAAAAGAGCCGGAAAACAGGAACAGAAAAATTCAACATCAAATCTCATAATCGATCTCCTTACTTATTACACAAATAAAGGTAGCCTTAAAGACTACCTTTATCATTTACTTACTACTCTTCAGTAATCTGTGTCACGTCACGTCCATAGAATTTTTCTGAAAGCTTGCTAAGTGTTCCATCATCCTGCATTTCCTTAATGCTCTTATTAATCGCTTTGATAATCTCTGGATCAGCATCTTTTGCAAATGGCCATGCCTGATAATCTACGATGATTGGATCTCCAATCAGTTTAAAGTCGTATTCGCCTTTTTCCATTACTGAATCAAATGACAATTCTGTAATTGGAAATGCGTCAAAATGTCCTACTTTAAGTTCTTCATATGGACTTCCTGTAGTTTCTACACATTCAATCTGTTCATCTGCTGAGTGTTCTGAATTATATTTGTCAAAGAAGTCCTGAAGTACTGTTCCAAACTCAATACATACCTTTCTTCCCTGAGGCCATCAATTGACTCTGCCGGATCATCAGCACGTACACACATTCTGATAGAATTCTCTGCGTATACATCTGTAAACTGATATGTCTCTTTTCTTTCATCTGTTACAGATACCTGACCAACAATAGTGTCATACAGTCCACTGTCAACTCCACCAAACATAGTGGTATAATCATCGGACAGCTCCCAGTTAATCGCAATGTCAGCTCTCTTACATACTTCTTTTAAAGCCTCAACTTCAAATCCTGTCAAATTGCCATCATCGTCTGTGTAGGAAATCGGATAGAACGAACCGGTTGCAACAACTGTAATTTCTTTATCCGAAGATTCATCCTTTGCATCTGCAGTCGTCTCTTTTTTCGTTTCCTTGGTGTCACTGTCACTTTTTGCTCCACATGCAGCCAGGCTAAATACCATTGCGGCAGCAAGAAGCATGCTAATTGCTTTCTTTTTCATAATTCCCTCCTCATTTGTATCGCATATATCTTATGCCATTCTATCCTCCTTCGGTAGTTTTGTCCAATTGATAATCCCTATATATCATAGGGTTTATTCATTTCATCTATATATCACTCTTGTACGCTATATTTTCTGGGCTTTTTCACTTCATTCCATTCACCATTTTATACTTATACAGCATTTCTGCATGATTCTGTTCTTCTACCTGAATGTCCGCCAGCAGCTTCCTGACTTCTGTATTTCCAAACGCAAATACGTTAGTATTATATTCTCCTGACACCAGTTTTTCCGTTCCAATACAGTCCGTTGCAAGAAATGCATCCTTTGTTTTTTCTTCCGGTGAACTCATGGCTGTATATGTCGCTTTCGGTTCATAATCACGCCCTGCCGTGTCGTTGCAGTCACACGACGGTACTGTGCCTTTCAAGACTCTTCCGAGTGAATCGTAATGCTCTCTTTCTTTACTCTGCAATGTCTGAAACAGCTTCTTCAACTCAGGATCCTTTGCCTGCCCGGCGTACATTCCGTATTTCTCAATACAGCTTTTCTCCTGTGTCTGTAAATCCTCAATCGTAGTGCGTTCTTTTTCTGATAATATCATGGTAACTCCTCCTTGTATTTTATGAACAATGGTAGTATGACTCCATTTTTTCTTCTTATTCCATGGCGACCGTATTTTTCCAGATTTGGTGACAAAATGTTTGACATCCCGCCAAAAACTCCGTATACTTTTGGTTAGTAAAACCGAATATGTTTTATCGGCATACGATTGATTTTGAGATTGAACAGGAGTTCATGAAGGGGTGCACCACCGCGGGTGTATTCTTTTGTGGACTCTTTTTTTGTAACGTCTCAGAGCCATGCAGATTTACAGCGTAATCGAGACAGGCTCTGAAACGTCGCAACGAATTAACTCTCTCAGGAAAGGAGCGCACTATGATCACTGTGAACGGAAAGAATGTAGAACTTCCACATCCAATGTCGGTTGCTGAATATCTGGAAACGAACCAGTATTCGGCTGGCCGCATTGCGGTAGAGTTGAATCACAAGATTCTGTCCAAAGCGCATTTTGCAGATACCATGCTCACCGAATGCGACACATTGGAAATTGTAACATTCGTAGGCGGTGGCTAACCTGCCTTCAGATGAGCAAACCAACATCAATATTATTCACGAAAGAAGGTTATTTATTATGAATCAGACAACTGACAAATGGTCACTGGGCGGTCACGAATTTACCTCCCGCTTTATCCTTGGCTCCGGCAAATTTTCGCTGGATCTGGTAAAGGCATGCGTTGAAAATGCCGGAACCGAAATCGTTACCCTGGCTATCCGCCGTGCAAATGAAGGCGGACTTGCTAACATCTTGGATTACATTCCGGAAAATGTTACCCTGCTGCCAAATACTTCCGGTGCAAGAACCGCAGAGGAAGCTGTTCGCATTGCAAAGCTTTCCAGAGAGCTTGGCTGCGGTGATTTTGTAAAAGTAGAAGTTATCCATGACTCCAGATATCTGCTACCGGATAACTACGAAACTATCAAAGCTACCGAGATGCTGGCAAAGGAAGGATTTACTGTTATGCCTTACATGTATCCGGATTTGAATGCTGCAAGAGATCTGGCCAATGCAGGTGCTGCCTGTATCATGCCTCTCGGCGCTCCGATCGGATCTAACAAAGGTCTCTGCACCAAGGAATTTATCCAGATCCTGATCAACGAGATCGATCTTCCGGTTATCGTAGATGCAGGTCTTGGCCGTCCGTCTCAGGCATGTGAAGCAATGGAAATGGGTGCAGCAGCTATCATGGCAAACACAGCTATTGCAACCTCAGGAGATGTTGCTCTCATGGCTTCTGCTTTCCGCGACGCTATCATTGCCGGACGTAATGCTTATCTCGCAGGTCCTGGAAGAACTCTGGATCGTGGTGCAAGCGCTTCTTCACCACTGACCGGATTCTTACACGAGTAAGTCAGGAGGGAGAGCATTATGAAAGAACATGCAACAGAAGAACATTTGAACGAAAGTATTCTGAACGAAGAAATTCTGGAAGATCAGAAGAAAAACCGTATTGACCACATGACCTACCTGCCAGGTATGGAGGATCCAGGTTCTGACATTATGGATCAGGTGGTGGAAGCATCCAAAAACTATGACTATGACAGCTATACGGCTGCTGATGTGCGCCGGGCACTGCAGGCAGATCCGGTAACACCGAAAGACTTTGCCGCACTCCTTTCCCCTGCTGCACTTCCATTTCTGGAAGAGATCGCACAGGCTGCGCAGCGCGAGACCAGAAAGCACTTCGGCAACAGCGTTAATATGTTTACGCCACTGTACATTGCCAACTACTGCGAGAACTACTGCATTTACTGCGGATTTAACTGTCACAACAAGATTCGCCGTGCGATGCTTAACGCAGAGCAGATCGACATGGAAATGGCTGCCATTGCCAAATCCGGACTACAGGAAATCCTGATCCTGACCGGAGAGAGCCGTGTCAAATCTGACGTCAAATACATCGGCGAGGCATGTAAGATTGCAAGAAAATATTTCAAAGTCATCGGATTAGAAGTCTACCCTATGAATTCCGATGAATATGCTTACCTGCACGAATGCGGAGCCGACTACGTAACCGTATTCCAGGAAACTTACAATTCCGACAAATACGAAACACTCCACCTCGCCGGACACAAGCGTATCTTCCCATATCGTGTCAATGCACAGGAACGCGCACTGATGGGCGGCATGCGCGGTGTCGGATTCGGTGCTCTCTTAGGGCTGGATGATTTCCGCAAGGACGCATTTGCCACAGGCTATCATGCATGGCTCCTGCAGCGCAAATACCCACATGCCGAGATTGCATTTTCCTGTCCGAGACTCCGTCCAATCATCAACAATGACCGGATCAATCCGATGGATGTACACGAGGCACAGCTGTTGCAGGTTGTCTGCGCATACCGGCTGCTGATGCCATTTGCAAGTATCACTATCTCTACCAGAGAATGTGCCCGCGTAAGGGATAACCTGGTGCAGATCGCGGCTACCAAAATTTCTGCCGGAGTCAGCACCGGAATCGGTGAACACGTCGATGAGATTGAAGAAAAAGGAGACGACCAGTTCGAGATCTCTGACGGAAGAAGCGTAGATGAAGTCTATCAGGCGCTGGTTCAGAATCATCTCCAGCCGGTCATGAACGACTATGTATACGTCTAAAGAAATGCAGGTTGTCGCAGTCACGAACCGCAGTCTCTGTCACAGGCCATTTCCGGAACAGCTGGAAATGGTCTGTCAGACACATCCTGCGTTTATCATTCTGCGGGAAAAAGACCTGCCGGCACAGGAATATGAAAAACTGGCGGCACAGGTGCTGGAGCTCTGTCACTCCTATGAAGTACCATGTGTTCTCCACACCTACCCGGATGCCGCACGGGCACTTGGCTGCACTTCTATCCACCTGCCGCTTCCACTTCTCCGAACATATGCACATGAACTAAATGATTTTACACAGATCGGTTCTTCTGTACACTCCGTCGAAGATGCTATGGAAGCAGAGAGACTTGGCGCGACTTACGTAACCGCCGGACACGTCTATGTCACAGACTGTAAAAAGGGGCTGGCACCTCGGGGACTGGACTTTTTAAGAAATGTCTGTAAGAGCGTATCCATCCCGGTCTATGCCATCGGCGGAATCCAGTTGGATGCTGATACTCACACAATTGCACCGGATCAAGCTGCAGAAATCGCCTCCTGCGGAGCAAAAGGTGGATGTATCATGTCAGGAATGATGCAGTTTACCCCTTGACATTCTCCCTTCCACTGCGTATAATGAACTATACGCAAAAGAACATCTGCCTAATCAGTACACTTTTATATTCGGGCTTGTACTGGTTTCGACGGGGGTTTAGAAGTTCTGGAAGCCATCCGTAGTGGGACACTACGTTAAAAGTTCTATTTAAATTTAAACGCAGATAATAATTTAGCGTACGCTGCCTAATTTGGCAGCAGTCGGCCTCGGGTCATCCGCTGCCTGAGTCACCGGCTTCAACGAGGCGGAGCACTTCGTTCCCAAAGCTTTGAGGGAATGGAAGACTTTATGAAGCTACTGAAGTTTTCAGCCTGTCATTAGGCGGGAGACGGAGGGAATGTCAGTATAATGACTGTGATGGGAGATGCCGGAATGGAAGGGCTTTCGGACGCGGGTTCGATTCCCGCCAGGTCCACTAAGACTGAACAAGACAAACTCGATATGCGATCCCTGTTCAGTATAACAAAATGATAACGGTACTGTGTATGATAATCATATACAGTGCCGTTATTTTTATGATATGATGCAGATATGAGCAAGCTCATGTGGATTTAGACCTTTTGACCCTGGCATCATTATATTAAACAGGACTGCTTTATCCTCTTGCGTCTTGCTGCCAGATGTGCTATATTGAACATACAAAGAGGGAAACCGCAAGCGGCTACCCGATTGTATAGTTAGCTGTTATTTACAACAGCCGTCAACTATTTGCGGTAGTTGGCGGCTATTTCCGTTTTCCCTTGAATATCTCATAACAGAGACCAACAAGGGCAACTATGAATATACAAAACTGAATCAGATCAGAATATGTAATCATCTTATCGCCCTCCTTTCTTCCGTCTGGAGGGTGTTTTTATCCCTCCGTAAAAGAAGGGTAGCCGCCTGGCTTTGGTTTCCCTGTCTGTATATTATCATATTAGTAACAGGCAGGCAACCATATTTTCAGTACTAACATTTTATTCCCGGCAGCCCTTAAAGAAGCAACAGTAGCCATCATGTGTCCGACCATGAGCCTGGTCGCTGGCTGTATCAGCGCATTTTCAGCAGATAACTATCCGAAGTTACGGATCTTGAAGTCTCTGCTTGCTTCTCTCTGCTGATCCTTCCTGGCAATATCCTGACGCTTATCGTACAGCTTCTTACCTTTGGCAAGCCCAATCTCTACTTTCACCAGGCTTCCCTTGAAATATACCTTCAACGGCACGATCGCAATACCCTTTTCTTTCGTCTTACCAAGCAGCTTATTGATCTCGTATTTATGCAGCAGAAGCTTTCTCGGTCTCAGCGGATCTTTGTTGAAAATATTGCCCTTCTCATACGGGCTGATATGCATGCCGTAGATAAAGACCTCGCCGTTTTCAATTCTTACAAAAGACTCCTTGATGCTGCATTTGCCCATACGCAAGGACTTTACTTCTGTACCTGCCAGCGAAATGCCTGTCTCGTAAGTATCCAGAATAAAATAATCATGATATGCCTTTTTATTATTGGCAATCAGCTTGCCATTACTCTTCGCCATCTTCCATATCTCCTTCATCAGCCATCTCAAAATCTATGGTTCTTGTCAGACAGTCGGCATCGATCACACGCACATACACCGTCTCACCGAGCTTGTACGTCTTGCCTGTGTGCTCGCCAACCATCTCGTATCTATCCTCATAATAATCATAATGGTCATCGTACATATTTGCAACATGAACCAGTCCTTCAATCGTATTAGACAGCTCCACATAGATGCCCCAGTTGGTAATGCCCGAGATCACACCCTCAAATACTTCGCCAATATGTGCTTCCATATACTCAGCCTTCTTCAGGCGGATCGTCTCCCGCTCTGCCTCTTCTGCCCGTCGTTCTGTCTCACTTGCCTGTCTGGTCACTTCCGGCAGGATTGTCTGATAGTGCTCCATCTTTTTCTCGTTCATTCTGCCACGCAGATCATCCTTGATAATGCGGTGGATCTGCAGATCCGGATACCGGCGGATCGGGGATGTAAAATGTGTATAATAGCGCGCTGCCAGTCCGAAATGTCCGTCATTCTCCGGCGTATATCTCGCCTGCTTCATCGAGCGCAGTGCCAGTCTGCTGATCATTGTCTCCTGCGGTGTACCCTGGATCTTCGCCAGCAGCTTCTGGATCTGCCCCGGACGCACCTCATCGGAAATGTGCAGAGAATAGCCAAAGTTATTGATCAGGATTGCAAGCTTCTTGATCTTATCTTCATCCGGTGTCTCATGTACCCGGTATACGAACGGAATCTCCCGCCAGTAGTACTCTTCTGCTACCGTTTCATTGGCAAGAAGCATGAAATCTTCGATAATCTTCGTTGCCACATTACGGTCGTAAGAACGGATCTCCGTCGGATGTCCTTCCTCGTCCAGCATGATCTTACTCTCCGGAAAATCAAAGTCAATCGAACCCCGCTGATGTCTGCGGTTTCTAAGGATACCGGCAAGCTGCTCCATTTCCTCAAACATCGGCACCAGATCAATGTAACGCGTCGTCTCTTCCTCATCATGGTCTTCCAGGATCTTCTTGACGCTGGTGTAAGACATACGTTCATTAACACGAATCACAGACTCACAGATCTCATGATCGATTACATCTCCTTTGGCATCTACTGTCATAATGCAGCTCATTGCCAGACGGTCCACGCCTGCATTCAGCGAACAGATACCATTCGACAGACGGTGTGGAAGCATCGGGATCACACGATCTGCCAGATAGACACTGGTTCCACGATGGAGTGCTTCTCTGTCCAGTGCACTCCGCTCCTGCACGTAATTCGCCACATCTGCGATATGTACGCCCAGAATCCAGTTCTTGCCATCTTCTGTCCGCGTAAGCGATACCGCATCATCCAGATCCTTCGCATCTTCGCCATCGATCGTGACCATCACCCACTCACGCAGATCCTTGCGACCCGCCATATCTGCATCACTGACCTCTTCCGGCACACGCTCTGCCTGATTCATCACTTTCTCCGGAAATTCAACCGGCAGATCATAGCTTTTTACGATTGACATGATGTCCACGCCCGGATCATTCACGTGACCAAGAATCTCTACGATCTTACCTTCCGGCTTGGCATTATCTGAACCGTAAGACGTCAGTTCCACGACCACCTTGTGACCGTCTACCGCACCTTTGGCGCGCTCCTCCGGCACAAAGATATCCTGCAGAAATCTCTGATTATCCGGAATCACAAATCCGTAATGCTTGCCCTTTGCCACCTGATAGAGACCTACAATCTTTGCCGTACCGCGCTCCACGATCTTCACGATCTTACCTTCCTTACGCTTTCCTTCCGGCGAAGCGGTTAACAGAATCTCTACCATATCTCCGTGAAGTGCTCCATTGGTCTCCTTCTCCGGGATAAAGATATCATCTGTCTCCCCTTCTATCGTTACGAAGCCAAATCCTCGCGGATGTGCCTGATAGACACCGCGCAGCGTCCGTCCTGCTCCCTTGAGATACTTTCCCTTCTGAGATACATGCACCTTGCCCTCTGCCTCCAGTGCATCCATGACCGCTTTCAGCTCACTGCGCTGCTCCTTCGGCACCTGCAGCAGAATGGCAAGCTCCTTCAGCTTCATCGGCACATACATATCATCGCATATAAATTCATATATAATCTTTTTTCTCTTTTCAAATGTCTGGTCCATCTTCTCTCCTAACTTCTGCACATAAGAATAGGCACCCTTATTACAAGAGTGCCTTACATCCAAATTCATCTTCTTATGCAAATACCTTCAGATTCAATGCCAGCGCAAGCAGGATAAATAATACTGCGAGCACTCTGGTAACCTTCACTAAAGTACCTTCCATAGAACGTCCTTTGTTCTGTCCCCAGTAAGAATCAGCCATACCTCCGATAGTTCCGAGTCCTGCCGACTTACCTTCCTGTAATAATACAACTATTGTCAGTGCAATACAATCGATTGCAAGTAAAATCATTAATACGGTCTTCAAAATTTCCACGATTCACACCTCCTGCGGATTAAACATAATTATCTTATCACAGGAGTGTCCATATAGCAAGGAAAATCTGCTGTCTTTCCCAACATTTCCTCAATCCTCATGAGGCGGTTATATTTCTCTACGCGCTCTGATCTGCACGGTGCACCGGCCTTGATAAGCCCCGTGTTAAATGCAACCGCAATATCCGCGATCATCGTATCCGCAGTCTCTCCCGAACGATGGGATATGATTGCCTGCCAGCCCGCCCGGTGTGCCATTTCCACCGCATCAAATGCCTCACTTAACGTTCCGATCTGATTGATCTTCACGAGGATCGCATTGGCTGCGCCAAGTTCTATCCCTTTCTTCAGACGTTCGGTATTCGTCACAAACAGATCGTCTCCTACCAGATATACTTTTCCGCCAAGGTGCGCGGTCATCTTGACCCATCCTTCCCAATCTTCTTCGTCTAGCGGATCTTCGATCGAATATATCGGGAACTCTGCAAGCAGTTCCTCATAATACGCGATCATCTGATCTGTCGTGCGCAGAACCTTCTGTCCATGCATCCGGCTCTCACCGTCAAACACATAAGCATTCAGCTTCTCATCATAGAGCTCAGACGCTGCCACATCCAGTGCAAACAACATATCCTTTCCCGGCTGATACCCTGCCATTTTGCAGGCATCCATTAACATGCTCAGTGCCTCTTTCGCATCCGGAAGATCCGGTGCAAAACCACCTTCATCTCCTACCGCCGTGTTACAGCCGCGCTGCCCAAGCAGCGCTTTCAGGCTCTGGTAGATCTCCGCACACATCCTTACACCTTCCCGGAAATCTGGCGCACCCACAGGCAGGATCATAAATTCCTGAATGTCAATCGTGTTGTCCGCATGCCTGCCACCGTTCATAATATTCATCATCGGAACCGGCAATGTCCTCGCCTGTACACCGCCAAGATACGTGTACAATGGACGTTCGGATATTTTTGCTGCCGTTCTCGCCGCTGCCATCGACACCCCGAGAATTGCATTAGCGCCAAGTTTCCCTTTATTCCTGCTGCCGTCAAGTCTCTTCAGCACCTCATCCAGCCCTCTCTGATCCAGTACATTCATCCCCACGATCTCCGGCGCGATCTGTGCATTCACATGGTCAGCCGCGTGCTCCACGCCTTTTCCCATGTAACGTGCCTCTCCGTCACGCAGTTCGATTGCTTCATATTTCCCGGTGGACGCGCCCGACGGTACACTTGCACACCCCACGGTTTTCTCTCCAGCCAGTATCTCCACCTCGATCGTAGGATTCCCTCGCGAATCAAGGATTTCTCTCGCATATACATCTCTGATCGGTACATATTTATCCATAAAAAATACCTCCTATTACAGGAGGTATTATTTCCAGATTCCGTTCGTTCTATCCCACAACCAGACCTTCTGCGCGAATCACATCGATCACCTGATCTACGTATTTCTCACACAGTTCATCCGTCGTTGCTTCTACCATGACACGGATCACAGGCTCTGTACCGCTCTCACGCACCAGAATACGTCCGTCATCGCCCAGCGTCTCTGCCACTGCATTAACTGCTGCCTGCACTGCCGGATTCTCACGGGCAGTCTTCTTATCTGTAACACGCACATTTTTCAGAAGCTGCGGGTAAATGCGTACAGGCTCTGTAAGCTGGCCAAGGGTCATCTTCTTCTCCAGCATAACTTCCATAATCATCAGAGAAGTCAGGATACCGTCTCCAGTCGTCGCATGCTTGCTGAAAATAATGTGTCCGGACTGTTCACCGCCCAGAGAATAATTATTCTTTACCATGTTCTCGTATACGTATTTGTCACCAACAGCGGTCTTCTCATATTTCATGCCCACTTTATCGCAGGCTTTGTATAATCCGAGATTGGACATTACTGTTGTCACAATCGCATCACCATTCAGACGTCCTGTTTCTTTGAGATATTTACCACATACGTACAGAATCAGGTCACCGTCTACAACATTGCCGTTCTCATCCACTGCGATACAGCGATCCGCATCTCCGTCGTAAGCAAATCCTACATCCAGTCCCTTTTCACGTACATACTCCTGCAGCACGTTGATATGAGTAGATCCACAGTTTGTATTGATATTCAGACCATCCGGTTCGTTATTGATCACATAGGTCTTAGCACCTAGCGCATCAAACACACTCTTTGCGATCATAAATGAGCTTCCGTTTGCACAGTCAAGTCCTACCTTTTTACCTTCAAAAGATCTGGTTGCCAAAGAAATCAAATATCCGATATAACGGTTACGTCCTGCTGAGTAATCTGTGGTGCGTCCGATCTGATCCTTCTTCGCCAGTGGAAGCTCCGGTATCTCTCCGTCAATGTATGCTTCAATCTTCGCCTCAACATCGGCATCCATCTTATGTCCCTTGTGATTGATCAGCTTAATACCATTATCATAGAATGGATTGTGGCTGGCAGAGATCATAATACCGCAGTCAAAATCCTCAGTTCTTGTCACGTAAGACACACTCGGTGTAGTCGTAACATGCAGAAGGTATACATCCGCTCCGGAAGCTGTCAGACCTGCAACCAAAGAGTACTCAAACATATAGCTGCTTCGTCTGGTATCCTTACCGATCACGACTCTTGCGCGGTGTTCCTGGCCGTAATACCATCCGATATAACGTCCCACTTTGAAGGCATGCTCCACTGTCAGCACTTCATTGGCTTCACCACGGAAGCCGTCTGTTCCAAAATACTTACCCATAATTCTTCTCCTTACTATCCTTATTAATGTATCTATACAGTTCCGTTTATACGGTAAACTTCATATAATATTGAAACAAAATCCAGTTATGATGCACTTATCTCTGGCTCCACGCAGATCTTGATAACAGGATCAATATCGGGAATATCTCCAGTCGACCTGCCAGCATATCTCCGATCAGTACTAATTTGGAGAAAATGCTGTATGCGCTAAAGTTACAGGTCGGTCCTACAGCATCCAGTCCCGGTCCGATATTGTTAAAACATGCAAGCACTGCTGAAAGATTCGTCTCCACCGAAAATCCATCAATGGATATCATCAGGAAACTTAAGATCACAATGATCACATAGATAGCCATGTACGCATTGATGCTTGCCACAATCTTCTCGTCCACCATACGACCGTTGTTGCGCACTACCTGCACTTTCTGTGGATGCAGAACTTTACGGATATTACGATGTGCACTCTTCAGCAAGATCAACGCGCGTCCGCATTTCAGACCTCCTCCGGTACTTCCTGCACACGCTCCGAGTACCATCAGCGACAATATGATCGCCTTGGAAAATCCGGGCCATTTATCAAAATCCGTCGTAGCAAATCCGGTGGTTGTAATAATACTGGACACCTGGAATGCCGCATGTCGTATAGTCTCACCCAGAGATCCGTAGAATCCTCGCAGGTTCCACACAATCAGCGCCGTACTTCCAAGCACAGCGCCAAGATATAACCGTAATTCTTCATCAAAGAACACTGCCTTGAACTGCCTGATCAAAAGCAGATAATAGCAGGAGAAATTCACTCCAAATAACAGCATGAATACAGTCGTTACATTCTGCAGATACGGACTATAACCTGCTATGCTGTCGTTCTTAATACCAAAACCACCGGTTCCGGCTGTACCGAACGCAGTACAAAATGCATCAAATGCCGGCATATGACCAGCCAACAGGAAAATAATATTAATGACCGTCAGCAAAATATAGATCAGATACAGGATCTTCGCTGTATCCTTCATCTTAGGAACCAGTTTACCAACGACCGGTCCCGGGCTTTCCGCACGAAGAATGTGCATCGTATAGCCCCTGCCCTTGCCTCCTGCCGGCACAATCGCAAGCAGGAACACCAGCACACCCATACCGCCCAGCCAGTGGCTGAAGCTTCTCCAGTACAACAGACATTGGGACATGTCTTCTACTACCGGTAAAATGGATGATCCGGTTGTAGTAAATCCGGATACAATCTCAAATAATGCATCCACATAGTTCGGAATCTCGCGAGCGATAAAGAATGGAAGTCCACCAAATAATGACATACCGATCCATCCAAGTCCTACGCACGCCAAACCTTCTTTTGCGTAGAATCCACTTGCCGCATGCCTGCAGGTAAGCCTTAAAAACGCAACCACCACTGCGATGATCAGAATACTCCAAAGCAGTGCCTGCATGGCATTATCTTCTCCGCATACATAGCCGATGATCACCGCTGGAATCATAAACAAACCTTCCACAGTCAATATCTGGGCCAGAAAACGCCCAACCATCTTATAGTTCATAATGACGTCTCCTCACCTATTCAAATATATCATCCAACTGATATAGTACTTCGTCACGACCGGATACAACAACTACCGTATCGCCCACCTCAAAGCTGGACTCTCCATCCGGCACCTCTGTCCTCGCCTTATGAGAAATACCTGCGATCAGGATATTCTTTTTCGTCTCCATGTTCTTCAATGGCACTCCACAGTATCTGGTGTCCTTCTCCACAAGAAATTCCAGTGCTTCTGCCTGACCATCCGCGATACCGTACACCGTAATCGCAGCACCTTCCTGATTATGCATTGCACGCACATAACGTACGATTGCATTGGTACACAGCTCCTTCGGACTCACAATACTTCCTATAGGAAGATTCTCGATAATCTTGGTGTGATCCAGATGTCCTACCTTCGTGATCACCTGCGGCACGCCACAGTTATTACCATATAAAGAAATGATGATATTCTGCTCATCCATGCCAGTCATCGTAATCAGCGCATCGCAATCCTGGATGCCTTCGCTCTCCAGCAGTGCCTGATTGCTGGCATCTCCATGGATAATGCTGGCTCCCGGCAAACGCTTCGCCAAATCCAGACATTTCTCATAATCCTGTTCAATGATCTGCACGATCATACCACTCTTCTTCAGTCTCTCAGCAAGATAATAGCTGACTTTACCACCGCCACAGATCATAACGCGACGTACCTTATGCGTAATAATGCCCAGATTCTTCAATAATATCGTCAGATTATCGGTCGGTGCCGTAACAAAGATACGGTCGCCTTCCTGCAATACGAAATTACCATCCGGTGCAATTACCTTGCCTTTTCTCAATACAACGCATACCAGTACTTTGCATTTTGCTACGGAATCCAAATCATTCAATGCCAGATCCTTCAGCTTACTGTCCGAACCAATTCTCAGTTCTACAATCTCAAGTCTTCCCTTTGCGAAAGAATCTCTCTTCAGGAATCCCGGGTATTTCAGCAGATGCTCAATCTCAATCGCAGCCTGCTTCTCCGGATTCACTGACAATGACAGCGCAAATATCCCACGCATCCGATAAATCTGCTTGCTGTATTCCGGATTCCTGATACGTGCAATCGTATGAATATCAGGATTCATACCATGCGCTGTAAGACAGCACAACAAATTAACTTCATCCGCACTTGTCACCGCGATCAGAAGATCTGCATCCTTAACGCCTGCTTCTTCCAATATCTCCATAGATGCGCAATTACCCCGAATCGCCATCACATCAAATCGCTCAATACTACTATCCAACACATTCTGCTTCGAATCAATCAGTGTAATATCATACCCGGCTGCTGTCAGTTCCCGAGTCAGTGATGCTCCAACTTTACCATCACCAGCAATCAATATCTTCATTTTATCCTCCATCGGCACTCTCATGCCTGGCTCATAAGCTACTATCCTATATTAAATCTATACTCCATTATAGCAATTCGTTCCAGAAAGGCAATCCTTTTTTTACCCCAGTATTACCTGAAGCACAACAGCGGCGGATATCAGAAAGACTCCACATCCAAAAAGAACTGCGCAGGCACCAAGCATTCCCCACAGCGCTCCTCTTTTCTCCCGTGGGAATACCTTCGTATATCCCGGCTGCCCCCTGTGAATCAGATAGTTACCTATATATAAGAGCAGTGGTGCTATCGTTGCAAAAATCATATAAATGCCAACAGATGCTAACGGCAGTCTGTCTGTTGCCACATCAACTGCCTGTGCGCCTGTTCCCTGCAGCCTCTCCAGCCACACGAGCGCATTTGTCAGTATTACTGAAAATGCATTATTGGTAAAATGTATCAGCATACAATAGAAGATGTTCTCCGTCTCAAACAGAACATATCCCATAACAAGTCCAAGTATCGCCGTTGGCACCATACGCCACACGCTGCCATGGCACGCACCAAAGAATAATCCTACGATAATAATCCCAGTCCATTTGCTCCGCGCCCCACGAAAACAGGTCAGTAATGCTCCGCGAAATGCAATCTCCTCGCAGATTGCCGGCGTCACTGCAACCACCAGCAGGTCGATCCACATCGGTGTCGCAGACATCAATTCATCTACACCATTACTCGCATTCAGCATCTGGTCCGGAAAAAAATACGCCATCGTAAGTGTCACCACGCTGGTCAGCAGCAAGATACCGCCCCACAGGATCAAAGAGCCAAATATACCAGACCATTTCAGCTTCCGAAATGGAAATGCCGTCTTCATTCTGCCCCGCATGATCAGAATCATTAATATACCGATCAATGCCAGCACAATCTCATGAAGTACCACTCCCGCCGTTCCAAATAAATATCCAAGTATGCCGCTCAGGATAAATATCTCAGCTACAATCAATACCGTCAATATCACAGCGGTCACATACGGCTTCTTCCGATGTTCTCTGCTCCACGCTGTCTGTCTCATCTCATTCATAAATCTGTCTACCTGCTCTTTCCAGTCTTTTCTTACGTGTGCTGTCAGAGTTCCAAGGTCTAAATCCACACGAACTTACCACAACCATATTATAACGTAATCTGACTCAATATCTCCCCGATCGGTACAGAAATGGTCAGTTCCGCACCCACTTCTCTCGCCGTCGCACTCTTATTGATCACTACCAGATGCTTGCCATGGAAATAATCAATAAACCCTGCTGCCGGATATACCACCAAAGATGTGCCTCCAATGATCAATGTATCCGCTTCACTGATCGCACGAATACTCCGATCGATCACATTACTGTCCAGCCCTTCTTCATATAATACAACATCCGGCTTAATCATGCCGCCACACTCACATCTTGGCACGCCATCTGCATACTTCACATACTTCGCATCGTAGAATTTGCCACATTTCATACAGTAATTGCGATGGATGCTTCCATGAAGTTCCAACACATTCTTACTTCCGGCAAGCTGATGAAGCCCATCAATGTTCTGCGTGATCACCGCCGTAAGCTTTCCCTTCTGCTCCATCTCCGCAAGTTTTCTATGCGCCGGGTTCGGCTCTGCATCCAGAAACATCATCTTATTCTTATAAAATTCATAGAACCCCTCCGGATTCTGCATAAAGAAGCTATGACTTACGATCTGCTCCGGCGAATACTTATACTTCTGCTGATAAAGTCCGTCCGCACTCCGGAAATCCGGAATATTACTCTCCGTAGATACACCCGCGCCTCCGAAAAACACAATCCTGCTGCTGTCATCTATAATTTTCTGTAATTTTGCAACTTCCTCTGCGTACATATATCTGCACCTCCTGTTTTATCTATTGTATTCCCAATACTGTCCTTTTTCAATATAAGACCTGGCTTTTCATAGTAAATGCAACAGGGTGACCTGTTTACCTTGAAAAACTACCTGTACAAGAAATTTTTTATTTTTTTCAAAAAACTCTTTACAATTCATATTGCCTGTGGTAATATAGCTTTTGTCAGCAAGCGGAGATGGCGGAATGGCAGACGCGCTAGATTCAGGTTCTAGTGGTGGCAACACTGTGAGGGTTCAAGTCCCTTTCTCCGCACTAGAACGAAGTCCTTGATTATCAAGGACTTTTCTTTTGCTCAATTAGACAGTCGTCCTTAAAGACAAAGCGGTCGTCCCGAAAAGGGTCAACCGCTTTTCTCAATATATGCTTCTAATAGTCTCATTTTAACGCTTCAACAGAATAGTATAATCTTGGTCTAACATAATCTGATCCCAACATATATTTACTTGTTATATATGATACATTACCTATTTTCGACACTAATGGTGCTTCATAATCATTTTCTAAATTAGAAATACTTTTATGATCATACCAATATTCACATTCCTCCACCGAACTGCTGTGCGCTTTGTTCTTTGCATATATTGTTGCTGATGCAGTTCTTTCTTACCTCCTCTCATTTAATTCCTCTACACAATTTGTTTTAAAGTTTATATCTCTCAAAATCATTAAAATTCAAATGATATTTTCAACATCTAAAATATTATATTTTTGCACTGCACTCCAAGCATCATCATATATACCAAGAGCAAGAGATCCTATCTCCTGCTCTTGGATTTTATTGATCTATTTTTTCTATCGAAACACCTGGAATTGTGATCGTTCCTCCCATTGTGGACTGATAACTTATCGTACCAGCTGACGTACCGTAAATGGTAATATGATCATCTTCCAAAACTCTTGATCCAACAATAGACGAATCATACTGTCCAAAAAGAATCGTATCGTAATTATCATTAACTGCCAAACGTATTTGGATACTTCCACTACCTTCTATAACCTGCACAACTTTTCCAGTAAACTTAACTTTTTTACCTTTAAAATCATCTGGTGTTCTTGCCAGCTGATCATATGTAATTCCCGTTTCATATCCTTGTGCTTCTTCTGCCGCCTTAGCAGCTGCCGCTTCATCAAGTTTACTCTGACTATTTTTCGCCATTTCTTGAGCTTCTTTATCTTCTTCCGAACCGTTATATTTTTCATGCAGCTTACCTGCCAGATCAATTACGTTCTGCCACTCTCCGTTTTCATAAGCATTTTTAATCTCAACTAATTGAGTACTTGCACCATTCTCTAATTCGTCTAACTTCGCTTGTAAGTCATTGACCTTCGTTTGTAAATCACTTGCGCGCTCTCTTTCATCTGACAATTGTGTGTTTATAGACTCATAACGCTCTTTTAAGACCTTATATCTTGAATCCTGTTGTCCCTTCATGGTCACTCCAATAATTATTAACACAATCCAACCTATCGCAGATATTACTATTGCACGATTTATTTTTTTCTTTCCTTGGTTTAGAAGTGTTTCTTTATTATCTGTAACCTCTTGTTCCATTTCAGCCTGAACTGCTACTTCATCAATCGCTTCATCTTGACTTACCACGGTCTCTGCAAGATCTGAATTTTGGTTCATCTCCTCCCTCTTACTTGTTCCAACCGTCTGTTTCAACTGTTCCTCACACTGTTCACAATACTCTCTATCCTCTGGAATCTCTGCTCCACAATTAGGACATTTTTTTACCTCCATATTGTTTTCCTCCATATTGTTTTCCTCTCTTTCCTTTTTGTTTATCCAATAGTTCCTTATGTAATTCATTTTAGAGTTTATAACTCTAAAAGTCAATAGAGTTATAAACTCTTGGATAAAATACCTATGGAGGATTTGTTATGCATTACAGAGAACGTGTACGCGCCCTAAGAGAAGACCATGATTATACACAAACAGATATTGCTAGCTTACTAAATATTGGTCAGCGTACCTATGCTGATTACGAACTTGGCAAAACACGCATTCCGGTAGATTCTCTAATCAAGCTTGCACATTTCTATAATGTTGATATGAATTACATTTGCGGTATAAGTAACATCCCTTCTCCATTTCCTAAAAATTGATTTAATGACCATTGCTTAAGATAGCAAAAGTCCCACAAGATTTTCTCCTGTGAGACTCATTTCATTCGTTTACTCTCAATATTGCTTCTACATCGTCAACAGAAATCCATCCCTCTTCTCTCGCCGACTGTTCTCCTTTTGCCAAACATTTCAACAATTCTATTTCCGCTTTCGTGTCATCACAATCCTTCATATCCCAAATCACATACTCACCTCTCACAATAATGGCATAACCGTCCACACTCGCACTAACGCGTACACGATAGCCAACGCCCCAATCACAAAGCATAACAGACTCCAAAAACGGCTTCCGCCGCCTGCTATATCTGTCAGGCTCTCTGTCACATCCGCCGGATTACTCGGATTATAATATCCCGGACATTCCATTCCGATGGGATACTGATCTGTAGAACTTCCCACTCGCGTCTCATATTCGTATCTCTGACCATTGACCGTATACTCATACACCGGCGTATAGAACGTAACATAGATCACGCTTTCCGGTCCCTGTTCATTGGAATCATGCTCCTCCCGCTCGTGCTTTACCACTCTTATCACACGAAGTGTGGTATGACCTGTATACCGCTGTCGATATTCCTCATTTCTTTTACTTGCTCTGTTCCACAGTTTTTTCCAAACCAGAGAAATAAAAGACCGAGAATCAATGGAATTGCTACTGTTACGAAAGAATACCCATATTCTCTATCCTTTTATATAATCAAATGCTACTCTCTTACTTCCGTCTCTGACATATATAATTCCACATTTCTGGAATCCATATCTGAGCACTGCATCCTGCATCGGCTGGTTATCTTCATGCGTATCAATTCTGAGATAATCAATCTTTTCACTGCAGTAATCAAAGCAGGTCTTTGCCAGGCCTTTCGCTTTACCGGATGATGCAATTCTGTGGATGGTTCCGTAGATCTTACTGCTGTGCCATTCGCCATCTTCGATCACCTGATAAGTCGGATCTTCACCGATGATGAACGCGAATGTTCCTACGATCTCATCATTTTTCACAAACACATAAGAATTACCGTTGTCGATATCTTCTGTGATAATTTCTACCGATGGGTATCCGTCATTCCACTGTGTCAGATTGCCTTTGCTGCGCATAAATGCTTTTGCATTTTCATACAAATCCATAATTACTGGGACATCTTCTTTTCTGGTCTTTCTGATATTCATCCTATCTTCGCTGTTCTCCTTTATTTGATTTCCATTCTTTTACATATTCCAAGAACGCTTCTGTCGCCGGATCCAATTCGCTGTCTTTCAGATATGCCACGCCCAATGTCCGTTTGTAATGCTCCGTAAATGGGCGGATGCAGATGTCGAATGGCGGAGTGGACAGCAATAATTTCGGTAATACACTGATTCCCATCCCATCGGATACCATTTTCTGGACAGCCACGTCATCATCTAACTGGTAAAGCACAGTCGGATGAATGTTATTCTGCTCAAAGATCCCACCCGCTTCAAAGTCAAAACCATCTTCTGAATAAATATAATTCTCGTCCTTAATATCAGTCAGATTCACCTTCAGTTTGTCCGCCAGTGGATGATTTCTCGCCGTCAGGAGCATCAGTTCATCCGTATCCATCGGATAAAATTCCAGATTATCCGGAAGCAGATAATTGGACACAAAGATACAATCCACCTCATTCTGATCCAGCTTATCATGAAGCTGCGAAGAACTTCCCATTGATATTTTAAAATGAATATTTGGATATTTTTTTGAAAAATTCTTTACCATGGAAGGTAACCAGTTATATGCAATACTCTTGATCGTTCCGATATGTATATAACCATTTTTCAGACTGGTCAGATTCGATGCGATATCCGCAATACGGTTCTCTGCATCGCAGATTGTTCGCAATTCCCGGATAATTTCTTCTGTATTTGAGATTGGCAGCATGCCATTTTTCGTTCTTTTAAACAGCGGAAAACCAAGTTCTTTCTCAAAGCTCTTAATTGCCTGACTGATCGCTGACTGCGTATAATTATATTTTTCTGCTGTGACTGATATGCTGTGTGTATGATACACGCTTAGAATCATTTCGTACTTTGTCATTTTTTGCTCCCTGTTTGTAACACTCTTTTTTATTATATAATTGCAGCAGCCAGTACGCAAGACGCATCCACCGCGCATACATTAGAAATGTTAAACGACCCATTCAATATTTTTTATATCATAACCATTTTTCTTCAATTCCTCCACTCTTTAGATATATTAAATGACCCATTTAATTTTCTTAAATTGTTTAACAAAAGACAAAGTTATAAAATTAAAAATGCTGGCGGATTTCCAAGGTTATCGGGGTGGACATCTGCCAGGTAACTGTTTATCACAATATTTTGGTATATTTATCTGGAGGGTTAAAATGAATGCAGTAATTTTACTAAGAATTGTTTTGATCGCATTTACAATCTGCTCTGCTTTGTTTCTGATTGTCGATCTGATCAAGCACAAAGACGAGATCCATTTCAAAAAGGGTATTACACTTGCCCTGATCGGTTTATTCACCAACATGCTGGATACCTGGGGTATCGGATGTTTTGCAACACAGTCTGCATGTTTCAAATTCACCAAATCAACAAATGATGAGATTATTCCGGGTACATTAAATGTTGGCAACACGATTCCCGTTGCATTAGAGGGCATCCTCTTTATGACTTTCGTAGACATTGATCCGTTGACTCTTTATCTCATGCTGGCCGCAGCTGCTATCGGCGCACTCGTTGGTTCCGGCATCGTCTGCAAATGGGATCTGAAAACCGTTCGTTATGCTCTGTCTGTCGGTCTGGTAATCCTGGCTGTTGCACTTGTATGCAAGAACGCCGGCGTCGGTCCATTCGGTGCTGTCGGCACTGCAACCGGACTTAGCGGTATTAAATTAGTCGTAGGAGTGGTCATTAACTTCTTCCTTGGCGCATTGATGATGATCGGTGTTGGTCTGTATGCTCCATGCATGGCACTTGTTGGCGCACTTGGTATGAACATCGGAGTTGCATTCCCAATCATGATGGGTTCCTGTGCATTCCTGATGAACGCATCCTGCTTTAAATTCATCAAAGAAGGAAAATACGACCGTACCGCAACGATTATGCTGTCCATTTTCGGATGTATCGGTGTAGTCATTGCATATAAGGTTGCATGCTTCCTGTCACTGTCCACATTGACTTACATCGTATGTGTAGTTATGATCATCACTTCCGCAACATTCTTCCGCGATGCGCGGAAAATGTCTATGCCTTCCGAATCAGAGCTGGCACAGAAAGAGTTACAGAAATCCGGAGCAATGACAGACTAATCAGTTAATATAAAAATCGCAAAAGGATTCATATAATAAATGGGAGGTAACTGGATTACATATCCGACACCTCCCATTTTTTATACTTTTCTTTATACTTTAAGCTGACTGTATTCGCTCTAGAATGAGAATGTCATTGCTCTCAGAACTTGCTTTTCCTCTTCGTCCAGCCGGTTCTCCTGCTTCAGAGCCTCTACCATATCTACATCCTTGATCTCACCAAAATAACGCACGACTACACGATTCGTCTTACCTTCTGCCAGAGCCTTTACAGCCACATATCCCATACGGGTAGCTGTCACACGATCTCGTGCTGTCGGTGAACCGCCTCGCTGAATATGTCCGAGTACGGTCACTCTAGGATCCAGTCCCAACTCTGCACGGATCAGATCTGCGACTTGATGCCCGGCAGTACCATTACCAACCACTTCATTATCCAGCGTTCCGTCTGCTTTACGCTTAGCTCCCTCTGCTACGATTACCATAAAATGGGTACGCCCTGCAAGTCTTGCATTACGGATCTTCTCCGCAACGTCTTCCTCAAAATCCCAAGGTTCTTCCGGAATCAGAACGGCTGTTGCACCTGTCGCAATACCAACATACAGTGCCAGATTACCTGCTCTGTGTCCCATGACCTCGATAACCGAGCATCTCTCATGAGACTGCATCGTATCACGGATCTTATCGATTGCTTCTACTGCCGTATTCGCTGCTGTGTCATATCCTATACTATAGTGGCTACATCCGATATCATTATCAATTGTACCCGGTATGCCAACTACAGAGATCGGATATTCCGTAGAAAGTGCCAAAGCTCCGGCAAATGTACCATCACCACCGATTGCCACAATTCCATCCAGTCCGAACAGCTTACAGTTATCGTATGCTTTCTTACGTCCTTCCTTAGTACGGAATTCATCACTGCGGGCTGTATACAGCATTGTACCACCCTCGTTGATAATATGCGACACATCCACCGCTGTCATACGGTACATGTCTCCACTGATCAATCCATGCCATCCGCGACGGATACCTACTACTTCAATTCCCATGTAGAGTGCTGTACGCACTACGGCACGTACAGCCGCATTCATACCTGGTGCGTCGCCACCGGAAGTCAATACTCCGATCCGCTTAACCGCACATTTCTTTTGCTCTTCCATCCTAACACCTCATTTCGATATTTGCATATCGTTCCTTCTTCAATGCATACTCACATTGTAACAATCTGAATTTAAAATGTCTATGAAAATATTGTCAAAATAATGTTAATAATTCAATCTGTTCTTTGAGATATTTCATAATCTATTGCTATTTAAATATATCTATATTATAATCTAATAAAAGAACAACCGCCCACAAGGGGTTGACCAGTATGTTAAGTAAAAACCGCCCTTACTCGCCAAAGTACAAGGGCGGTTTTGTTAGCTTTAATGCACTACTTCAAATTCGAAAAAATGAATGTCAGTAATGCAAGAATAAACATTCCGAAGGCCATCAGGTCTTTAAAATCAAAATGTCTCATCAGCACCACCCCCATTCTATATAAAATGGAGGTCAGCCACCCTGCAACACGATTGTTCTTATTAATCATATCATTCTTTTCATTTTTCTTCAATCTTTTGTATCATTTTGCATTTTACCAATTCCAATAAATACGCAAGTGTACATCCAACCGAAATGGAGCACTCGTAACAGTTCCATTAAACACTAATCTTTGAATTCAAAGCTAAGAACCTAATATAAACACGAAAAAAGCGCTTCCCCATACTGAAGCGCTTTTCTCACTATAAACATTTTAAGAAGGAATTAGAAATTGTCTTATTTCTTTTTTTTCGGAGGCTGGTGGATGCACATCCCAAGGCAGTCTGCGCATGCCTCTGCAAATGCCTCTGAGTAGCTTGGGTGAGCGTGAATGATAGATTCAGCTACTTCATTCACTGTAATCTCCATCTGCATCAGTGCGACTGCCTCTGCGATCATCTCAGATGCGACGCCGCCTACCATATGTACACCAAGAATCTGACCATATTTGTTGTCAGCGATTACCTTGATAAATCCTGTTGTCTCTCCAGATGCAACACTTCTTCCGTTAGCAGCCATATTAAACTTGCCAATACGAACTCCTTCTGGATGAGCCTCTTTTGCTTTTTCTTCTGTAAGACCTACAGAAGCAGCTTCCGGTGACAGGTACAGGCAGCTTGGTACATAGCTCAGGTCACATTTTACTGCGGTTCCCTTTACTGCATTTTCAGCTGCTACTTCACCCATCTTGAATGCTGAGTGAGCAAGCATGATACGTCCGTTGATATCACCACAAGCGTAGATATTATCAACAGATGTCTTCATCGTATCATCTACTACGATCTTGCCTCTCTCTGTCTTAATCTGATCAGCAAGCTTACCAAGGCATCCAAGGTCTGCTGCACGTCCGATTGACAGAAGGACTTTATCTACTTCAAATTCTCCGTTATCTGTTACGATTACCGGATGTCCGCCATTGTCTTTGATCTCTAATACTTTACGTCCGCAGTTAACGCTTGCGCCGCCTTTCTTCAGAGTCTTGTCAACTTCTGCAGAAATGTCTTTGTCAAGCATAGATACTACGCGGTCCATAGCCTCTACGATGGTAACCTTGCTTCCGAATGCGCTGAATGCAGATGCCATTTCACATCCGATTACACCACCGCCGATGATACCAAGTCTTTCCGGAACTTCTGTCATAGCCAGAATCTCATCACTGGTCATAACATCTTTGTGATCCACACCCGGAATCGGGATACGGATTGCTTTAGATCCACCGCAAAGGATGATCTTGTCAGCTTTGTATGTCTTGCCGTCACATGCAACTGTTGTTGCATCTTCCAGAGAAGCTTCTCCGGATACCAGCTTCACGCCATTTCCCTTTAACAGGCTTCCAACACCGCCTGTCAGCTGTTTTACAACTTTGTCCTTATATGCTACAACCTTTGGCATGTCTACGCTGTGCTCAGCATTAACTACAATGCCTCTTGATGCAGCTGCTTCGATATGATGAATGTACTCAGCAGTCTTCAGATATGTCTTAGTCGGGATGCATCCTCTGTTCAGACATGTTCCACCTACGGTATCTTTCTCGAAGATGATAACCTTTCCGCCAAGCTGTGCAGCACGGATTGCTGCTACGTATCCGGCAGGTCCTCCACCGATTACAGCTACATCATATTCATTTTCTTTCTTCTCTGCTACAGATGCTGCTGCCTCAGTTTTTGGTTCCTCAGCTGCCGGTGCATCTCCTTTTGCTGCCTGCTCCGGTACCTTTTCTCCGGCTTCTCCGACATATCCCATAACTGTGTTAACCGGGACTACATCTCCACCCTGATAAAACTGAGCAAGAAGAACTCCTGCTGCAGGAGACTCAATCTCCATGGAAGTCTTATCTGTCTCGATTTCCATGAACATTTCGCCTTTTTCTACTTTATCTCCAACATTCTTCAGCCACTTAACGATAGTACCTTCTTCCATGTCCATATCGTTCTTTGGCATAGTTAATTCTGTTGCCATATTATCCTCCTAGATTAAATCAAGATTGTGACCGGATTTTCAATCAGCTCTTTCAGGTATGACTCGAATTCGCAAACTTCTGTTCCGTTCAGGATTCTGTGGTCAAATGTTACGCAGATCATCATCTTCTTACGTACAACTACCTGTCCGTCTACCAGTGCAAGCTCATCCTCTGTTCCACATACACCAACGATAGAAGCCTCTGGCTGATTAATGATTGGTGTAAAGCTGTGTGTTCCGTACATACCAATGTTAGAAATGGTAATACGTCCGTCACCCATTTCGCTTGATTTTAATTTACCGTCTCTTGCTTTCTTAGCAAGTTCTTTTGCATCCTTAGATACCTGAAGCAGTGTCTTCTTATCAACGTCTTTGATTACCGGTACAACCAGTCCGTCTGTGATACCAACTGCCATTCCCACATTAACCTGCTTGTGGACAACATACTCGTTGCCTTCCAGCGTCATGCGGAATCTCTCGAACTTAGCTGTAGCTTTGCCGACAGCTTTAATGATCAGGTCATTTACAGATACCTTCTCAGCTTTCTCTTTACCCTCGTTGATCTTAGCACGAAGAGCAAGCAGCTCTGTAACATCAACCTTGATGTTCTGTGTTACGTTAGGAATCTCAGTATGACTTGAGTTCATGTTCTTCATGATAGCCTTACGCATAGAAGAAAGTTTTCTACGCTCAAGTACTTCTGCGATCTCCTTCATTGCGCCTGCAACATTTTCCTCCTCTGCTGCTGTCTGAGCCTGAGCAAATGCTGCCTTGATATCATCACTGAGGATCTTTCCTCTGTATCCGGATCCCTGAATAGTTGAAAGATCTACGCCGAGATCTGCTGCCATTGCCTTAGCAAGCGGTGTTGCAACCGGTGAAGCTTCAATTGCTGTAAATACATCAATTGCACGGATCTCGCCGTGACGACCTGTCGGAACTACTTCTTTCAGATCGATTCCATTATCTTTTGCAAGCTTCTTAGCATATGGAGTTGCAGGAATTCCACTTGCATCAGACAGAACCTTTGCAGGTGCTTTTTCTGCAGCAGGTGCTTCCTTTTTCTCTTCCTTCGGAGCTTCCTCCGCAGCAGCCTTTGCGCCCTGCTCCGGAACAGCTTCTCCGGCTTCTCCGACATATCCCATAACTGTATTAACCGGCACTACATCTCCGCCCTGATAGAACTGAGCAAGGAGAACTCCTGTTGCCGGAGATTCGATCTCCATGGAAGTCTTGTCTGTCTCGATTTCCATGAACATCTCACCTTTTTCTACTTTATCGCCAACATTTTTAAGCCATTTAACGATAGTACCTTCTTCCATGTCCATATCGTTCTTTGGCATCGTCAATTCTGTTGCCATTATGCTTCCTCCTTACTATCTTCCTATAAAACGTCTCTTACTGCAGCTTCGATCTTAGCTGGTGTAGGGAATGTTTCAGCCTCAAGTGTCGGGTTAAATGGCACTGGGCAGTACAAAGCACCAACACGTTTGATTGGAGCGTCAAGATAGTAGAAAGCTTCGCTGTCTGTGATCTGTGCAGCAACTTCACCGCCGAAGCCACCGAACTGAACAGATTCGTGAACGATTACAGCTTTGTGTGTCTTTTTAACTGATTCAATAATTGTATTTGTATCAAGTGGTGAAAGAGTACGAAGGTCAACAACCTCAACATTGATTCCTTCTTCTGCTAACTTCTCAGCCACGTCAAGACTCATCTGCACCATTCTTCCGTATGTAAAGATACTTACGTCTGTACCTTCTCTCTTTACATCAGCAACGCCAAATGGGATTGTGTAATCCTCATCCGGAACCATACCTTTAACATTGTACAGTTTCTTCTGCTCAAGGAAGATGACTGGGTTGTTGTCACGGATTGCCTGCTTTAACAGACCCTTTGCATCATATGGTGTAGATGGAACTACAACCTTCAGTCCAGGTACATGCAGATACATCTGCTCCAGAGACTGTGAATGCTGAGCAGCTGCTCCAGTACCACCACCAGCTGCTGTACGGATAACCATAGGTACACTTACCTTACCTGCGAACATGAAGTGCATCTTTGCAGCCTGGTTGATGATCTGGTCATAACATACTGTCATGAAGTCAGAGAACATCAGCTCAACGATCGGACGCATACCTGTAATCGCCGCACCAACACCTGCTCCTACGAAAGCCTGCTCAGAAATAGGAGTCTCACGAACTCTCTCCGGTCCAAACTCTCCAATCATTCCTTTGGAAACACCAAATGCTCCATCGTAAACACCAATATCTTCACCCATTAAAAATACTTTTTCATCGCGACGCATTTCCTCAACCATAGCTTCACGAACCGCGTCTCTATAAGAAATCTTTCTCATTTCACTCATCTTTCTTTTCCTCCTAAACTACTCTGCGTATACGTCTGCTTCCAAATCTGCAACAACCGGCTGTGGCTGAGCCTTAGCGTACTCGATTGCATCTTCGATCTTCTTATCAACAGTTGCCTGCATAGCGTCAACTTCCTCATTTGTAAAGATCTTATTCTCTACAAGGAATTCGCGGAAACGGATGATCGGGCTGTGATCTTCCCAATATTTGATCTCTTCTTTTGAACGATATTTATTATTATCTGATTTAGAATGTCCAGATGTTCTGTATGTATTCTCAACTACGAGAACCGGTCCATGCTCGTTCATTACATACTCACGGGCTTCCTTAACTGTCTCATATACTTCAAGAACATTGTTACCGTCACACTCAAATGCCTTAAATCCAAATGCATCTGCTCTCTTTCCGAAGTCTACTGTCTTAGTAGCTTTTGCTTTTGCTGTAGACATTCCATATCCATTATCTGTCAGGATAAACAGTACAGGCAGTTCCCACACAGATGCCAGGTTCATAGACTCAAGAATTGCTCCTTCGTTAGAAGCACCATCTCCGAAAAATGCAGCACATACACGATTCGGAATATTCTGCATCTTAATACTGAGTCCTGCACCACATGCGATAGGTCCGTTACCACCAACGATACCATTGGCTCCAAGGATACCATTGTCGAAATCGCAAATGTGCATTGATCCACCTTTACCATGGTTTGTACCTGTTGCACGTCCAAGGATCTCTGCCATCATGTCATTTACATTAACACCTTTTCCAAGCGCCTGTCCATGTCCACGGTGTGTAGCCAGCATGTAATCATCTTTTGTAAGTGCTGCTGAAGTACCAACACCTGTTGCTTCCTCTCCAATGCTCAGGTGCATAGTTCCGTGTACAAGTCCCTGTCCAAACAACCAGAATGCTCTCTCTTCAAAAGTATGTACAAGCATCATTCTTTCCATCAACTCTTGAAGAAATTCTTTGTTTTCCAATAAGCTCTTGTCTTTAACATTAAATCCTTCCATAGTTATCTCCTTCCAAATATCCATGTTTACATTTGTATACTTGCTTTTCTATTGCAAAGCCTTTCTGTCCATAATATAGCACTATGACATGCCAGTGTCAACCGATTTAGTTTATTTTTGTAATTTTATATATTTTCCTCTTTACAATTGTTAACTTTTACTTGTCAAATCACTATTTTCGTTCTATAATATATTAAACTTACAATTGTAAAGAGAAGAAGGTGATTACATTGTCCATTTCTCAGGAGCACAGATATTATCTGAAGCTGAAAGCTTTATACTATTTATATGAAGAAGGTTACACGCAGACAGAGATTGCCAAGCTGCTCAACATCTCCCGCGTAACCTTAAGCCGTCTGCTGGAAGAGGCCAAAGCCGAAGGTATGATCAAATTCGAGATCGTAGACGTACGCGGTGCCATGAAGACGCTTCAATTAGAGGAAAAGCTCCGCCAGCGTTTCGGACTGCAGGATATCAAACTGGTAGACTGCTCCGGAGCCGATACCGATACACTTACCAGAAAGATTGGTTCCGAAGCGGCTTCTTATTTTGAACAGCTTGTCCATAATAATATGAAAATAGGCCTGACCTGGGGACGTACACTGAACAGCATGATTGAGAATCTGCCGCCGAATAAGAATATCCGGGACATCCACGTGTATACACTGGTAGGCGGTTCGTCCCAGAGCGTGGATTTCCAGCCGAACATTCTGGCACAGCATCTAATCGATAAATACAATGGACACGCCACCATTCTGACAGCACCATTTATGTGTCAAAGTAAAGAACTCTGTTCTGCCATCAAAGAAGAACCAACGATTGCTTCTATATTAAAAGCCTCACACAATCTGGATGTTACTCTGGTAGGTATCGGTGAGGCGCCTGTCCGGGATGCAGATCACCTGTCAGATTATCCATTTGACACCGCTACGATCAACGAACTGGTGGACGCTGAGGCGGCCGGGGATATCTGTGGTAACTTCTTTACCATCACCGGCGAACTATGCAACACAACATTGAAGAACAGAATCATATCCATCGATATCCGGGATCTGCCGGAACATAAGCGCGTCATCGGCGTCGGCGGCGGTGAGAAAAAAGTCCGCTCTATCCTGGGTGCACTGAACGGACACTATCTGCATGCACTGATCACCGATGTACAGACAGCCGAGAAAGTGCTGGAACTGGCGGATAACAACACCTTGTAAATGAACAGTCCTAATCCTTAATCACAGGCATTAAACGCAAAGAGTGTAAAAGCCAATAACGGCTTTCACACTCTTTTTGCGTTTCGTACTATATTATATTCAATATAAGGGGTTTTAAGACTGTGATGCTTTTAAGGATCTGTAATATGTTACACCATCAATTGCTACTGCAATCAGCACAATCGCGTATTTTACGAAATCCTGCCAGTATGACGGAACCATCATCAGTGTAAGTGCATCCTGGATGATAACGATAAACAAAAGTCCTAAGATTGAACCGATAACAGAACCACGTCCACCATTCATACTTGCACCACCGATAACAGCTGCTGAAAGCGCTACCATTTCTTCTCCCGATCCGGCATTTACTGCTACTCCGGAATAACGGATCATATAAATGATTCCTGCCACACCCGCAAGTGCTGCACACGCAACACATGCAATAATTTTCATTTTGTCAACCTTAATACCAGAATAAAGAGCTGACTGTTCGTTACTGCCTGTATAGAATACTTTTCTCATACCAGCTGAATTACGGACATACAATTCAGCTATGATTGCAATTACTATGAAGCAAACGGGAGCCATCGGGAATACGCCACCAATTGTTCCCTGCCCAAGAAATGCAAATCCCTTGTTCTCTGCAAACACACGTACCAGAGATACCGGAGAACCACCTGTCAAAATGTATACAAGACCTCTGGCAATTCCCATAAAACATAAGGTAACAATGAAGTGTGTCAGATGAAGCTTCGTTACAAGTAATCCAATGATCAAACCGATCAATGCTGTCACTGCGATACCAGCCAGTGAACAGAGCCATGGATGATTACCATTTCTCATCAAAAGTGCTGCTACTGTCATAGACAGACACAATGTCGATCCTACAGAAAGATCGATACCTCCGGAAATCAGACTGATTGTCATACCGATTACAACGATACCATCTACCGCCATACTTGAGATAACTACCTTCTGGTTACTCCATGTCATAAAACTTGGAGTAATAAATGATAAAACAATATACATGGCCACGACGATTAATGCGAGCATAGCCTCTCGTCTCTCCATAAGTTTTGCGAAGAAACTCTTTCCCTTTCTTGTACTTACATTATTAGCTGCCATTATTGTGCCTCCTTATTATCGTATTTGTATGCTCCAGAAATGTAGTATACAACCGTATCTGAATCGAATTGACGTTCTCCTGTAACTTCCGGCACCTGATCACCGTCGATATCAATCATGATCAAACGGTCGCAAAGTCCCAACAATTCATTCATTTCTGATGAAATCAAAATAACTCCAATACCTTCATCTGCCAGCTTTCTGATATACTTTCCAATTTCAGACTTCGCTCCGATATCAACACCTCGTGTAGGCTCATCAAGAAGAATAACCTTCGGAACTTTTGCAAGCAGTTTTCCAAGCAATACCTTCTGCTGGTTTCCACCAGAAAGTCTTCCGACCACCTGCTTAGGACCTTCTGCCTTGGTATTCAGTTCAGCAATCTTATCCCTGGCAAGTTCCATTTCTTTTTTCTTGCTGAGTATAATTCCATTGGTAATCAAATCCAGATATGTAGAACTGGTATTCTCAGCAATTGAATAATCAAGGAACAATCCGCTTTTTTTACGATCTTCTGAAAGCAATACCAGACCTTTGTTATAAATTTTTGAAGTACCTAATTTATCAATATTTTCACCAAGAAGTTCAACCGTTCCTGATGAACGTTTTCTCAAATTAACTATCGACTGCAAAATTTCTGTTCTTCCGGCGCCTACCAGACCCGCAAAGCCAAGAACTTCTCCTTTGTATAATGAAAAGTTAATATCTCTGAAACGGTTCTTTGCATCCGTAAGATTTTCAACTTTAAGCATTACGTTCGAATCACTATAATCAATATGTTCTGCTTTTGGTGGATAAATATCGCTGATCTCACGACCAACCATGTCCCGGATCAGCTCATCTAAAGGTGCATCCAATGACGGTCTTGTAGAGATAATCTCCCCATCACGCAAGACTGTTACCCGGTCGCTCTGTTCAAACACTTCTTCCATACGGTGACTGATAAAAATAATTCCCATACCTTCCTTTTTCAGTTGTCCCACAATCTCAAAAAGTGCTTCTGCTTCACTCTCTGAAAGTGCCGCTGTTGGCTCATCGAGAAGAAGAATCC
The DNA here is from genome assembly GCF_003464045.1 of Dorea sp. AM58-8. NCBI lineage: Bacteria > Bacillati > Bacillota > Clostridia > Lachnospirales > Lachnospiraceae > Dorea > Dorea sp. AM58-8. The sequence continues at coordinate 29,975 of NZ_QSDM01000002.1, read as the reverse complement.
TACATTTATATGCCAATGCTTTGGCAATCTCAACAACCTGCTGCTGAGATATCGGAAGCGATGAAACCAATGCCCTTGGATCGATCGTATCACCTGCCATCGGTCTCAAGATCTCCGCTGCTTCCTTTACCATTTTCTTAAAATTAACTTTTAATGTGTGACTGTCGCTAATACTTGTCATCATGATATTTTCTGCTACAGTTACATCCTGACACAGTTCAATTTCCTGATGCACAAATCCAATTCCAAGATTTTTGGCATCGAGAATAGATGTGATTTTTTTCTCTTCACCATCAATCAGAATCGTTCCCCCGCTTGGCTCAAAAACTCCACCGATGATATTCAGCATCGTAGACTTTCCCGCACCATTCTCTCCCAAAAGTGCATGTACTTCCCCAGGTCTCAGTTCGAAGTTAACATCTCTCAGAACCTGATTCTGCCCAAAACTTTTGGATATATGTTTCAGTTCAAGTAATGCCATAATCTCACCCTTTCTTCATACTGTTAAGTAACAAAACGGCGGCTCCGGGAGCCGGAGCCACCGCCAAAATCAACACTTACTTTGCTTCGTAAGGCTCAATGAGCTGATCTGCACCTGATAATCCAATGTTCTTCGCATATGAATCAAGGTAGAAGCAATCTGCATTGTCTTTCGTTACGATTGAAAGTGAGTTATCCATGTATGGTGTCTGCCACAGGTTTTCACCAGCTGCTTCACGACCATTCATAGGATGTAAAATTTCATTGTGTGCTGCAAAGTAACAGTTAAGCATAGACATATATCCCTGCAGATACTGGTCTGGTGCAATTGCAAAGAAGAACTGGTCTGCCTTTAGAAGGTCAAGAACCTCTTCTGATGTATCACAGCATGCACACAGAAGTGCCTGTTCTGATCCGCCACCGATCTCAAGACCTGCCTGAGCTGCACCTACTGCTGAAGAAGCTTCTGGTGTAAATACGGCTTTGAGGTTAGCATCTTTCTGGTATGTAGTCATAACTGCTGAATAAGTAGCGTCTGCATCCTGTCCAGAATTCTCTTCGTAAATTGTGATGTCCGGATAATTTTCTTCCATGTAAGCGATGAAAGCGTTGTCACGATTCTCATGGTTTGTCTGTCCAGGATTTCTCATAACGAGTACGGAGCCTTCTCCTCCGAGTGCTTCACCGATTTCCTGAGCTGCTCTGTTACCTTCTTTTGTATTGTCAGATGTTACATACGCTGTTCTTTCTGAGTCCGGTGCATCAGCTGCGAATGTTACGATCTGAACATCATCTGCGATTGCACTGTTGATTGGATCAACAAATGCTTCTGCTGTTGTCGGATGAACCAGAATACCAGTTGGATCAAGAGCCATAATCTGACTGAATACATCTGCCTGTGCAGAAGCATCCCACTCAGGTGTTCCCATGTAGTATGCACTTACATCAAGAGCCTTAGCTGCATCTTTCATACCCTGCATTACAGGATACCAGTACTCTACACCAGAGATTGGTACACACATATAATACTTTTCGCCTGATCCATCACCAAATCCACAGCCTTCTGGCTCTTCCAAAGGCTCAAGGATTTCTTCACTGTCTTTGTAGCCAAGCTTTTCTGCATATGCATCAAGATAGAAATCATCTGCATTGTCAGCTGTTACGATTGAAAGACCATTGTCCATAAACGGGCTCTGCCATAAGTTCTCACCAGCGTCTGCACGACCATTCATTGGTTCAAGAACTTCATTATGAGCTGCAAAGAACAGATCCAGCATTCCCATGTATCCCTGCAGATACTGATCAGGAGCGATTGCTGAGAAGAACTGTCCTGCTTTCAGAAGGTCAAGAATCTCTTCTGAAGTATCACAACATGCACATACAAGAGCCTGATCGCCGTTACCGATCTCAAGACCTGCCTGAGCTGCACCTACTGCTGAAGAAGCTTCCGGTGTAAATACGGCTTTGAGATTAGCATCTTTCTGATATGTTGTCATGACTGCTGTGTAAGTAGCGTCTGCATTCTGTCCGGAATTCTCTTCATAAATCTTAATATCCGGGTAATTTTCGTTAATGTAAGAAATGAAAGCATCGTCACGTGTCTCGTGATTTGTCTGTCCTGGATTTCTCATAACAAGGATAGATCCCTTACCACCGATTTCTTCTGCTACTTCCTTTGCAGCAGTAGAACCTTCTTTGTTATTATCAGACGTTACATAAGCTGTTCTGTTAGAATCTGGTGAATCAGCTGCAAATGTTACAACCTGAACATCATCTGCGATTGCACTGTTGATTGGATCAACAAATGCATCTCCGTCTGTCGGGTGCAGCAGGATTCCGGTTGGATCAAGTGCCATGATCTGATTAAATACATCTGCCTGTGCTGAAGAATCCCACTCAGGTGTTCCCATATAGTAAGCCTGTACGCCAAGTGCGTTAGCCGCTTCCTTCATTCCCTGGAATACCGGATACCAATACTCTACACCAGAAATCGGTACGCACATATAGTACTTCTCACTTGAATCACCTTTCAGCTCCGATGCTGATGATTTGCTGGATTTTGAACCATCAGAGCTTCCCGAATCTGAAGCTTTGTTGCCACATCCAGCCAGCAACGATCCCGCCATCGCTAACACCAGTAACGATGCGATTATTTTTCTTTTCATACAATAACCTCCTTTTTTCTCTTCTCCCTTTTGTTACTTTTGTTGTCAAAAGTACTTTTCACCACGCACGTTATTGTGAAAATCGATCAACTTTAGTTTGGATTCTATTCTTTTTTGTGCACTTCGTCAATGAGTTCGAATCATTTGGATTCGTTTGGATTAATAATACCGATTGCGTGTCAAAACAGGTCATTTTTTTCTACACTTTTGCAATATATTTGAAAATTGACTTGCCTTATTTTCACATGCTAGAATTTATTTGCACGTGAATAATGAAGTCGACCAATAATGAACCAGATGTATTATATTCAAAAAATTAACAAAATTGTTTCGTTCAAAGGAGAAATTATGATACAGCATAAATTTGGTCTCTATGAAAAAGCACTGCCAAGAGATCTTGCACTTTCTGAAAAACTTCGTATTGCGAAGGATCTTGGATTCGATTATTTCGAACTCAGCACAGATGAAAGCGAAGAATTTCAGGCACGCGTTACCTCAGATAAATCTGAGATCATTGAGATTCGAAAGGCAATCGAAGCTTACGACATACCGACCATGACCATGTGTCTGAGTGGTACACGTAACTGCCCGATCGGAAGTGAGAACCCTGAACTTGCAACAAAGGGTATGAAACTTACCATGGATGCCATTCATTTTTCTGCTGAAATTGGTCTTCGCATCATTCAGCCTATGGCATACGACGAGTATTACAATACTCGCAATGAAAAAACATATGCGCTTTTCCTTGAAAATTTGGCGAAGCTCACACAGGAAGCTGCATCCTGCGGTGTCATGTTAGCGTTGGAAAATGTGGATATCGATACAATGGATTCTCTGGAGAAGGGTCTGCAGATCATCGAACATGTGGATTCCCCTTGGCTACAGATATTCCCGGATATTGCCAATCTTTATTCAACAGGCAAGGGGAATACTTGGTCATGTGACCAGTATCGTCTTGCAAAGAAGCACCTTGTAGCTACCCATGTGAAGGATACCGTTGTCGGCAAAGTAAGGGATATTCCTTTTGGCAATGGTAATGTTGATTTTATCAAATTTTTCAAAACACTTCGCGAGATTAATTTCAGCGGTCCAATGACACTTGAAATGTGGGCACAGAATTATGAAGATCCTTATAAGGCAGCGAAAGACGCCTTAAGCTTCATCAAAGACAAATATGAAAGGAGCAGCCAGTAATGTACGAACAAGAAAAACAGGAAATGATCGAAACTGCGCTGGAAATGAAACGCAATAATCTGATCGCACTCGCAGGAGGTAATGTCAGCCTCCGTATGCCGAACGGTGATATTATCATTACACCATCCGGTATGTCTTATGAAATAATGACACCTGACGATATGATCGTCTTTGACAAAGATAAAAACATTATAGAGGGAACTCGTAAACAATCTGTTGACACTCCGGCACTTTTTTACATTTTTGATAATATGCCGGAAGTCAATGCAATCCTGCATACTCATCAGCCATATGCAACAGCAGTCGGACTTGTATCAGACGAATTGCCGGCATGCCTGACCACTCTTGCCAACGCTACTCGTGGTGCAGTTACCGTAGCACCTTACTCTCCACCGGGAAATCTTTCCATGGGACAGTTGACCGTTGACTATATCGGTGACAAGCTTGCAGTCATTCTGAAACATCACGGCGTTATCACAGTTGGAAAGGATCTGCATGAAGCATTGTATGCTGCTGTATATCTTGAAACATCTTCCATCACTTATCTTTCTGCTGCTGGCGTTTGTGAGCCAGCACTTCTCACAGAAGAACAGAATGCTGAGTGTGTAGCTGTTTGGGCTAATGTTGGACAGTAATTTCAATATTTGCTTATTCTTTATTAATGAAATGCCGGACAACTTTGTCCGGCATTTTGGTTCATTTTAGTTCATTTCTAACTGTATTTTAGGTTTTTCTATATCAAAATAGTTCTTTTTTGTTTATTTTCAACCACTTTTGACATTTAAATGACTTTATCTGTTAATTATGGTATTCTTACGGCAAATGATATAGAAATCACTTCATATCAAACAAGAGAGGAGAATTGATATGGCATATTTAATGGGTATTGATATCGGTGGAACAATGGTTAAAGCTGCAATATACGATATGGACGGTAACGAAATTGCCGTTCATGGTGAAAAATTGCACATTTCCTATCCGCATAGCGGTCAAAACGAACGTGACATGTACGAAGTGAAGGATATGTCTTTAAAAGCAATCAAAGATGTGATTGCAAAAGCCGGCATTCAAGACGGAAAAGAAATCTTATCGATCGGTATAACCGGACAGGGCAACGGTGCTATATGGTCGATAAGGATGGGGCTCCTACATGGCCTGGTATCCTCAGTAGCGATGCCCGCTCTAAGGGTTACATCAAGAAATGGCTCACTGATGGCACATTTGATTCTGTATTTCCACAGATTCGGAACAAACTCTGGACAGGACAGACAAGCCCGATTGTTGCCTGGTTTAAGGACCACGAACCAGAAGTCCTCAACAAAACAGCTCACGTCGGAAGCGTCAAAGATTATATCCGTTACATATTAACTGGTAATTTTGTATGTGAAATCACAGAAGCATCTAGCTGGAATGTTGTCGACATGGCAACCGGCCAGTACGCGGACAATCTGTTTGAAGCATTTGGAATTGCTGAATACAAACACATCTTTCCACCAATCATCGAAAGCTGCGAAACCGGCGGCACAATCACCACCGAAGTAGCCAGACTCACAGGACTTGCGGAAGGAACTCCTGTAGTTGGTGGCTTATTCGACATCAGCGCATCGATTCTTTCTGCCGGTATTGTCGAAGAAAACCAACTAGGTATAATTGTCGGTTCCTGGGGCATTAATAGTATTCTGAAGAAGGATGTTGTCGATGACAAAGACATTTTTATGCAGTACTATTACGGTCTGCCGGGATACATTTCCTACATGGAAGGAAGTTCTACTTCCGCTTCTACCCAGGAATGGTTTATCGATACTTTTATGGAACGTTCCAAAGATGTATATACGACTTATGGAAAAATGGTTGATTCCACACTGTATAAAAACTCAGTATTTTTCCTTCCGTTCATCTACGATTCCAATGTAAACATCGATGCCAAAGCTGCATTTATCGGTCTTCAAAATAACCACACTATCGCAGATATGATGCGCGCATTGTTTGAGGGCGTTGTATTTTGCCACAAAATGCACATCAGTCGTCTTCTTCCATACTGCGACAATCCATCTGTAGTGCGAATGGCAGGCGGAGCTACCCGTTCTGAAGTCTGGATGCAGATGTTTGCTGATATTCTTGGCATCCGTGTTGAAATTTCACAAGCCGAAGAGCTCGGAGCAATGGGTGTCGCCCTCTGTGCCGGAGTTAATGCAGGCGTGTTTGACTCTCTGCAGGATGCCGCCAAAAAATGGGTAAAAATCAAAAAAATATACGAGCCAGATATTGAAAAGCACGCTTATTACGAAAAGAAATACGCTGCATACTGCGCTATCATTGATGCAATGGATCCGGTATGGAGCCAGATTGAAGGCTTAAAAGAATAGGAACTATTATGCAAGAAAAGAGATTGAATGAAATTCAAAACTACTTAAAAAATCATGAAATCTGCACTTATGAAGAACTACGGGAATATTGTGACGTTTCGCTGAGCACCATCAAACGAGATATCGACTTTTTAGATGCCGAAGGACGTTTGCTCCGCATCCGTGGCGGTGCCAGAAGACTGCCAAGTGATCCATCTTCGCTGGCACAGGAACAACAGCCAATTGAAATGCTCAAATACGAACCTAATTTGGATCGAATTGCAAAAAAAGCCTGCGAATTAGTGACCAATAATGATATTGTTTTCCTGGGATCCGGTGTTACTGTCGCACATATGGTACGTCATTTGAGCGGTTTTAAATACTTAACCGTAATCACCAACAGCATATATGTCATGCAAGAAGCATTTCATTACAATATTGATGTTATGATGATTGGCGGTATGCTGAATCGTGGCACCATGTCCTACAGCGGAATTCAGTCTATCAACCAGCTCAAAGGTCTGAACGCTAATATTGCTTTTATGAGCTGCAATGGCATTGCTATCTCACATGGTATTACCAATTCCAGCGAGGTGGAGGGCGATGTCAAAAAAGTTGCCATTCAGATCAGCGGAAATTCCGTACTTCTCGTAGACCATAATAAGTTTGACAAGATTTCACTTCACACCATTGCTGAAATGAAGGATATCTCGACCGTGATTACTAACAAAACACCTGACTTCCGTTATATAAAGGAAGCCAATGACGGACACACCGAATTAATCGTAGTAGATGAAGAAGTTTAATCACCTTCAACCAGTGATTTCACTTAAATCCATCAGGATGTTATCCATATCTATCAACCAAAAGAACTGTTGCTTTACAAAACAACCTGTAAAGCAGCAGTTTCTTTTGGTATTCTATTCAATTTTAAAACATTTTGCTTTCTCCCTCATTTCCCAGATATCAATAATTTAATCTAACAATACTAGTTACTCTTCATATCCAAAAATAAATGTTTGATATACTCTAGCATTTCGAACTCAAATATCACAAAACGCCAAATTCTTTTAGCAATTTTTTCAAATACTTCTCATCCGTCATTGCTTTAATAGCTTCTTCTGAACGTCCCACCCGTTGCAACGCTTTCCCCAAAGCTAAAATTTGCTCTTCGGCCTGTTGTTTTCCCTTCTGCATTCCTATTTCTTCTCCTTGGATTCGCGCACTCTTCATCTGACTGTTATAGTCTCTGATATTCTTCTGTCTTGTCTCGTATTCTAATCGTTTCTGTTTATCCAGGCTCAGTCGTTCCAATTCTTCATATGCACATTGAATATACTCATTCCGTTCACTCATAGCTTTTAATTCCTCCCTGTTGCTTCCACCAAGGAATCTGATCCACTGGACGATCGGTTTTTCATCTGCCATTACCGGTGGTACTTTCGTAATCTCCAGAAAATGTAACTCCAACAGATCACTATACTGCTCTCCTGTAGCCATATCACGCAGTCCGATTTTATGATAACAGTTCTCGTCATCCTTAAAATGTTCATAAGCAAGAATACTTACATGAACGCATTTCTGAAGTTCATCATATCCCTTTCCTGATTCGATCTGATCGATATACATTTTCGACCAGTAAAACAGAATCCGGTTCACCTAGTATGTAAAAGGTTCTACCTGCATCTCCAGATCCGTCTGCGTCCCATCAATAAGCTGAACTCGAACATCCAATATGCCGTACTTATCTTCTTTAAATTCTTTCCTTAAAACTGTAGGCAATAATGTAGTCTTGCCGATTTCTTCTGGTGATACATCTAACAATGCAGATATCAGCCCCTGCCTCACCTTTTCATTCTGCATCATTTCTTTGAAGCAAAAATCCACCTTGGGAAGCATAATAAAATCATTCTGGTTTTCACATAATCCTATACTATTCATACAATACTCCTCTCTTCGACACCTCTATAGAAAGGAATATTTTCTTGCATTTATCATATCACAAATGATTCATCTTGAAAATAGTATAGCATCCCTATTTCTACAGTTTTGTGTCTTTCTTTTGTTTTCATCCTGGAAATGTCGGAACATCTGACCTTGATGCCGGAAAATTTCTTGAAGTTACTTTGATTAAAATATACGACGTAATCTTTGTACACATACAATATCACGTGTACATAAGAATCGCAAGTTGTTTTTATGTAAAATTAAAGATTTTATTTTTAACATTTATTTAAATATTACCATTTTTCGGTAATATAATAATCAAGCCTGATTTTTGCCCTAACATCTTATATATAAATACCGCCGTATCTATGGTTTGTTTTCCACAAATACGGCGGTTTCTCATCCATTCTTCACAAGCAGCAGACCTCTTGCCGCTACTTATCTTTACAGCTCTACCTTCCGGATCCATCCTTCGATATCCCGGAACATCTTTTCTTCCTGCTCATCTTCACTGTGCAGTCTTCCGATACGATCTGCCATGAGCTGGTTATTATATTTCTGATCCTTTAACTGCTCCGGAATCTGACCTATTACATCCGGCTTCAGGGAATCTGAATATACAGCTACATCTACCACCATGCCGCTATCTACCTGGAACTGCATGTCTATCTGTCCCCAGTCGAATCGTTCGGATACTTCATACTGGAATTCAAATTCTCTTCCGTAAATCCACTCCCATGAAGAATATTTGTCATATAATGTATCTACTTCTTTCTGGTCAAGATCTGTCTCTTTGATTTCTTTGCTTTCGTATCCGTATACTTCTTCAAAGGTTTCACGAAGTGCTTTCTTAAGAGCATCAATTGTCAGCTCCGGATTATACTCTAACAGATTGGTCACTCTGGAACGTACCGATGCAATTCCCTTGGATTCCAGCTTTTTCTTCGATACATTTAAATATTTGTTCAGCTCATCCAATTTGACATTTACCATCAGTGTACCGTGATGATACCGGCGTCCTCTGTGCTCGTGAAATGCATTGCCGGAGAACTTCTTGCCATCCACCAGAATATCATTTCTTCCGGATGCCTCTGCATGAACGCCAAGCTTCTGTACCGCTTTCAGGATTACGTCTAACTGTTTTTTCAGATCGTAATTCTCTTTGCTTACCAGAAATGTAAAGTTCAGATTACCCAGATCGTGAAATACTGCACCACCCCCGGATAACCGCCTTGCGATCACTGCACCATCTTCTTCGATCCGGCTGATCTGACACTCTTTCCATGCATTCTGGTTTCGTCCGATTACAATTGTATGCTGGTTCTGCCAGAGGTAAAGAATCGCCTCATCCTCTCCACAATGGGAAAACAGATACTCTTCCATTGCCAGATTCTTATATGGATTCACTCCTGTACTTTCTATATAAGTAAGTTTATTAATCATGCTTGTTCTCTCCTATGCTGCCTTTTACTTGTCTACTTTCGGAAGTCCTGCAAATCCTACTGCCAGATCTTCATCAGTCGGGATATAGTCCGACATCTCACCGTCATTGTATTTACCATATGCTACCATATCAAAGTATCCTGTTCCGGTCAGACCAAATACGATAGTCTTCTCTTCTCCGGTCTCTTTGCACTTCAATGCTTCATCAATTGCCACCTTAATCGCATGACTGCTTTCCGGTGCAGGCAGGATACCTTCGACTCTTGCAAATCTCTCTGCCGCTTCGAATACGCTTGTCTGTTCTATTGATACAGCTTCCAGAAGTTTATCATCATAAAGCTGTGATACGATAGAACTCATGCCATGATAGCGAAGTCCGCCAGCGTGATTCGGTGACGGGATAAATCCGCTGCCAAGCGTATACATTTTCGCCAGCGGGCATACCATTCCGGTATCACAGAAATCATATGCGTATTTACCACGGGTAAGACTTGGACAGCTTGCCGGCTCTACTGCGATAATGCGGTAATCTGCCTCACCTCGCAGCTTCTCACCTACAAATGGTGAGATCAGTCCGCCAAGGTTAGATCCACCACCGGCACAGCCAATGATCATATCCGGTTTGATGCCGTATTTGTCTAATGCTGCTTTTGTCTCCAGGCCGATCACTGTCTGATGGAGAAGTACCTGCGACAATACAGATCCCAACACGTAACGGTATCCTTCGTGCGTGGTAGCATCTTCTACAGCTTCCGATATTGCACAGCCAAGACTTCCTGTTGTGCCTGGATGTGCTTCCAGAATCTTACGTCCTACAGCAGTTGTCTCAGACGGAGACGGTGTAACCTGTGCACCGTATGTACGCATAACTTCACGTCTGAACGGCTTCTGTTCGTAAGAACATTTTACCATATAGACACGACAGTCCAGGTCAAAATAAGAACAAGCCATGGAAAGCGCGGTTCCCCACTGTCCGGCTCCTGTCTCGGTAGTTACACCTTTCAATCCTTGCTTCTTTGCATAATATGCCTGCGCGATCGCAGAATTCAACTTATGACTTCCTGATGTGTTATTTCCCTCAAATTTGTAATAAATCTTCGCCGGCGTATCCAGTGCTTTTTCCAGACAATACGCACGAACCAATGGTGACGGACGGTACATCTTATAGAAATCCCGAATCTCCTGTGGAATATCGAAATACGGTGTCGTATCATCCAACTCCTGCTGTACCAGCTCTTTACAGAACACATGCTCCAGTTCTTCCGGCTTCATCGGCTCCAAGGTAGCTGGATTTAACAGTGGTGCCGGTTTATTCTTCATATCTGCACGCACATTGTACCACTGTGTTGGCATCTCACTCTCTTCCAGATAAATTTTGTAAGGGATCTTCTTATTTTCTGCCATCTTGTCTTCCTCCAATTCGTATTGATGTTATCTGGGTTCAAAACCCTGTTATTATTTTCTCCGGGTAATAAAACCCAGAATTTTATCACTGAATCCATAATAGATTGTGTCATAATCTGCACATTGAAGCTCTTTATTACGAAGCGTCTTTCTGCTCACTTTCAGCACTCCCTCTGCGAGTGTCTCCATATCGCCTCCCTGCTTTAATATAGAAGGAAATATGTAATACACCATAAAAAGACTGAGTTCTGATCGCGTCCTTCCATCCAGCTTACCACGTCTGTTACCACATTTTTTCTCTGCCGCATGCATCAGACGGATACCAACCGCCTCTGCCGCCGCTTCATGATTCTCTGTTTCCTTCATATAAGCACTCATTTCCTCAAAATAGTATCCGTATTCTGCCTGAAATGTTTTAAACTTTTCCTGATATGTCGTCCGTTTTAATCCCGTAATCATCTCTGTAATATTATCAAATATCTGTTCAATTCCCTGAAGCATCTATCGTCCTCCTGTCATTTTACTGCAAACACATACTTGTCCAGTCTGTCAAATGCTTCCTGCACTCTGCTCATTGGAAGTGCCAGATTCATCCGGATCGCACATGGACCATGAAACGGTCTTCCATCCTGCCATGCCACGCCCACATCCCAGCCGGCTTCATCACTTCATCCAGTGTCTGCCCATTCGTCTCACACCATTCACTCAAATCCAGAAACAGCATATAAGTTCCTTCCGGTCGGTTCACTCTCACACCTGGATAATTCTGCCAGATATGTTCACACGCATACTCCGTATTCTCTGTGAGTACCTTCCTGAGTTCCTCCACCCACTCTGCTCCTTCCGGCTGATAAGCTCCGATCAAAGCATGCATAGACAATACGTTCATCTCATTATACTGCGACTTGCTGGCTTTGTTCTGTACCAGATCCCTCAGAAATGGATTATAAATAATATGATAACTTCCGATCAGTCCTGCAAGATTGAACGTCTTGCTCGGCGCATAAAATGCGATCGTTCGATTTTTTGCATCCTCGCTCACAGATTGTGTCGGCGTATGCTTATGACCATTCAATGTCAGATCAGACCAAATCTCATCGGATATTACAATACACTGATTCTTCCGATATACTGCCATCGCTTTTTCAATCTCTTCTCGCTCCCACACGCGTCCACATGGATTGTGCGGACTGCAGAAGACCGCCACATGAATATGGTATCTGCGAAGCTTATCATCCATATCTTCATAATCCATCCGCATTACTCCATTTTCATCCTGCTTCAGCGGACTATGTATGATATGAAAACCATTCTCGGTAATACATCTGGTAAATCCCATATATGTCGGGCTGTGCAGCAGAATGCTGTCTCCCGGTGATGCAAATGCTGAGATCGCTGAGATCACACCACCAAGCACTCCATTTTCATAGCCGATATCCCGTACCTGCAGATCCTTCACACCGTTGCGTGTTCTCTGCCAGTCAATAATTGCCCGGTAATATTCTTTTGTCGGGCGATAATATCCAAACATCGGATGCTTTGCCCGTTCTATGATCGCTTCCTGAATCGTCGGTACAGTCGGAAAATTCATATCCGCTACCCACATCGGGATTACATCAAATCCTTCTTTCGGCCAATCAGGCGAAAAATGGTCTCCTCCTCCCAGTCCATCTAATGCCAGCGAATCCTTTCCATGCCGGTCGATCACTGTTGTAAAATCATATTTCAAAGCCTTTCCTCCTGCGATCTGTCTTTCACAAAACTCTACATTTACACATTTATGCTAACATTATACCAGTTTCCCCTGTTTACGCAAGCATATCACCGCAAGAGAATATATTTTTCTGACAATTCGCGCAGCACTTCCACAAACATTTGCCAAAATCATCATTTCTGAAGATTTCCTTATGTCTTCATGAAAATTCTGTGACATCTATTGTGTCTTGCGCATACACATTTTAAAATAGATTGGAATAAGGGGGATTTATATAATGGCAAAGATAAAAGACAGACGTAAAAATCTAAAAAACGATACGCAGGATTTTTTTGATGATGATTTTGAAGTAATCTATGAAGATGATTTGGATGATCTTCTGAAAAACAGTTTTATAGAAGACGATAATGAGCCGGATGATTATTACTATGATGATGAATTTGATGACGACGATGACTACGATATTGACGATTATGATGAAGATGACTACGACAACAGACGCAACAATTCCAAGTCGTCCAAACGAAAGGATTCTAACAAGTCCAAGAAAAAGCACAGTCTTCCAAATGTCGTATCACCGGCTGCCAAAGCAGCCAAGACCGGTACTCGACTAATCTTCAAGATACTGAATATGATATTAAAAGCAGCTACCTTAATCCTGATTGCAGGGATCATCTGTCTACTGGCATCTACTTTTGGTAAAAATTGCAGTACATATGGTAATCCTCTGTTGATTACGGAAGAGAAGAATTATATATTAATGGCATATCTCGGCACCGCCGGAGTCCTCATTTTTTACGAAGTCATTACCTTCTTCTGGGTACTAATGGGACGAGGCAAACAAGGACATAATGGGCAGAACCAGGATACCGGACGAGGCTTATTCTCTTTCCTCTTCATTGGTGTTACTTCTTTCCTGTCCTATATTCTATACAGCATGATCCCGGTATCTCCGGAAGCACTGGAAGGATTACAGGGCGGCCTGATGGTGTATGGAAGTCTCTGCCAGAAGCTGCTTCCGATCTGCATCGCAGGAGCGATCAGTTGCCTGATAAGAAGATTTGTAATACGATAGCACATAAAAAACGCAGTATGGAAAATCACTTCTCATACTGCGTTTTCTAGTGCGGATAACAGGACTTGAACCTGCACGTCGGTGACACCAGATCCTAAGTCTGGCGCGTCTGCCAATTCCGCCATATCCGCGTATACAATATAACTATTCAACGCTCTGTACTCTTATTCAACAGAGCTAATAATAGAAAAATAAGCACACACCTGTTATAGTGTGCGCTTTCTTTTAAGTGAGCGTGCGGGGATTCGAACCCCGGACAACTTGATTAAAAGTCAAGTGCTCTACCACCTGAGCTACACGCCCCTATTAAATAACTGGGCTAGTTGGATTCGAACCAACGAATGCAGGAGTCAAAGTCCTGTGCCTTACCGCTTGGCGATAGCCATTAAAAGAAAAAAGGGTGGGTAGTGGGACTCGAACCCACGATCTTCGGAACCACAATCCGACGCGTTAACCAACTGCACTATACCCACCATATTCTATTAAGTCCATCTACCAGCTCATTACGCCAAGGTTCTGGGACTGACCCGTTCATCAAGTATGACCGTTTTGAACGTGTCAACGAGCCTGGGGGGATTCGAACCCTCGACCTACGGCTTAGAAGGCCGTTGCTCTATCCAGCTGAGCTACAGACTCACATTCTTAACCCTTTACGGATTAAGAAAGCGGGTGATGGGAATCGAACCCACGTATCCAGCTTGGAAGGCTGGTGTTCTACCATTGAACTACACCCGCATAAGTATCGGGGTGACAGGATTCGAACCTGCGACCTCCTGGTCCCAAACCAGCGCTCTAGCCAAGCTGAGCCACACCCCGATGTTTTCTTTATGTTGCGTCATCTCCGTGACACAATATGTATTATATGGCATGTTTTTCTAAATGTCAACACCTTTTTTAAGTTTTTTTATTTTTTATTTTTTTCGGAGTTTTTCAAGGTAAACGCAGGCATCCTGCCCACATTCACCCCGATTCACATCACTGCTCTTACAGATACTTTATCTCAAAGGATGCCTTTCCCTCTTTGTCTAATGTCATTACCATGTAGCTCGGCTGTCTGCCGCTCTGTCTTGGATAGGTCATACTACCCGGATTCAACGTGATAAGGTCTTCCTCTTCCTCCAGATGCGGACGATGCGTATGGCCAAACATTACGATATCTGCGCCAAGTATCCGTGCTTCTTCCTTAATCTCTTCTGTATCGAAGCTTACGCCATATCGATGCCCATGCGTGATCCATACGTGATAGCTGCCGATTTCAAATTCTTCCTCTTCCGGCAGGTTACAGAGAAAATCATTATTCCCTGCAATCATATGTACCGGACATCCTGCCATCCGGATCACACCTGCCATCTGATGCTCGATGTCCCCCAGATGAATCAACATATCCACCGGTCCTTCCTCTTCCAGTGCTGTCTGCAGATTACCCAGATATCTGTGGGTATCACTAACAATCAATATTTTCATATATACAGTCTGTCCCTTCTATTACTAACCTACTTAACCGCATTACGTGCTTCAATGACCGCGCGCATTTTCCGAAGTCCTTCACCACGATGACTAAGTTCATTTTTCTTTTCCGGCGCAAGTTCTGCACTGGTACATCCATATTCCGGTAAATAAAAGATTGGATCATAACCAAATCCGTTCTCTCCTGCAATCTCGTGTCCGATAATGCCTTCCATCGTACCACGCACTGCTTCTGTACTCCCATCCGGAAATGCAGCCGCAATGGCACACACAAAGCGTGCTGTACGTTTCGCATCTTCTACGCCGTCCAATCGGTCCAGAAGTGCCTGATTTTTAATATCGTAAGAAGTATCTTTTCCCATATAACGTGCAGAATAGATACCAGGCTCTTTATTCAGATAATCAATCTCCAATCCGGAATCGTCTGCCATCACAATAGCATCTGCATATTCTGGCATCTGACGGGCAATCTTCGCAATCTCCGTTGCCTTGATCATCGCATTTTCCTCAAAAGTGCTTCCATCTTCTACCACATCAGCCTGGATCCCTGCCTCTTTCTGTGACAGAATCTCCATGCCAAGATCCGCAAGAATCATACGGATTTCGACCATTTTATGCGCATTTCCCGTTGCAAATATTATCTTTCCCATAACTTTCTTTAACCATTCTTTCTATAATTATTATCTATTTTTCTTTCCGCTTCGGTGGCTTTGGCCCCAGGAACTGGTAATAATAAGTCTTCAACATACCATTATAGATCTTACGGTTCTTATCCGCTTTTCGCCCAAAATACCGTTCCGCATCATCGTAGCTTGTAATCATGTACGCAGACCAGGAATCAAGTCTCTTGAAGCTTTCGCCAAATGCACGGTACAGATCTGGCAGATCCTTCTTATCTTCCAGACGTTCTCCGTACGGCGGGTTCGTAATAATAAATCCATATTTCTTCGGATGATTCAGATCCTTTACATCCCTCTCCTGAAAATGGATCAGATGATCCACTCCAGCCTCTCTTGCATTTCTTCTGGCAATCTTGATTACAGAAGAATCCACATCGTATCCCTGAATGTCCACTTCTACATCATCACAGATCATATCATTGGCCTCATCGATCACATCATACCAATTCTTTTTAGCAATCAGATTATCCCATTTTTCAGACAAAAATGACCGATTCATACCCGGAGCAATATTAGCCGCCATCATAGCCGCTTCAATCGGAAATGTACCGCTTCCACAAAACGGATCTACCAGAATACGGTCTTTTCTCCACGGTGTCAGCATGATCAGCGCTGCTGCCAGCGTCTCTGTAATCGGCGCTTTACCAGACACCTCGCGATATCCTCGCTTATGTAGTGAAATACCTGTGGTGTCGATTCCTACCGTTACGATATCCTTCATTAAAAATACGCGGACCGGATAAGACGCACCGTTCTCCGGGAACCACTCTACACAGTAACGTTCCTGCATTCTGCGCACCATGGCTTTCTTCATAATGGACTGAATATCCGACGTGCTGAACAACTTACTCTTAACTGAAGCCGCTTTTGCCACCCAGAATTTGCCATTCTGTGGAATATAATCTTCCCACGGAAGTTCTTTTGTTTTATCAAATAACTCTTCAAATGTTACCGCCCGAAAGCTCCCCACCTTCAACAGAATACGCTCTGCTGTGCGCAGGAAAATATTGGCACGACAGATTGCATCCGCATCACCATAAAATGTCACTCTTCCGTCTTCCACTTCTGAGATCTCATAACCCAGATCCAGAATTTCTCTCTTTAATACCGCTTCCAACCCAAAATGGCAGGGAGCGATCAATTCCATTTTCTTCATATATTTCCTCATTTATGTATCACTATCTGGTTACTGTTATTACCTATTCATATTACTTGTAGCAGAGCATACTTGTCAAGAAAGCTGGCCGCTTATTTTCCCGCTTATTCCATATCCAATTTCCGCTCACAGCGTAAGAACCGGTGTGTTTCACACACCGGTTCCTTTCACATCTTACTATCTGTCGCTGTAATTCATACCATTTCTGTCTGACGAATTGCAATCGGACGCATTTCTGTTTGATGCATTTCTGTTGGATGCATTTTTGTTGGATGCATTCTTATTGGATGCGTTTCTGTTGGACGCATTGCGGTTTGATGCATTACGATCAGATGCATTTCTGTTTGATGCATTCTGATTTGAAGAATTCTGGTTATTTGCCATGACTTTTTCCTCCTAATCCTTAATGATTACAAGGCTTATTGTTGCCGTTTTTCGGCAAACTATACATCCATATCCGGAATATTACTTATTTTAAAAAAATCTTAATTTTTTCTTGCATTTTGCGACGCGCTATATTATACTAAATCATGTAGAAAGCAAGCCTTTCTACAACCCCTTATTAATTATTTATACTCCCCTCAAAAGACCGATGGCTCCCCCATCGGTCTTTTACTTTTCTATTCTTTTTTTCTCCTATTCTTTCAGCCTTCTGATAAAATTCACTAGCAGAATCACTACCAGAACCGGTATCACAATTGGCATTACCAACGAGAGGATTCCTCCGATCACCGCCGCAACAATCAATACAATTCCAATAATCCCAAGTATCAGAAGCAGCTTCTGCCACCAACTTCCAATCGTATAGCTATGAACATTATAAGAACTCTCCTGGCGTTCTGACGATCTTCCGGCACTTCGATAGCTGCCACTGTAATCTTCTGTCACATTCTTCTGAGCGGACATATCAATCACAGACTGTGCAATCACCCATGGATCTCCCAGCTCGTCCAGTACCTCTTCTTCACTGCGACCTTTACGTATCTCGTCATCAATATAATTACTGTAATAGTTTACATTATCACGCACCGCCGACGCATCCAGATCGTTCTCCAGTGCTTCCTGCAATTTTATCATGAATTCATTTTTCGTCATCATCGGACTCTCCTTTTACTCATCCACTATCACGGCTTTAAAAACTATGTTTATAATCATAACAAAAACCTTGCACTTAGAATACCATACCTGTCCATGGATTCCAAGCGCAAGGCTCTTAAGAAATTGTAATGTTTTTCTAAATTTTATACTTCAAACATCAGATCACCGTATGATGCATTGGCCACGCTTCCTTATCCACGATCATCTCCAACTTATCAACCGGTGCACGAAGTGCTTCCATAGCCGGGAATACTGTGAACTTGAAGAATTTAGCCTGTTCTTCGCCCTCTTCTTTGGTTGCTGCTTCATCCGTCACCTTGATCAGTGCTGCAAGTGCTTCTTTTGCTTCTTTAAGAAGTACGTTTACTTCTGCCAGTGTCTCTGCCTGTACGCTTGCATCTACACCTGCTGCTTTAACAGCAACAACCGTGTCTGCCAGCGTCTTGGTATACTTAATGATTGCCGGAATGATCTGCTTGCTTGCCATATCAATCATTGTCTTTGCTTCGATATTGATTACCTTCGCATAGTTCTCATACTTAATTTCTACACGAGATCTAAGCTCAGCCTCTGTAAATACATGGAACTGTTCAAATACCTTGATCGTCTTCTCAGCTTCCAGTGCCGGGATTGCTTCAACCATAGACTTGATATTTGGAAGTCCGCGCTTCTCAGCTTCTTCTACCCAGCTGTCAGAATATCCGTCACCATTGAAGATAATTCTCTTATGCTCAGTTGCATATTTCGTAATCAGTTCACTCAGTGCTTTATCAAAATCATCTGCCTTCTCCAGTACGTCACATGCCTCTGAAAATGCTTCTGCAACGATCGTGTTCAGCACAATATTCGGTGATGCGATAGAATCTCTCGATCCTACCATACGGAATTCGAATTTATTACCGGTAAACGCAAACGGTGATGTACGGTTACGATCTGTAGCATCCTTAACCAGGTCCGGAAGTGTATCTACTCCCGTTTCCAGAACGCCGCCATTTAAGCTATGTGTTGCCGAACCAGTCTCAATGATCTGCTCCAACACATCCTCAAGCTGTTCACCGAGGAATACGGAAATGATTGCCGGTGGTGCTTCATTAGCTCCCAGTCTGTGATCATTACCCGGATCAGCTGCGGATTCACGAAGCAGTGCTGCGTGTTCATCTACTGCTTTCAGGACACATGTAAGCACAAGCAGAAACTGCAGGTTCTCGTGAGGTGTCTTGCCCGGGTCCAACAGGTTTTTACCATCATCTGTAGTGATAGACCAGTTGTTATGCTTACCGGAACCATTCACTCCTGCGAACGGTTTCTCATGAAGCAGACACTTCATACCGTGCTGGCACGCAACTCTCTTCAATGTCTGCATTATCAGATGATTGTGATCAACTGCCACATTACACTCTGCATAGATCGGCGCAAGCTCGTGCTGTGCAGGTGCCACTTCGTTGTGCTGTGTCTTAGATGTTACGCCAACTTTCCAGAGTTCTTCATTGACATTCTTCATAAATCCTGCAATTCTCTGACGAATGGTTCCGAAATAATGATCATCCAGCTCCTGACCTTTCGGAGGCATTGCTCCAAACAATGTGCGTCCTGTATAGATCAAGTCTTTTCTCTGCATGAATTTTTCAGCGTCCACAAGGAAGTACTCCTGCTCCGGTCCCACGGAAGGAATTACTTTCTTAGCCGTTGTATTGCCAAAGAGACGAAGAAGTCTCAGTGACTGTTCATTGATTGCCTGCATGGAACGAAGAAGTGGTGTCTTCTGATCCAGCGCCTCTCCTGTATAGGAGCAAAATGCTGTAGGAATACACAGTGTTGCGCCTGCTGCATCATGTCTTACAAATGCAGGTGATGTACAATCCCATGCTGTATATCCTCTTGCCTCAAATGTTGCACGAAGACCGCCTGATGGGAAAGAAGACGCATCCGGTTCGCCCTTGATCAATTCTTTACCAGAGAAGTTCATAAGCACCTTTCCGTTCTCCATCGGTGCTGAAATAAATGAATCATGTTTCTCTGCTGTAACACCAGTCAGTGGTTGGAACCAGTGAGTGTAATGAGTAGCTCCCTTCTCAATCGCCCACTCTTTCATCTCATGTGCAATGACATCAGCGGTAGCCAGATCCAGTTCCTGACCTTCCTTGATCATCCTCTTCAGATCCTTATATACTTTCTTAGGAAGCCGGCTCTGCATCACCGTATCGTTAAATACATCTTCACCAAATATTTCTGCTACGTTTATTACATCACTCATATTCTTGTTTCCTTTCCTTTCTTTGTCCAAACAGGAACCCTTGCCTCTTATAATATAGCAAACCTTCTGTTTACGCAAGAGCTTTATACCAAGAACGCCCGGCACTGTGTACCGGCATTTTTATAAAAGCGAGCCCCGATGATCGCATAATATAAAAAGGCGCTCCAACCTTAGTCGGAACGCCTTCGTTCTTGTTATGCCTGTAAGTATATATCAATACTCTTTAAAATGCAAGCAAAAAATTATAACATTCTTATGATTTAGGCTTTACCAGCACTTCCAAGTACGTTAGTAATCTTGTGAGCAACCATATCCTTAACAGCCTGGCGAGCTGGTTTCAGATACTGACGTGGGTCAAAGTGATCCGGATGCTCTACGAAGTGCTTACGGATATTAGCTGTCATAGCAAGACGGATATCTGAATCGATATTAATCTTACATACAGACAGTTCAGCTGCGTGACGAAGTTCGTCCTCTGGAATACCAATAGCATCTGGCATATTTCCACCATACTGGTTAACCATCTTAACGAATTCCTGTGGTACTGAAGAAGAACCGTGCAGTACGATCGGGAATCCTGGCAGACGCTTTGTACACTCTTCCAGAACGTCAAAACGAAGCGGAGGTGGTACAAGGATACCATCAGCATTTCTTGTGCACTGAGAAGCTTTGAACTTGTATGCACCGTGTGATGTTCCGATAGCAATTGCAAGGGAATCACATCCTGTTCTTGTTACAAATTCTTCTACTTCTTCCGGACGTGTATAGCTTTCTTTACCATGCTCAACTACTACTTCATCCTCAACACCTGCAAGTGTTCCAAGTTCAGCCTCTACTACTACACCATGAGCATGAGCATATTCAACTACCTGCTTTGTAATAGCGATATTCTCTTCAAATGACTTAGAAGAAGCATCGATCATAACTGATGTAAATCCACCATCGATACAGCTCTTGCAAAGTTCAAAGCTATCACCGTGATCCAGATGAAGAGCGATCGGAATCTCCGGATTCTCCTGAACTGCTGCCTCTACTAATTTAACAAGGTATGTGTGGTTAGCGTATGCACGAGCACCTTTAGATACCTGAAGGATAACCGGGCTCTTCAGCTCTCCGGCTGCCTCTGTAATACCCTGAACGATCTCCATGTTGTTAACATTGAAAGCACCGATTGCGTATCCGCCATCATAAGCCTTCTTAAACATTTCGGTTGTTGTTACCAATCCCATAACTTTTACCTTCTTTCCTTAAAATGTTCTTAGCTAATGTTTAATACGTGTACATTATAGCCTACTTCTTTTAAAAACTCAATATAAAAGTTTTATGTATGCAAAGGTGATCTCCTGCCTGAGCAATTCGTGCAAGCACGATTTCTGCATGACGGCTTATTGCAGAACAAAGAATGTGCCTTGGCACATTCTCGCGCCTGCGGCGGTCGCTTGCGACATCTACCTTATCCGCCGCAGTGCGCATCCTCGCGGAACGTTTTTTACTTTACAGGAAAACAATTTCCTGTAAAGTAAAAAAACCTGATGACCATTTGATCATCAGGTTAATCAGTGACTCCGCGGGGAATCGAACCCCGGATTCCAGCGTGAGAGGCTAGCGTCTTGACCGCTTGACCACGGAGCCGTGTCACTTAACTCGTGCTCAATTAATATATCAAATATTAATTCAAAATGCAAGAGGAAAGTGAATTTTTTTTAATTTATTTTTCATCCTCCGACAATTCGTCGACATATTTAGATGGAACCATTAATTCCATAGCTTTATTCTGGTTCATAATCTCTACCATATCATGACTTCCACCGTATTCTCCATCGAGTGTCCACGGAATCTCTTCCAGCGACTCAAAGGTGATCTTCTTTGCTTTAAAAGAATACATATGCTTAGTATCTACCTGCTCGATCAGAAGTGCAGCGATGATCTCCTGCAGTTCAATTGGATTCTTCGGGCGGCGGATCAACGTTACTTCAAATACACCATCGTCAAACTTGACATTTTTACCGATCATATTACGGAATCCACCAACAGATCTGGAATTGGTCACCATACCATAGATAAATTCGTCCTCGATCACTTCATCATCATGCGTTACTCTGATCTTATAAGATGGTACATTAAAGAGACGTTTCGCGCCTTCCAACACATACGCAAGATGTCCCAGCACATTCTTAATCTCCTGCTTTGTCTCATAAGACACATCGGTAAACAGTCCAAACGCAGCAATATATACGAATACGTCATCATTAAACTGACCGATATCACATGGAAATGCACTTCCGTGTACCGCATTATCCGCTGCCGCCAGGAAATCTTTCGGAATCTTCAGGCTATTGGCAAAGTCATTGGTAGTGCCTGTTGGGATATATCCTACCGGAATCTTATGCTCGCGTTCCATCATGCCTGTTACTACCTCATCAATCGTTCCATCACCGCCGCTGCAGACGACCAGATCATAATCCTCTGTCATCTCTGTGATCTTACGATATGCATCCCTATATGCCTGCGTCGGATAGATTACGACTTCATATCCTGCTTTCACAAAAATATCCACAATCTCAGATAACTTCTGCTTCAAAAGTCCTTTCCCTGCATGTGGATTGTATACAAATAACATTCTCTTCATTACAAGTTTCCTCCTTCTGAATGTTCGATTCTATCCACTATAATTGTAATGCCTGCGGATTATTCCGTGCTTCGCACTCTCATAATCCGCCCACCATTCGCATATAATAAAAGGGTGCATCACATCGATACATCCCTTTTTGTCTATGTAGTACTATTCTGTCACCAGGAGCTTCTCTACACCCTGAATTGCATCTGCCTCATCATCGCCATCTGCAACTACCGTAAGTTCTTCTCCATTACCAAGCTGTAAACTCATCATGCCCATAATGCTCTTCGCATTAATCTTTTTATTCTCAACTTCAATGTACACTGTACTTGAATATTGATTGGCTTCCTGCACTAACAAAGCGATCGGTCTCGCTTCCAGACCGTCCCGCAGTTTCAGAGTAATCGGTTTTTTAATCATGTTGTCCCTCCCTGATTATCCCTTATCTTTTCTGCCATATCACTTAATTTCCTGAGGCGGTGATTCACGCCGGACTTGCCGACCGGTGTCTTAAGCAACGTCCCCAGTTCCTTTAGTGTCGCCTCTGGATATGCAAGACGTGTAAGGGCAACATCCTGTAATCCTTCCGGCAAATGTTCAAAGCCTATGGTGTCCCGGATAAACACGATATCCTCCATCTGCTTCACTGCAGCCGATACTGTCTTATTGATATTAGCTGTCTCGCAATTCACCTTACGATTCACTGAATTACGCATCTCCTTGAGAATGCGGACATTCTCAAGTTCCATCAACGCAACATACGCTTCCATGACATTCAACATATCCACAATGCCGGCTCCATCTTTTAAGTATACTACGTAATTCTTCTTGCGTCTGACAATCTTCGCCTCCATATCAAATCCGATCATCAACCCTTGTAAATAGTCTGCCATCTTTTCTGTATTACATACAATCTCAAAATGGTAAGACTTGCTCGGATCACTTATAGAACCCGCTGCCAGAAATGCCCCACGAAGATATGCTCGCTTACAGCATACCGCTTGCACTGACGCATTCAGAACTGCCTGTAACCCCTTACCCTGAGCAAGGAGATAGTAAATATTACTTCCTTTTTCCGGATTACTCCGAACAGAAGTATACGCAGAAACTTCACTCCCTATATTAAATGCTTTTTCCAGTAATGTAAAGTATTTTCTCGCCACAGCAACATTTTCCGTATGAATATGAACGATCTTCTCTCCCGTTTCATCGGTTTCTGTACGACCGCATATTGCTGTAATCGCCGCAAGTTCCGCCAGCATACAATGTCTTGCCGCCGGAATCTGCTCTGCCAGCTCTTCTTTCACCTTGCTCGAAAATGACATATCAACCTACCTTGCCTTTGTAATGGCATCTTTCTCTATATCTCTGTGTTCAATCTTCACACCGTAGTCACCTTCCGACTGTTCCAGTGCGCCATACAGCGCATTGGCTATCGTAACTGACCTGTGCTTGCCTCCGGTACATCCGATCGCAATAACCAGCTGTGTCTTACCTTCCGCTATATAATTCGGAATCAGGAAACGGATCATATCCGTTAGCTTATTTAAGAACTGACCAGTCTTCTCATTCTGCATAACATAGTCCTGCACTTCCTTATCATTACCGTTCTTCGGTCGGAGTTCTTCTATATAATAAGGGTTAGGCAGAAAACGTACATCAAAGACCAGATCTGCATCACTCGGAATACCATACTTGAATCCAAACGAAAGCACTGTAATGTACAGATTCTTGTACTGCTTATCTTCCACAAAAATGCTGGTGATCTCACGTTTCAGATCCCGTATCAACAGTCTGCTGGTATCCAAAATATAATCCGCCCGATTCCGCAATGGCACAAGTAACCGTCGTTCTTCGGCAATCCCCTGATCCACGCGTCCGGTTCCTGACAACGGATGACTTCTCCTGGTCTCTTTATAGCGCTTAATCAGCACATTATCCTTAGCATCCAGAAAAAGTACTTCATAAGCCACGTTCCTTTCATCCAGCTGATCCAGTGCTTCACCCAGATCACCAGCTCCATACCGACTTCGGATATCCATCCCCAGAGCCACTTTATCAATAGAAGAATTCGGCATGGACAAAAGTTCTGTAAGCTTTGGCACCAATGATACCGGCAGATTATCCATGCAGAAATAACCCACATCTTCCAACATTTTCAATACGGAGCTTTTCCCCGCTCCAGACATTCCTGTAACGATAACAAATCTCATTCCTAAAACTCTCCCAGTCTCTTAACTTCCGGCTCCAGTGTCACACCAAACTGCTCCCTGACCTTTGCTGACACCTGCTTCATCAGTTCATCCACCTGCGCAGCTGTCGCCTCACCTGCATTGATCACAAATCCACAGTGTTTCTCTGATACCATGGCATCGCCCACGCGAAATCCACGCAATCCTGCATCCTGCACAAGTTTTCCCGCAAAATATCCTTCCGGTCTCTTAAAGGTGCTTCCGGCACTTGGATATTCTAATGGCTGTTTAGTCACTCGCTTCTCTTTCAGTTCATTCATCAGTGTACGAATAGCTTCTTTCTCACCTTCCTGCAGTTCAATTTCTGCACCAAGTACCGTATAGCCTTTCTTCGCAATGATGCTGGTACGATATCCAAGTTCCAGATCATCTTTCTCAATCACATGAATCTTATCATCCTCATCCAGTACCGTCACGCGCACCAGTACATCCTTCATCTCACCACCATAAGCACCCGCATTCATCACGCACGCGCCGCCAAGTGTACCTGGAATTCCTGCTGCAAATTCAAATCCGGTAAGTCCTGCTTCCAATGCTGCTCCTGCAATACGTGCCAGAGATGCTCCCGCTTGTGCACGAATCACATTTCCTTCTACCTCTACCTGACTCATTTCTTTATATAACTGTATGATCACACCTCGATAGCCTTGATCGGATACCAGAAGATTGCTTCCGTTTCCTATTATATAATAAGGTGTCTGAAACTCTTTACAAATGCTGATCACCAGCTCTGCTTCTTCCCACGAAACAGGTATCACAAAATAATCGGCCGGACCTCCGATCCGAAATGTCGTATGCTTTTTCATTGGCTCATTTATGAGCACTCTGTCCGCCGGAACTGCCTCACATAATCTTTTATATAAAATCTCGTTCATCGCATTTACCCCGCTTTTTTATTCATTGTAAATCATACACTAAAAGGATTGCAATGTAAAGTAACGCCTGTCAAATCGCCACTTCTACACTTGCATTATTCCCGGAAATAAGGTATATTAATTCCAATGTTATGTACAGCAATGCTGTACAAATTTTAATCACAAGAAGGAGTGAACATATCATTGGACTCGAGTGACGTCATACAGGTGATTATATTGCTAGTATTACTTTTTCTCTCTGCATTTTTTTCATCCGCAGAGACCGCAATGACCACCGTCAACAGAATCCGAATCCGCAGCCTTGCTGATGATGGCAATGCGCGGGCAAAAACCTTACTAAAAATCACAGATGATCCGGCGAAGTTCTTAAGCGCCATCCTGATCGGCAACAACATTGTAAACCTGTCTGCCGCATCACTGACCACCTCCTTAGCTTATGGGCTGGGTGGTTCTATGGTAGCAATTGCCAGCGGTATCCTTACCCTGCTGATCCTGCTCTTCGGCGAGATTACACCAAAGACCATGGCCACGATACATTCCGAGAAGATTTCTCTTCTCTATGCCCCGGTCATCAGTATTTTTATCCGTCTGATGACTCCGGTAATCTTCATTGTCAATGGCCTGGCCAATATTATTCTTCGAATCATACACGTTGATCCGAATGCCAACACAAACGTGATGACAGAGAATGACCTGCGTACGATCGTAGATGTCAGCCACGAAGACGGCGTGATCGAATCAGAAGAAAAGGAAATGATCAATAACGTATTCGACCTTGGTGATGCCAAAGCAAAGGATGTTATGGTGCCACGTGTACACGTGACATTTGCGGATGTGAACAGTACTTACGATGAACTGATCGATATATTCCGGGAAGACAAATTTACCCGTCTCCCGATCTTTGAGGACACCACCGATAACGTCATCGGCACGATCAATATGAAGGATCTGCTGTTATATGATAACAAAAAAGACTTTCATCTGCGGGACATCCTCAGAGAAGCATATTTCACTTACGAATATAAGAACATTTCCGAACTTCTCCTGGAAATGAGAGAATCTTCATTTAACATCGCCATCGTTCTGGATGAATATGGCGAGACTGCCGGATTGATCACCTTAGAAGATCTGCTGGAAGAGATTGTAGGTGAGATCCGAGATGAATATGATGATAACGAAGAAGACTTTATCAAAGAGATCGGACCATATGAATATCTGGTAGAAGGCTCTACAAATCTGGAAGAGATTAATGACCGCTTAGACCTTGACCTTTCTTCCGATGATTACGATTCCGTAGGTGGACTGATCATCGAGCATCTGGATCGTCTTCCGGAAGCAGGCGATGAAATCACTACCGAAGATGGTATCCGCATGATTGTCGAAAAATTAGATAAAAACAGAATCGAACAGGTACACATGTATCTGCCGGAGCAAAAAAAAGACGAAGAAGCAGGCGAATAACGCCTGCTTCCTTTTCTTACTTCTCGATATTCTTCTCTTATTCCTGTGATTCTTCTTGATCATTTGTCAGATGGAATTTATCCAGTACATAGAAAATCAGGCTCAGGATCATGGCTACCACACATGCAAGTACCATACCTGTGAGCTGTACATCTCCAAAGTTCACGGCAATACCTGACAGACCCGTTACGAATACAACCGATGTCAGTGTCAAGTTACGCGAACGACCATAATCCACTTTGGAATCTACCAGAATACGGATACCGGATGCTCCGATCATACCATATAACAGGAACGAGATACCACCGATTACCGGTCCGGGAATTGTCTGGATCAGCATAGACAGCTTACCGACAAATGAGCAGATAATAGACAGCACTGCCGCACCTGCGATCACACGCACACTATACACCTTTGTTACCGCCATTACACCGATATTCTCACCATAAGTAGTGGTCGGCACAGAACCGATCAAACCTGAAAGCATAGTAGAAAAGTTATCTCCGAACAAAGATCTGTGAAGTCCCGGATCTTTCAACAGATCACGGCCAATGATCTTACCAGTGACAACCTGATGTCCGATATGCTCCGACGTAATAACCAGAAGTACCGGAAGTATCATCAGGATCGCGCTCAGATCAAACTTCGCCATCTGGAAATTCGGAATCGCAAACCATGGCGCTGCTACTACCTGCGAGAAATCCAGGATACCACAGCACAGTGCTGCAATATATCCTGCGATAACCGCGATCAGGATCGGGATAACAGAAAGGAATCCACGGAATAATACATTGCCAAATACTGCCACGCCAATCGTTACCATGAACACGATTACATTTTTCATATCGATCTTATCATCCAGAAGTCCTGCATTGCTGGCCGCAGAGCTTGAAAGCTCCAGTCCGATCAATGCTACTACCGGTCCCATCGCTGCCGGCGGAAGCACAACATCTACCCATTCTGTTCCACATTTGTAAATAATAAACGATAATACACATCCACAGAATCCTACAGCTACGAATCCTCCCAGTGCATACGAATATCCCATCTTGCTGATAACAATACCCGCCGGTGCCAGGAATGCGAAGCTGGATCCCAGGTATGCCGGAGCCTTACCCTTTGTTACGGTCATAAAGATCAATGTACCCACACCATTCATAAACAGTACAATTGCCGGATTAATGCCGAACACGAACGGCACCAGTACGGATGCACCGAACATTGCAAACATATGCTGGATACTCAGTGGTACAAGCAAATTAAAAGGCACTTTATCCTCGACCTGGATAATTTTACGTTCTCCCATCTCATTTCCTCCTCATAAAAGTATCTCAATTTTTTATCTCTCCTATTGTAGCACATAACCCACTCTCTGCATATGGAAGATTTTCTGTACAGGAAATAAAATTGTCTTCTTTTCTTCCACTATTGTTTCAAAAGAACAGTCTGATATCCGTCCCGTTTCAATCTCCGCTCCATCGCTACTGCCTGATTCATATCTGTATACCGTCCCACCTGCACTCTCGCATATGCGCCGGAATCATCAATATACGCCGGATAATCCTGCTCCAGTAGTTCACCCAGCAAACGCTCTGCGTACATACGGTTGCGAAATGCGCCTGCCTGTACCCGATATTCCGGCTCAGGCTTCAGATCAGGAGCGTGCTCTGTATCTGATCCAGGATCTGTTTCTGATTCAGATATAAGACTGTTATCCCTCAAGACATCCAATATTCCATCCGAAATTGCCAATGCAATGTCATTAAAATTCTCATCAAACAACCGATTATCCACATCCGAATTAATAAACCCTACTTCAATCAACACTGCCGGCATCTTTGTCCGTTTGAGCACCACAAGATTCGGTCGTGCCTTCACTCCAAGGTTCCGGAATCCTACTGCCTCAAGCTGCTGGTTGACCGATTCAGCAATCTCATATTTCAGTCCAGACAGATCATACACCAACGATTCCACTCCAAACGCTGTATTATCCGACGGAAAGGAATTGCGATGAATGGAAATAAAGAGATCTACTCCTGCTTCATTTGCTTCCATTGCTTTCTCATAAGGAGTTTCGTATACATCCGTTGTACGAGTATACTCCACATCAATTCCGTTATTCTGCAGATTCTCTCCCACTGCCAATGCAAGTCTGAGAGTATCATCCTTTTCCTGTCGTCCATTGTATACTGCACCCGGATCACGACCTCCGTGTGCTGATTGTAGTTTACGCAAATTTTGATATGTATTCCCCAGTATATATGGGGAGTTAGAAATGTATTGAGATTAGATAGCCTTTTTCTCCAAGTCCTCACAGTAAACGCTTGAAAATAAATGTTCCAGCTCAT